>NZ_CAXBKA010000005.1:0-358531 GCF_963976355.1 uncultured Sneathiella sp.
CCACCCCGCAAATGCCCATATCGGGATCATTTGCAGGGTTGAAGAGGGCTGTAAGCACCTGATTCCATTGCATAAGAATTTCGAACAAAGCGTTCGAACTTTCTTCGCTTAGGTGCGCCATTTCCCCAAAAAATTTGATGCTCAAAGCTGTTGCCGCCAAGCATATATCTTGGCGGCTGCGGCATGTGTTGTTTAATTGGCGCCGTGTGCATTCCCGTTGTTAAGGCTCCGGGCGGCGAATTCGGCGACGAGGGAGGGGAGAAGTTCAAACTCCGGATCAAACTCACGATAATCGCAAAGCAGTTCTTCGCCTTCCGAGATATCGCGTGTGGCATACCCCTCCGTAATCTTGGTGAAATTCGTGTTCGGCTCCTCAGAATGGTTCATCAGCCGGCCGTTATCGACCTCGATAACCAGCATGCCCGGCTCGTCATGGGCCGGATAGGCATATTTTCGAAGGAACTCCTGAATTACCGGAGAGGCTGTTGACAGCATTTCCGCCGGGACAAGCCGGTCGAAGCTGGGCTGATACTGCCAGATCAGGGTGCCTTTCCTGATTTTTTCCGCCGCGAATACACCAACTCCTTCAACGGCGCTGGGCGCCGCATAAGTGCGAACTAACATCATTATGAATGATCTCCAACCGGACTGGGGGACGGTAGCCCCGCTCAACGAACGGCTCGTCGGCAATCAAATTAAGTAGCGAGAATGCGCGAATATACAAGTGGAAAATATGTTTTGGGGGTAGGGAGCAGAAACCGTTTACTTCCGCAATTTTTGCAGCGTGTTTTCCAGTACATTCAGGAACCGGCTGCGGTCTTTTTTACTGAAGGGCGGGGCGCCGCCAGTAATGTCGCCAGTTTCCCGAAGATGGGCATTCAGATCGCGCATTGCGAGGGACATGCCGATCGATTGCCCGGTAAAGGCCTTGCCGGAAGGGCCAAGCACAACAGCGGATTTCTTGAGGGCTCTGTCCGCCAGCGGAATATCCGAGGTTATGACCACATCATCGCAAGCCAAATTTTCGGCAATCCAGTTATCCGCCGCATCGAAGCCGTCATCGACAACGATCTGCTCAATGAGAGGGCTCTGCGGAATACGCATCCAGCTGTTGCTGACGACGAAGGTCATCAGCCGGTGCCGCCCGGCAACGCGATAAACTTCTTCCTTTACCGGGCAGGCATCCGCATCAATGAAGATTCTTGTCAAACTCTCGGGTTTCTAGCTTGCCATCCGGATGGCATCCCAGACCTTCTGCGGCGTCGCCGGCATATCGATATGCCGGACCCCGATTTCCTGAAGCGCATCGATGATCCCGTTGATGATCGCCGGCGGTGCGGCAATACAGCCTGCCTCTCCGCAGCCTTTTACGCCCATGGGGTTCATGGTGCAGGGAACCTCGATTGTTTCATAAAGGAGATCGACCGGGACATGATCGGCACGCGGCATGCCATAGTCCATGAAGGAACCGGTCAGAAGCTGTCCGTCATCACTATAGACTGTATGTTCCGTGAGGGCCTGGCCAATGCCCTGGCCCACGCCACCGATCACCTGGTTGCGGACCAGCGCCGGGTTTACGATAGTTCCGAAGTCATCGACGATGACATAGCGGACGACATCGGTTTCGCCGGTCAGTTCGTCAACCTCGACTTCGGCAATATGGCAGCCGTTGGGATAGGTAAAGGCCTCTACGGTGAAGCTGGCTTCGGAATCGAGGCCCTCTGCGAGGTTTTCTGGCAGCTGGCCAAGGCCGCGCGCGCGGTGGGCGAGTTCCAGTATCCCAATTTTGCGGTCTGTCCCGGCAATCGCAAATTCTCCATGCTCGGCGGAAAATTCGATGTCCACTGCTGCCGTCTCCAGAAAATGACCGGCAAGTTCCTTGCCTTTATTAATTACTTCGTCGCTTGCGGCATGAATGGCCGGTCCCTGTGTCGTCAGGGAACGGGAACCGCCCGTGCCACCGCCAGTCTTGATCTTGTCCGTATCCCCCTGAATTACATCGACATTCTCAAACGGAACGCCAAGCCGCTCGGCCACGATCTGGGCATAAGCTGTGGAATGTCCCTGTCCCGTCGATTGGGTGCCGACGGCGAGCGTGACCCGATTGTCTTCGACGAAACGGATGGTGGCATTCTCGGTCGGATTGCCTGCTGTCGCCTCGATAAAGTAGCACATGCCGATCCCGCGGCGCTTGCCGTTCTCTGCCGATTTTGCCTTACGGGCTGAAAAATCGGCCCAGCCGGAGGTTTCAAGCGCGCGGTTCATGACCCGCTCGAACTCGCCGCTGTCATAGACGCAGCCGGTTGCTGTCTTATAGGGGATGGCGGCCACGGGGATAAAATTCTTGCGGCGGATTTCATCCTGTCCGATGCCGAATTCCCGTGCGGCCTTGTCCATCAGCCGTTCGATAATATAGATTGCTTCCGGCCGTCCGGCGCCGCGGTAGGCATCAACCGGCACTGTGTTGGTGAAAACACCTGTGCAATGGTAGTAGAAATCGGGGATGTCATAAACGCCCGGCATGACCTTTACGGCGGCCATGGTCGGAATCATCGGCCCGAATGTCGAGAAATAGGCGCCCAGATTGGCGTTTGTTTCCACCATCATGCCGGTAATTTTATGGTCGGCATCAAACGCAAGTTTGGCGTGGGTCACATGATCGCGCCCTTGCGTATCGGAGAGGAACGCGTCGCTTCTCTCGCCCATCCATTTAATCGGACGCCTAAGCTTGCGTGATGCCCAGACTGTCGCGGCACATTCAGAATAAAAGAAGAGCTTCATTCCGAAGGCTCCGCCGACATCCGGGGTAATCACACGAATTTTTTCCTCGGGCACGTGCAGTATGGAATTGGCGAGCAGGGAGCGGAGGACCCAGCCGCCCTGTGTGCCCATACGGATCGTCATTTTCTCGTCCGCGGCGTCCCAATCCGCGATCAGACCGCGCGGTTCCATCGAATTCACGACAACCCGATTGTTGATCAAGTCGATTTCGGTAACATGGGCTGCATTGCTCATGACATCGTTGATATTCTTCTCGTCTCCCTGCGCCCAATCGAATGCCACGTTATTCGCAACGCCGTCATGAACCAGCGGCTGTCCGTCTTCATTTGCGGTTTTCGTATCAACAACGACATCCAGCTCTTCGAAATCGAACATGATCAGCTCTGATGCATTCTTGGCTTCTGCGAGGCTCTCGGCAACGATATAGGCAATATTGTCTCCCGCATATCGGACCTTATCGGTCGCGAGAACAGGATGCCCGGGATCAGGGCGGTCACTGCCGTCCCGGTTCTTGAGCGGGATCATGCAGGGAAGCTGGTTCGCCTTGTCCGCTTCCAGTTCGGTGCCAAGGATAATATCGACCACTCCGGGGGCCGCGCGGGCATCATCAACGTCAATCGACAAAATCTTTGCATGGGCCACGGGGGAGCGCAGCATATATCCGTACAGCTGGCCTTCCAGCGTGATATCGTCCGTGTACTCGCCTGATCCGGTAATGAGACGAAAATCTTCCTTGCGTTCAACCGACTGATTTACACCGAATTTGACCATTATATTCGTTCCTCTTTTTATTGAGGCGGCAGGGTCGGCCGCAGTTTCTATGAACATACTATCAGAAGGACAGTGGGTGACTTCAAGTCCTGATTTTGAATCTAGGGATTATGACGCCGCTATTTCGGTTGCTCCCACATGACCTTATCGCGGATAAAGCTCTCGATCTCGCCATCGTCAAAGCCATGTTCCTTGAGGATCTGGCGTCCCTGTGCACCAAAGGCCGGCGGGGCGGTTTTTGCGGATCCCGGTGTGCGACTCAGTTTTACGGCAACGCCGGTTCCTGAGTATCCGTCCATCTCGACCACCATGTTGCGGTGACGGGTATGCGGATGGTTGAGAGCCTCCGGCACGGACATGGCGGCGCCTGCGGGCACACCGGCAGCCAGAAGCCTCGTTGCAACCTCGACACCATCTGTATCGGCAAAGAGCTTTAAAAGCGCCTCATTCAAATCCAGGCGGTTGGCTACTCTAAGGGAATTGTCCGCGAAGCGCGGATCATTGGCAAGTTCCGGTTCGCCGAGAGCGGCACAGAGCTTCGTGAACTGACCATGATTACCAACCCCGAGAAATACCGGTGTTGTCCGCGTCGGATAAAGATCATAGGGCGCGATGTTGGGATGGGAATTTCCCGTCAGCTTTGGGGCATTGCCGGACATAAGGTAATTGGGCGCATGCGGATGCTGAAGCTGGATGCCGGTATCGTAGAGAGAAGCCTCAACCGACTGTCCTTTCCCGGAGACATGCCGCTCGTTCACTGCCATCAGGATACCGATGGTGGCATTCATGCCGGTGCCGAGATCGACCAGCGGTATGCCGATGCGAACCTGGCCTGATTCCGGCGATCCATTAACGCTGATAAGCCCCGCCCAGGCCTGAATAACGGCGTCATAGCCGGGATACCCGCCAAAGGGTCCGTCTGCCCCGAAGCCCGTCACACGGCAATGGATCAGGCGTGGAAACTTCTTTGACAGAACCTCTTCATACCCGAGGCCCCATTTTTCAAGGCTGCCCGTCTTGAAATTTTCGATCAGAACATCCGCATCTTCCAGCAGCTTGAGCAGGATTTTCTTTCCTTCCTCTGACCGGATATCGAGCGCGATGGAGCGTTTGTTCCGGTTCGTTCCGGAAAAATAGGCGGCCAGCCCGTCTTCGTTGTAAGGCGGGCCCCAACCCCTTGTCTCGTCACCTTGCGGCGGTTCGATCTTGATGACATCTGCCCCATGATCGCCCAGCATCTGCGTGCAGAAGGGACCGCCCAGGACACGGGATAGATCGATTACTTTCAAGCCCGAAAGGGCGCCTTTGCTTGACATGGTTGTCCCTGATTATTTCTTGTTACGTTTTTGATTAGCTATTTTACGGGTTCCGGCTTCGAAGTCACTGGAAATATGGACGCGGAGAAATTCGGATAAACTTCAGCAACGGTCCGGCTGACATCCATTTCCAGCCGTTTTAACAGCTGCGGATCCGGCGGTGGCGTTACGGGCGTTGCCTCCTCATAATCAAATGCGAATCCGGTGTTATCAAGGATGTCTTCCAATGAACTGCCGGAATGGATCGATTGCAGCGAAAACCTTCTTTTCTCCTGGTTGAACCTGAAAAAGGCCTTACTGGTGATCAGGCCATAGGGGCCGCCTTTGCGGTATGTTTTCTCGTCGGAGACGCCGGGCGCACTGATAAAGTCCACCTTCTCAACCAATGTACGCCGTGTGTGTTCCTCACGGAAGAGAATGACCTTCGGGATCAGGAAATAAAGATAGGCGGAACCGAAGGTTCCGGGCCATCTCGGAGTGGACGTCGGATAGGGCCCGCGGCCCATCAGATTGATGTTTGCTTCCCCATCAATTTGTCCGCCGCCCAGGAAAAAGGCATCAATCCGTCCTTGCGCGGCACAATCGAACAGCTCGCCACCGCCGCCCGTGAAAAAGTTATTTGCGACAGATCCCAGAATATTGACATGACGCGGCGATCCCCAGGCAGCTTTAGCGAGAAGCGCCGCGGCGCCCGGGATAGGAGAGGCCGCACCGACGGCCACATGGTTGCAATCGCGCAGGAGACCGGCGATCAGGCATATCAACGCCTTTTTTTCATCCGCGACGGTCATGCCATCACACTTTCACCAAAGATATAACGCTCCAGATATTCTTTAAATCCGGCATCACTTGCGGCCATTTTCATATATTCGTCTATATGCGCATCGTCTACCTTCGCGCCGTTCCAGAAAGGGAGGGGCCAGCTTCCGTTTGGCGCATAGCAAATCTTCCCGACATAAAGCGCGGGCAGGACACCTGCGGCCATTTCCTCAGTTTCGAAAAGGCTTGTTTCGCGTATTTCATCTACTGTAACGAAGGCGGCTTTTGAGGCATGGGACATATTCACGAGTTCACGTTTCCGGCCAAGCCAGACATTTCCATCCCGATCGGCAAGTGGTGCATGAAAAAGCGCGATGTCGGGCTGTATGGCCGGTATGGCGACGATCGGGTCTTCGCTCTCGGAGAACGGGTTCTGGATGACTTTCCAGCCCGGATGATGTTTCAGCACATCGCTTCCCAATATTCCGCGGAGCGGCATGAAAGGGATACCTTTTTGTGATGCCTGTAGCCCGGCGTGAATCGCGGGACATGTCGCGTCAATCAGGCGGATAGTTCCCTCCCGTACGGCTTTGGTAAAGCGCGGGGCAGGGCCATATTCTCCCAATGTCAGCGCGGAGCTTTCCAGGGTAGCAACACATCTGGCCCCAATCAGAAGCTCGGCCTGCAAACCACTTGTAGGGACGCCGACCAGATGCAGGTTCTTTGCCTTGCGGCGTATTAACGCCCGTGTCGCCGCCATAGAGACGCCTGCATAATCCGCTGGAATGGCAAGCTTGGCGCCATCCGGGATGGCGCTTGCGAAGTCATCAATTGAAAGATCGCTATATTCGGCGGGCATGTTCTTGTTCCTTACCTTCCGTCCCCATTATGTTTGTGATCGTATCCCTCGTACAAGGAAAAATGGGCTTGATCCTAGAAGAAGGCAAATAATTGAATAAGAGAAAATCACGTCATAGCTTCCGGTCAGGTCATAAAGTAGGCCGGAGAAGAACGATCCGCTCGCCATGCCGAGACCGCCCCCGACCGAGATGCTGCCGTAAATGGCGCCGAAACTGCGGCCACCAAAAAGCCGCGATGCAATAGAGCCGATCATCGGTCCGCGGGATCCCATGGAAAGCCCGAAGCAGATAATGAAACCGTACAAAGGCAGGATGTGATCTGAGCGATCCAGCAACCAGATGAAAATGACAGCCGATATGGTAATGACGTAGCTAAGCATGGCCGTCTTGAAGAGGCCGATCTTGAGAGCGAGATATCCGGCTCCCAACATCCCGACAGGTATCAGGAGGCCTGTCAGACCGAAATTAACCGAGGCCTCGATCGGGGTGAATCCTATCTCAATCAGATACGTGACGGCCTGTATTACCACAGCGAACATTCCGTTCCCTGTGAAAAAGAAGACTGACCCCAGACCCCAGAAAGAAGCAGTGCGTACTGCTTTGGAGACGGTCCAGTCAATTTCGGGCGCCTCCATATCCTTGCTGGCCTTGGGGCGGGAGAGTTCCTTGCTGCCCGCAGAGATGAACCGCCACGGCAGGAAGACAATTAAAACCAGAACGCCAAAGACGCAAAAGCCCAGTAAAAGTTCCGCCTGCCGCCAGCCATAACTTTCTATGAATATCTGCGAAAGAGAGAGGCCGAGCAATGTTCCAGCCCCCATTGAGGAGTAGATAATGGCGAGTGCCAGGGGGATTTGCGCCCTGAACCAGCGGCTGGCGAGGGCTGCATTCGTTACATTCCCGCAACAGGAGGCGGAAAAGCCAATGAGCAGGCTGATGCTGAAGTAAAAATGCCAGATGTTGGTGGCGAAACTTGCCAGAACCAGACCAATACCGGCAGAGACAATTCCAAGCCCATAAACATTTCGGGGTCCCAGGCGGTCAAAAAGAATACCAACGATGGGACCTGTCAGGCCGGTTATCACCCCGCCCGCCGAATAGATCGATGCAATAGTACCTCGCGGCCAGTTAAACTCGTCACTGAAAGGAGACACAAGGTTCGGAAAATTCTCGAATGCGAACTTTCCAACCATTCCCATAATAAAGCACAGGACAAGCACGCCTAATGCAACCGGGACAAACTCTGTTTTTCTGGCCTGGGTCAAATACCCCGCTCCGTTCTTATTATTTTGCCGGAAAAGAAAAGGCGAACGCCCGTTTTCCTGATGGTAGACCACCTAGCGTAAAAATTAAACGCTCTTTTATCGTGCGCGGTTAGTCTTTTCGGAAAACCGCCGACGCCAGCCAACCAGCAAATAGCGCGACAATGATCGCGGCAATACCGTATAGCGCGGGATAGTCATAGGCAAAATCGAATATTGTCCGGCCAAGCCCCGATTTCTTGATAAAGAGGGGAGAGGATTGCGCGCTCATCAGCTCACCATCCTTAAAAAGATAGAATTCCGCGATGTAATCACCAACGGGAACATTGGCAGGAATTGCTATTGTTGTTCTAAATAATGTATCGCCGAGAAAATAGACGGCTGCCGTTTGATCTGAATAAAGGTCTTCACGAGATTTCTGACGGACGATGGCTTCCTCAAAAGGAAGGCTGACATTCGCTGGCTCATTCGCACGGAACCGCAATCGGGATGGACCCAGGCGCAAGCGGCTGAGCACGTCCGGCGGTGCAATTTCCTCAACGGGCCGATTGCTTGCGAGGGCATAAAAGCTGGGGACGCGTGAAAACTCGACTGCATCTGTATTAATCCATATCCCGGCCACTCTGTCCTTCCGTCGCACGATGATATTTTTTTCCGGACCCCGCACAACGACCAGAACATCCCCCTGACCTTGCCCGATATCGTCATCATCATATTTGATGGCGCCGAAGAGAAGCAGTTCCGTGCCGGTGAAATCAGAGGTGACGGAAATCAAGTGCGATGAAATGTCGGTCACAAGCGAAGACTGCGCCCGGGCTGGCTCATTTGCCATTAAACAGGCGCTACAGATTGCTGTAATGGAAAGGGCCAGGTTGCGAAGGGCAAGCGTCATCGCTTCCTATTTCCCTCCGTAGCCGAGGGAATATAAATCATCGGGCGTAATCACCAAATCGAACGCCAGTTTGAGGCACACAATTAGGACAATCAGGGCCAACAGTATACGAAGCTGCTCACCGCGGAGTTTGGTTACCATTCTAGTGCCGATTTGGGCGCCAACAACCGAGCTACTCATAAGCAGGAGGGCGAGCATGATGTCGACCGTCTGCGTGGTGATGGAATGAAGCAGCGTCACATTCATGGTGACAAAAATAATCTGGAACAATGACGTGCCGATCACAACGGACGTCGGCATCCCTAGAAGATAAATCATGGCGGGAACCACCACAAATCCGCCCCCAACGCCCATGATGCTCGAGAGAATGCCAACAAGAGCCCCAAGACCGAGCGGCATAAGTGCGCTGATATAGAGTTTGGATTTGCGGAACCGCATTTTAAACGGCAGGCCGTGGATCCAGTAGTGCTGATGCAGCTTTTTCCGCCGAACGTTTCCTTTTCGGGTATTGATCATCGCCTTCGCGCTTTCAGCAAACATCAACGCTCCAATTGTTCCGAGAAAGATCACGTAAGACAAAGAAATCATCAGGTCGACCTGGCCGATCGACGTAAGCAATGTAAATATCCAGGTGCCGATCAGCGTTCCGACAATGCCGCCGACAAGCATGATCGTACCCATCTTAAAATCGACATTTCCGCGTCTCCAATGGGCAAGAACACCTGAAACGCTGGTCGCTGTAATCTGATTGGCCACAGAAGCAACGGAAACAGCGGGAGGGATGCCGACAAATATCAATAGTGGGGTCATTAAGAAACCTCCACCGACGCCAAACATACCTGACAAAAAACCCACCAAACCGCCCATGCCCAAAATCAAAAACAGATTGACTGAAATTTCGGCAATGGGCAGATAAACAGTCATTCGACAGCTTTGGCCTTCTATATTTATGTAATTCGAACGGGGAGTGACACCGATTGCTCAGGCTATACATGAAAAGGCGGGGGAATGGAAGGGGAAGGGCGGAAAAGTTCCGGGCATTTTTAATAATTTTCCAGCCATATTTTAAGGCATTTGCTCGTGATCTTCAAATGCTTGATTAATATATTTTCTATACTCTCATTAATAGCATTTTACGACAGTTATAAGGTTGCTGCTAATAACATAGTGGACATACGGGGATGTGCGGTTCTTTCGAACTAAATGCCGGCTTTTTTCAGTTCCTCAGGGAGCTTGCCGCACAGCCAGTAAAAATACATTCTAAAATCACTATAGAGGGACCAGAATGGATAGGTGAAGGTCGCGGGCCGGTTCTTCTCAATAAAAAAATGAGCGATCCATGCGGGGCCGTATCCGGATACCAGAGCAAGCAGGATCAGCCATGGTTGTTGAAATATGATTGCGGCTATCAGGCTGGCGAGGGCGAGTGTGGTTCCCAGATAATGCAGCTGACGTCCGGCAGGTTCCGAATGTTCCCGTAAATAATAGGGCCAAAACTCTTCATATGTTGCAATCTTGTCCGCCATTTATTGTGCCTCCCACTATTCTTATGTATTAGATATAGCAGAAAATCCTCCTTCCCACCCAGATTTGAGGTCGCCCCTCTCAAGGGTTGACGTTTACGTAAACGTCAACTATATTCACAGCAGGGATAATGATTGGGAAACAGATGAACGCCAACACGAAAATCGACAAGGACGATCGGGTCCAGTTCTCTATCACGGAACTTGCCGAGGAATTCGGCGTAACCTCCCGGACGATCCGCTTTTATGAGGATAAGGGCCTTGTAAATCCTGAGAGGGAAGGCACAACCCGCATATATTCGAGGAAAGACCGCGGACGCCTGAAGATAATCCTCCGCGGACGCCGCCTCGGCTTCAGCCTTCAGGATATCAAGAAAATGCTGGATATGTACTCGCCAAAAGGCGAGCCGACGGGCCAGCTGACCTTCACGCTGCAAAAATGCGAAGAACAGCTCGAAAAGCTGATCGCGCAGCGTACAGACATCAACGAAGCCATTAGCGAGCTCGAAGATGGGATCGCCCAGCTCCGGGAGCATCTGGCATCAAGCGACAGTGCCGCTGACGGCTGCAAGAAGACCATCGCGTAAAATCATCAGTTCGTATGTTTGGCAGACTCTCAATCGTCAAATTCTGACGCTATATACTGAGTAACAAAAAATGACCGGAAACGGGCCGGTCAAGTTGCATTAATCTGAAAGGATATCGAGACAATGAAGAACGTCGTAATTGCCGGTTATGCACGCTCCCCCTTCACACTCGCAAACAAAGGGGAAATGATCAAAATCCGCCCCGATGAACTGACGGGTCAGGTCGTTAGGGGCCTTCTTGAAAAGACGGGTGTTAATAAGGAAGACATAGAAGATGTGATCATTGGCTGTGCATTCCCGGAGGCTGAACAGGGCCTGAACGTCGCCCGTATCGTCAGCTTCCTCGCGGGACTTCCCCAAACAGCGGCGGCGGCAACAGTCAACCGCTTTTGCGGTTCTTCCATGCAGTCAATTCATATGGCGGCAGGAGCCATCCAGATGGGCGCAGGTGAGGTCTTTATCTGTGGCGGCATCGAGAGCATGACTCGCGTACCCATGGGCGGTTTCAATCCAGCGCCGCATCCCGGTCTCTATAAATCCTATCCGGAGGCTTATGTCTCCATGGGGATCACAGCGGAAAATCTCGCTAAGAAATATAATATCTCCCGTCAGGAGCAGGAGGAAATGGCCGTTGAAAGCCATGCCCGTGCCGCAGCTGCGCGCGAGGCAGGTAAATTCAATGACGAGATTATTCCGATTGTCGATGGCAATACCCGCGTCGAGCAGGATGGATGCATTCGTCCCGAAACAACGATGGAAACCCTTGCGGGATTGAAACCGGCGTTTGATGAGAACGGAACCGTGACGGCGGCGACCTCTTCTCCGCTGACGGACGGAGCGTCGGCAACGCTGGTCTGCTCGGAAGAATATGCGGATGCCAATGGGCTCAAGAAAATTGCACGGATCAAGTCGATTGCCGTTGCCGGTTGCGCGCCGGAACTCATGGGTATCGGGCCCGTTCCCGCCACCAAGAAAGCGCTGGAACGTGCGGGTGTCACCCTTGATGACATTGATATCATTGAGCTGAATGAGGCCTTTGCCGCTCAGGCTCTTGCGGTTCTGAAAGAATCCGGTATGGACTTCAAGAAGACCAACCTAGACGGCGGCGCCATTGCGCTTGGTCATCCGATGGGGGCAACCGGCGCCCGGATCACCGGCAAGGTGGCCAGCCTGCTGCAGCGTGAAGGTAAGGCGCTGGGTCTGGCAACGCAATGTATCGGCGGTGGTCAGGGCATCGCGACGGTTCTGGAGGCCTGCTAATCATGGCTATTGAAAAAGTTGCCGTTATCGGCGCCGGTGTCATGGGCGCGGCGATTGCCGCCCATGTTGCCAATGCGGGCGTTCCGGTCGTGTTGCTGGACATCGTCCCGAAGGATGCCAAGAACCGGAATATGCTGGCCGAAGGTGCGGTTGCGACCATGCTGAAAGCCAAGCCTGCGCCCTTTATGCATAAAAAGAATGCACGGCTGGTCACGACTGGAAATCTTGAAGACAACCTCGATCTTGTTGCCGATTGCGACTGGATCTGCGAGGCGATTATCGAGAATACGGGCCTCAAGCAGGATCTTTACAAGCGTCTTGATGGTGTGCGGAAAGAAGGCTCGGTTGTTACGTCCAACACCTCCACCATTCCGCTCAAAACGCTGATGGAGGGGATGCCGGAAAGCCTGCAAAAGGATTTCGCCATCACCCATTTCTTCAACCCGCCGCGCTATATGCGACTGTTTGAGCTGGTGGGCGGCAACCATACGCGAAAAGAGGCGCTGGAAGAGTTGCGCATCTTCGCGGATATCTCGCTCGGCAAGGAAGTTGTCGATTGTTACGATACGCCGGGTTTTGTCGGCAACCGGATCGGGATTTACTGGTCCTCTGTCGCGACACGTTCCGCCTATGATCTTGGCCTCACGGTTGAGGAGGCCGATGCTGTCTGCGGCAAGCCCATGGGGATTCCCTCTACCGGGATTTTCGGCCTCGGCGACCTGACCGGTATCGATTTGGGACCGAAGGTGATTGCTTCCATGCTCGAGGAACTGCCATCGAGCGATGTTTTCTCGCAGGAGTATGATGAAAACCATCCACTGGTGGCGATGACCGCGAAGATGATTGAAGAAGGCTACACCGGCCGTAAGAGCAAGGGTGGCTTTTATCGCATCAACAAGGAGGGTGGCAAACGCGTTAAGGAAGCCCGAAACCTTAAGACCGGTGAATATGCCAAGGCGCAGAAGCCGCAACTTGGCTCCGTCAAGGCGGCGAAGAAGGGCCTGCGGGCTCTTGTCGAGTATGACGACAAGGGCGGGCAATATGCCTGGGCGATCCTTTCGAAGACGATTTCCTATGCCGCATCGCTGGTGGGCGAAATTGCCGATGACATCATAGCGATCGATACGGCGATGAAGACCGGCTATGCCTGGAAATATGGTCCGTTTGAACAGCTTGATCAGCTTGGCAATCAGTACTTCATCGACCGGCTGGAAGCCGAAGGATTGCCGGTACCGGAATTCCTCAGAAAAGTTGGCGATCGCCCGCTCTACAAGGAAGAGGGCAAGGATGCTTACTTTATGACCGTTGACGGCGAGTATGCGGTCGTTCCCATGGCCGAAGGCGCCTGGATGCTCGCCGATATCAAGCGCGGGAATGAGCCAGTCGCGTCAAACAAGGGCGCCAGTATCTGGGATCTGGGTGATGGCGTTGCCTGCCTTGAACTCCACACAAAGATGAATTCCATCGATCAGGATGTGGTCGCCATGCTTCAGGAAGCGGGCAAGATCGACAGGAAAGGCTTCAAGGCGCTGGTTATCGGCAACGACTCGGATAATTTCTCCGTCGGCGCCAACGTTGGTCTTGCGCTTTTTGCCGCCAATGCGGCGATGTGGCCGGTAATCGAAAATTCGATCTCTGAAGGTCAGAACGCGCTGATGAAGCTAAAATATGCGCCCTTCCCCGTGGTGGCGGCACCGGCCGGTATGGCCCTCGGTGGAGGCTGCGAGATTGTTCTTGCTGCCGGTGCGGTTCAGGCCCATGCGGAGAGCTATATGGGGCTTGTGGAGGTCGGTGTCGGCGTTATCCCCGGCTTCGGCGGCTGCAAGGAGTTGGTCCTCCGGGCAATGATGAACAAGAAGCGCCCGGGCGGTGCGATGCCCGCCCTTTCCGGCGTGTTCGAGGCCATTTCCACCGCCAAGGTTGCGACCAGCGCGGCGGAAGCACGAGATATGATGATCCTGCGCGAAGGTGACCGGGTGACCATGAACCGTCGGCGCGTTCTTGCCGATGCGAAGAAGCGCGCCCTTGAAATGGTTGAGGGTTATGCCGCACCTGAACCGGTGGAAGTCAACCTTCCCGGTGCAACGGCGGCGGCGGCCTTCGATATGGCAGTCTCCGGTTTTGTGACCATGGGCAAGGCCACGGCCTATGACGGCGTGGTCAGCGAGCAGGTTGCTCGTGTCCTCACAGGCGGGGATACGGATATCACCCAGCCGGTCACGGAAAAGAAACTGCTAGAACTAGAACGGGAAGGGTTCATGACCCTCATCCATAACCACAAAACACTTGACCGGATCGAGCATATGCTCACCACCGGCAAACCGCTCAGGAATTAGAAGGGAGTTTCGAGATGCCTGTTTATAACGCACCGGTAAAAGACTTCAAATTTGTTCTCAACGACCTTCTGGGTCTCGACAAGATGACCAATATGCCGGGGTTCGAGGATGCAACGCCGGATATGATTGATGCGATCCTCGAAGAGGGCGGCAAGCTAATGAGCGAGGTAATCCAGCCACTCAATCAGGTCGGTGACAAGGAAGGCTGCACCTGGAAGGACGGGGAAGTCACAACCCCGACCGGCTTCAAGGAAGCCTATGATGAGTATCGCAGCGCCGGATGGATGGGCCTCGACGCCGATCCGGAATATGGGGGGCAAGGCCTCCCCCATGTCGTCGGGATTGCCTTCGCGGAGATGATGAGCGCGGCGAACATGGCGTTCGGCATGTATCCGGGTCTCACGCACGGTGCCTATGCGGCCATTCACAAACATGGCACGGATGAGCAGAAGCAGACTTGGCTTCCGAAAATGGTTACCGGCGACTGGACCGGCACCATGAACCTGACCGAACCGCATTGCGGCACGGACCTTGGTCTTATGCGTACCAAGGCGGTGCCGCAGGACGACGGCAGCTATAAAATCACCGGCACAAAGATATTTATCTCCGCCGGTGAGCATGACATGGCGGATAATATCGTCCATCTGGTGCTCGCGAAAATTCCGGGTGGACCGGAGGGGATCAAGGGCGTCTCCCTCTTTATCGTGCCGAAGTTCCTGCTGGACGCTGAGGGTAACCCGGCGACACGTAACGGCGTTGCCTGCGGCTCGATTGAGCATAAGATGGGCATTCACGGTAACTCCACCTGCGTCATGAATTATGAGGATGCGACTGGCTGGCTACTGGGCGATGCGCATAAGGGCATGCGCGCCATGTTCACCATGATGAATGCCGCACGTCTTGGCGTCGGTATTCAGGGGTTGAGCCAGGCGGAAGTCGCCTATCAGAATGCGGTGATCTACGCAAAAGACAGGCTGCAGGGCCGGTCTATTTCTGGCGTCAAGGCGCCGGACAAACCCGCTGATCCCATCATCGTGCATCCGGATATCCGCCGGAATCTGCTGATGATCCGCGCCTTCACGGAGGGAGCACGCGCTCTCGGTCTTTGGGCGGGGCTCCAGGTTGACATGGTGGAAAAACATCCCGAAGAAGACGGTCGCCGTGCCGCGGATGAGGCACTCTCTCTCCTCACACCGGTAATCAAGGCCTATTTCACCGATATGGGATTCGAGCTCGCCGCGACCGCCATGCAGTGCTATGGCGGCCATGGCTATATCCATGAATGGGGTATGGAGCAGTTTGTTCGCGATGCCCGCATTACCCAGATCTATGAAGGTGCGAATGGCATTCAGGCCCTCGACCTCGTCGGCCGGAAGCTGCCGCAGAATATGGGCCGGAATCTTCGCCAGTTCTTCCATCCGGTGGATGCCTTCATTCAGGAAAATATGATGGATCCGGAGCAGAAGGAATTCATTCTGCCGCTCGCAAAAGCTTTCGCAAAACTGCAGCAGGGTACGGCGCTTCTCGGCGAAAAGGGGATGAAAAACCCGGATGAGGCCGGGGCGGCTTCGACGGAATATCTTCGGATGTTCGGCCTTGTCGCGCTTGGTTTCATGTGGGCGCAGATGGCGAAGATCGCAAAGGCGAAGCTGGCGGAAGGAACGGACGATCCCGACTTCTACAAGACCAAGCTGGTGACGGCGCGGTTCTTTTTTGAGCGGATGATCCCGGATGTTTCCTCCCTCCTTGTGAAGATGAGCGCGGGGTCGAAAACCATGATGGCACTCGACGCAGAGGCGTTCTAGAAAATGCACGAGTAAGATGAAAGGCGGGCTTTTTTGCTCGCCTTTTTTTGTGGAGAAAAGCTCCATAAAGGACTAAACTCATGCAAAATTGACAAATTGTCAATTTCATGGGAATCGCACAAATCATAAGAAACAAGGGTGGCGAAATGATTGAACGATCTATTTTTGACGAAGAGCATAATATCTTTCGGGAGACGGTCCGCCGTTTCTATGAAGAACATATCATTCCCCATCACAGCCAGTGGGAAAAGGATGGTCAGGTCAGCCGTGACGCTTGGCTGGAGGCCGGCAAGCAAGGACTTCTGTGTATGCCGATACCGGAGGAGTATGGCGGGCTCGGCGCAGACAAGCTCTATAGCATTATCATGATGGAGGAGCAGGCCCGCGCCGGAACGACCGGGCCGGGATTCGGCCTGCATTCGGAAATCGTCGGCCCTTATATACTGCACTACGGAACCGAAGAGCAGAAAAAGAAGTATCTTCCCAAAATGGCGCGCGGCGAGATGATCGGTGCCATCGCCATGACGGAGCCGGGCGCGGGCTCGGATCTTCAGGGCGTCAAGACACGCGCGGTCAAGGACGGCGATGATTATATCATCAATGGGTCAAAGACCTTCATCACCAACGGTTATATGAGCGACCTTGTCATTGTCGTGACAAAGACGGATCCGTCCGCGGGCGCCAAAGGGACGACACTTTTCCTCGTTGAGGCAGGGACCCCGGGCTTTGATAAAGGGCGCAATCTCGACAAGCTGGGCTTGAAGGCACAGGATACGGCTGAGCTGTTCTTCGACGATGTGCGCGTGCCCGCGAGCAATATGCTAGGCGGTGAGGGCAAAGGTTTCTTCTGCCTGATGCAGGAACTCGCCTGGGAGCGGCTGCAGATCGCCATTGGCGCGACCGCGACCATGGAGGCGGTCCTGGAAGAGACGATCGAGTATACGAAAGAGCGTAGTGCTTTTGGTCAGAATATCATTCAGTTCCAGAATTCCCGCTTTAAGCTCGCGGAGCAGAAGACCCAGGTGCAGATTGCCCGAGTGTTTGTCGACAAATGCATTGAGGAATTGCTGAAAGGCAAGCTGGATGTTGCCACCGCTGCCATGGCGAAATACTGGACCTCCGATCTGGAGAACAAAGTGATTGACGAATGCCTGCAGCTTCACGGCGGATATGGCTTTATGTGGGAATATCGGGTTGCCCGTTCTTATGCCGATGCGCGCGTTCAGCGCATATATGGCGGCACGAACGAGATCATGAAGGAGCTTATCGCCAGAGAATTATAAGCGGGACGATGCTCGCCCATAAATGAGAATACCGCGCAGAGCGTTTGCAGCTGGGGCGTCCGCTGTGATTTGCTGGCACATAAGGCGGGTTTATCAGTGTTTCATGTGAAACATTTGGTTGTGCCCAGTCATATCTGAAATGCATCGTTCTATACCTGTTCGGTTCCGGGCGCCCTGATGAGAGGCGCCCGGTGCTATTTTGCTCGTCAGTGAAAATGCCGATGCGCTGCTGCGACATGCCGATGATCTGTGCCGCAGCATCCGCCAACGACCGAGAGGTTCGGCAGATACTGAGCGAGATCGGCGTGATGTTCGCCAAACTCGGCCGGATTGCCATCGTCAAGCTCTTCTGCTTCGTCGAGTTCAGCATGGCTGAGAGCCGAGGCGTTGGCCCTCAGACCGCCAATGCGACTGCGCCAGCTTCCGCCCGATCTCAAAACATCCCCGAAATGCGTTGTATGGGCGCAATTGATCATGTAGTAGGCGGGGCTGTTGCCGCTTGAGTCATCTGTCTTGCGGATCGCCTCTTCCAGCGTTTCACCGGTCGGAAGCTTGCCATCCGTTTCGACAGTAAAGGAGATGACAGTCGGGATGCCGAGTTCCGCTCCTACCTGCGCGATACCAATAGCTTCGTTGATATAGTTGATGGTAACGGCAGTGATCATGTCTGCGCCTGCCTCAACGAATGAGGTGATTTGAGCACGGTGGTAGGCCGCAGCCTCCTCCGCGGACATGATATGTGCCGGATTATAGCCGTCACCGCGCGGACCGATGACGCCATTGATGACGCAGTTCGTCGCCTCTGTCTCATGGGCGGCACGGATGTCCTGCAGCAGTTCAACGGATCCCCGGTTTACTGCATCGAGGGCTTCCGGACTGTAGCCGAGAAGGTGGCCCCAATCCTGGCTCGCGCGCCATGTCGGTGTATCAAGGACGATCCCTGTGCCGTTTTCCTTGGCAATACCGATATATTTCAGAAGGTAGTCTTCGATCGCCTGCTTTCCTTTAACGGTACGCATCAGGTTGAAGGCGGCGAAGTATGGCAGGTCAAACCCTTCCAGAAACAATAGGGTTGTCTCCAGACCGCCATCGGTCAGGAATATATTGCCCGCAATTTGCGGGAGGTGGTCTCTGTATTTAGCGTGTGTCATAGTTATTCTCCCATCTGTTTGGATGACGGGAAAATATGTTTTGAGGTCTTTAGAGACTAGTGTCCTCGTGGTACAGCAGGTGTTGTCAAAAAATATCGTTTCTATTTCAACAGGTTGAAGTATTTCAATCGACCTCGAATAGTGCTAGAATTATCATCTTCCCCACCGTACTGTACCGGGGGTACAGTACCTCCGGTACCGAAAACGCGGGTATGTGATGAAAAAAGGCGCGGAAACAAGAGAACGGTTGCTGACAATCGCTGAATCGGCAATTCTGGCGAAAGGCTTCGGTGCGACTTCAATCGAGGAACTGATCACAGAAGCAGAAATTACCAAGAGCGGGTTCTTCTATCATTTCAGAGATAAGACGGAACTCGCCCGGGCGCTGGTTATTCGCTATCTTGAGCATGATGAGGTGCTTCTCAATGATCTGTTCACCCGTGCCCGGGAACTGAATGAAGACCCGTTGCATGCCCTGTTGATCGGTCTGAAACTGATGGCGGAAATGATGGCGGACTTGCCGGAAGGGCATCCGGGCTGCCTCGTTGCGACAATTTGCTATCAGGAACGATTGTTTGACCGCGACATTCACGAGTTGACCCGCAATGGCGCTCTTGCCTGGCGTGAGAGATTTGTCGCAATGCTGGAGGAAATCAGCGAGATGTATCCGCCGAATGATGACGTCAACCTGGAGGAAGTGGCCGACCTGATTTCCACAATCGTTGAAGGCGGCATCATTATGTCAAAGGCCTTGAAGGAGCCGGAAAAACTCGCGGCGCAGGTGATGTTGCTCCGGTCCTACATCAAGCTGTTGTTTAGCCCCCGTTTGGCCTGATACCGCAAGCTAGAACTGGGCTGAAAGCCATTTTTCTTTCGGGTAGTTAGTGAACTCTTCAGGCAGGGCAACGGATTTCCGTAAACTCATGTCAAAGTAACAGCCGACAACCGTTGTCGTCACCGCAATGTTACCTGAATTCAGATCGACAAGGTTGTGGCCGAAGCGGAATATCTTTCGTTCTGCCGATATGAGGCCGCTTTTGAGGACAATCGGCGCCGACATCTTCATCGGGGCATGAAATTCCGTGTAATAATCAAGGGCCGCTGAGCCAAGATTGCGCCGCTTGATTTCCTCGCGCGTGAGGCCGACCGCACCGATGATATGAGTGGCGGCGTCGGAAAAATAGCCGACGACATGGCGCATCTCTATATGATTAAACTGATCGCATTCCCAGACATTGACGGAGGCGCGACTGCTTTCAAACATATGATCAACGACCGTGCTCGGCATCAGGGAGCCTGAAAAGGGTGCAGGCCGGTAAATTTCCGGATGCTCGTCACTCAAAGCTTCGGCCGCATCCCGGAGGTCAGCCGGCAGGGGAAGCGCTTCATCGCTAATAAAATCGGTATAGGCAGCTGTGAATTCGAGCACGGCAGACAGTCTGTCGAAGGCCGTGTCATAGAGATGAATAAACCCGTGAAGGGTATCGCCGACGACCTCGCGTACACCGCACAGGCCGTGCAGCGCGGAACCGGCATGGACTTCCGCCTTGAACTGGATACGCACGGACTTGAAACGCAGACCTTTCTTTTCTTCCCGGATACGAACGGGACTAAGGCCAAGCGCATTCTGAAAATGGCCAAATGCCTCGGTGCCGCGGGACATATAAAACTGAACGTTCATATGTCTCATCTGATCACATTCCCAGGCATTTACATTGCCGCGATAACAGGCGATCAGTTTGCTCATGTCGCGGCCTCCTGTGAAATCATGAAGTTTTCGATATTCGCGCGCATCTCCGATGTCAGGGGAACGGCCTTGCGCAAGGAAACATCCATATAGGCGGCCGTCATTTCATTGGTCATGACGGTTTCACCTGTCGCGCTGTTGATGAGTTTGTTATGCAGTGTCAGGGTCTTGTTGGTCGTTTTCAGGATGCCTGTTTCCATATGGAGAATATCGCCCGCCATCAGTTCGCCCAGGAAGTCGATTTCCTGACGGACGGAGACAAGCGCCTTTTTCCCGCCTTTTATATCTTTGGCCGGAATGCCGATCATATAGCTCATGCTCCAGATCGCATGGCTGACCCGGGCGGCGTAAAACTGGATATTCATATGGCCGAGAAAATTGCATTCGCTCGCGAGTACCTGCCCGCGATAGGTCTCAGCATAACCACTCATGAAAGGGGAGCTCCTGTCTGCACGATCATTGTTGTTATTCTTGTTTCGTATTTCTTAATAGCATCCGTTTCCCGTATCGGTCGACCATTTCTTGCGGTTGCTGGTTCAAAAGCGCAAGCCGGCCCCCGTTTTCCAGCATAAGCAGCCCCAGCAGGAAGGCGACAAAGTCAATCGTTTCTTCCTGCGCCGCTGTTGCTGAAGTCTCACCGGACTGGTGCAAGCCGTTGGCGAGCAGGCCCATCAGTGCAAGCAGTCTGCTATTCAGTGTTGCGCTCGCCTGGGAGGGGATTTGCGTGGATTCATTGCCAAGGCCGGACAGGACAAGCAGCATGAGCTGCCTTTCCTCCGGATGATCCTGAAAATACTCGATGAAGAGCAGGAACGGGCTTTGCGCCAGTTTTTTTGAATGGCCGGAGGCACCGGTGTTCCGTAATTGTCGGGTCAGATCGCCAAGGATGACGGAGAGTAACTCATACTGGATTTCCTCCTTCGTGCGGAAATAGGCATAGGCGGCGCCAAGCGAATATCCCGCTTCCTCGGCAATATCCCGCATATTGAGACCCTCCATCCCGCGGGCATCAAACAGGCGCTTCGCCGCGCCCAGTATATGCTGGCGCTTGAAGGCCCTGAGACGGTCTCCGCGTGTCTTCTGCTTGTCTGTTGTCGCCATGATGCTTCCTTTGAAGAAACGATGTGCATAAAAATGAACAATGTTCAATATATTTTGTCGATTTGCATGAAATACTTTTTTCAGATTTTTGCGACGGAACGGTCGGCGCCGCATCGTTGAATGGATAAGTCACTAAAATGGAGGAGACTTATCACATGAAGCGTAAAATTATCGTTGGATCCCTGATTGCCGCCCTGACTGTTCCTGTTCTTGCAATTGCAGCGACGGATGGCGATGGAAAAGCTCATCATAAAGGCGGCATGTTCGAGCGTCTGGACACGAATGGTGACGGCGAACTGACTTTTGAGGAAATGACGGCGAAATCGACCGAGCGTTTCAGCAAGCTGGACGAGGATGGCAACGGCACAATCAGTATCGAGGAAATGACCGTTCGCAAGAAAGTATTCTTCGACAAGCTTGATACGGATGGTAACGGTTCGATGAGCATGGAAGAAGCTAAGGCGTTTCGCCACAAGATGCATGAAAACCGAAAAGAACGCCATAGCGCGCGTCTTCTGGAGTTACTGGATGCCGATGGCAACGGAATGGTTTCCAGTGATGAATTCGAGGCAGCCTCGGCCAAGCGATTTGAAGCTGCCGACAGTAATGGTGATGGCGTTCTGTCCGCAGACGAGCTGTCGAACCTGCGGCCCAAGAAAGGTGGCATGAAGAAAGGCTGACTATCGAGCCGGAATACAACATCCCTGAACTAAACCGGCCCGTCCTTTCGTCAGATGATCGAAGGGGCGGGCCTTTTAACGTCATCCGCCGTGGGACGCACTAGCCGCGCCGTTGTTTCGGCAGGATATCCATATATTTGCAGATGATCCCAAGCATGACCTCATCCGCCCCGCCACCGATGGAGGTGAGGCGGCCATCGCGGTAAAGCCGCGTGATGGGGGTTTCATTCATGAAGCCCATCCCGCCGTAAAACTGAAGACAAGCGTCGGCAATTTCGCGGGTCAGCCGCCCGACTTTCAGTTTTGCCATGGAGGCAAGCATCGTCACATCCTCACCGGCCACATATTCTTCGACAGCCCGATAGGTGAGGGAACGAAGCTGCTCCACCTCCGTCAGGAGTTCCGCCAGACGGAAATGAATATACTGATTGTCAATCAAGGGCTTGCCGAAGGCATGCCGCTCGCGCGTATAGTCGATCACATCGGAGATTGCTTTTTCCAGCGGCTTCAATCCGGCACCGGCCGCCCAAAGCCGTTCCTCCTGAAATTGCAGCATCTGATAGGTGAAGCCTTTTCCTTCTTCGCCGATAAGATTTCGTTGCGGGACACGGACATCTTCAAAGAAAAGCTGCGCGGTGTCGGAAGCGCGCATCCCGAGTTTATCGAGTTTCCGGGCGAGGGAAATACCGGGGCTATCCATGGGAACCGCAATCAGGGACTTGCTTTCATGCATGGCACCGTCACCGGTGTTGACCAGCATCACCATGAAGTCAGCCTGGGCCCCGTTTGTAATCCACATTTTCTGGCCATTGATGACATAGTCATCACCGTCCTTGCGGGCATTGCTTTTGATGGCGGCAACATCGGAACCGGCGCCGGGCTCGGACACGCCGATACAGGCAACATAGTCACCGGCAATTGCCGGCCGCAGGAAATTCTCCCGCACATAGTCCGAGCCGAACCGGGCAAGCGCAGGAGTCGCCATGTCGGTCTGAACGCCAATGGCCATGGGCACTGCGCCGCAATGAATCCGGCCCAGCGTCTCCGATACCGCCAGGCTGAAGGAATAGTCGAGGCCCATCCCGCCAAATTTCTCAGGTTTGCAGATGCCGAGAAATCCCTGGTCTCCCATTTTCTTGAACAGCTCATGCGCGGGAAACGCGCCCGCGGCTTCCCATTCATCCACATGCGGATTTATTTCCTGATCGATGAATTTACCAAGGGAGCGGATCAGCTCCTGATGTTCCGGACCGTAAATCATTCGCTCTCCTCCCTTAGAAAATCGGGTATCTCCGTCAGGTGAAATCCGTTAAATGGCTTGTTCTTGGTGTGATCGGCGATTTCCCAGTTCATACGGATATTCGGCGCGCCGCCATCCATGCGAAGACAGCTGCCGGTCATGAAAGCCGCCGCTTCGGATAAGAGAAAAACAATACCGGCAGAAATTTCAGATTCCGTCCCGAGCCGCTTGACGGGGTGCGAGGCAATCCGTGCCTTCACGCGTCTTTGCCAGGCGTCATCATAGGTGTTCATACCCGACGAAATGATGAGGCCGGGGGCAATTGCATTGACCCTGACGCCGGAAGGCGCCCATTCCAGTGCCGCCGTTTCGGTAAAGCTCAACATGCCCTTGCGCGCGGCCCCGGAATGCCCCATTCCGGGCATTGAGTTCCACATATCGGCGATCATATTGACGATGGCCCCTCCGTTCGCCTTCATCCATTGCACATAACATTCACGGGCGAAGAGAAAGCCGCCGGTCAGATTCGTTCTGATAACCGCCTCCCAGCCTTTCATCGAGATATCTTCGAGCAAGGCCGGAAACTGCCCGCCGGCATTATTGACGAGACCGTGAATGGCGCCCTGCTGGGTGATAATATCAGCGACGGTTTGCCTGACCATTTCCTCATCGCGAATGTCACATGGATGAATAGTCGCTGTGCCGCCTTCCGTTTGAATTTCGCGTTGAACGGCCTCCAGCTTTTCTGAAGATCTGCCGACCAGGGCAACGCGTGCACCCAAGGATATCAGTTCATGGGCTGTGCATCTGCCTATGCCACTACCGCCGCCGGTGACAACGATTGTCTGGCCATCAAACAGTCCGGGACGGAAAACGGATCGGTAGTTCATTAATTACTCCCACGCCTTTTGTTATTTTTATCGCGGTTCCAAAAAGTCCGGGTTTTATGAACGGACGCCGGATCAGCATTTGACAGATTAGGGCTTGACCTTTACGTTAACGTCAAGTTTAAAATGTAGTCAGAAACAGAGCCGTATTTTAGAGACAGAGACGGTTGTAGTTCAATCCCGAAAGGAAAAGAAAGATGGCGACGCTGGAAGAAATTACCGATGGCATGCGAGATCGCGTTGGCGAGGACTGCGGGCTGGACGCAACGCTGAAATTTGATTTTGGCGACGATGGTGTCATTTTTCTGGATGCAGAAAAAATCCCTAACGAAATTTCCAACGAAGACAAGGAAGCCGATTGCACGATTACAATCACGAAAGAAAATTTCGAGTCGCTTGCAAAAGGGGAGCTCGATCCGACGACGGCCTTTATGATGGGAAAATTGAAGATTGCCGGTAACATGGGCATTGCCATGAAGTTACAGAGCGTCTTTTCCTGATCGCCTTTGAAAAAATGCGCTTTGACGTAAAGTTTTTCTGTACCTTTTGCCTTTGAACCATTATGTAAGGCGCTTCGAATTTTTGTTACAAGCGAGTGGAGCTAGTCACATGACAGCGAGATCAGCACGGAATGGCCGCAACCAAGGCGGCAAAAGCCGTAAAAAAGGTGGTGGCGGTAGCGGAACCGGCCTGACGAAGAACAGCCGTTCCAATCAGCAACGCGCCGCCCGCAAAATGAACATGAAAGCGCATGGTCGCCATGCAGCGCGTCGTCAGTTGAAGAAAGTGCAGGCGGCAACCCGCGCGGCAGCTTAAGGCGTCAGGCTAACAAAACAAGGCGGCTCCGGTTTTACTGGGGCCGCCTTTGTTTTCGCGTTTCCGTAAATACCAGGATTTGCGGATCGCGATAAACCTCACAGGGTTGCTTGCAGAGCAAGCGCGCGGCGCGCTCTTCTTCCGCAGATTTTATCATAAGAGAGGCTAGGCTGGCCGGGGTCAGATTCCTGATAAGGATCATTCTACGCTCCATTTATTGAGAATAGTTCTCATTATTAATTAGTAACAATAATGTCGTCAATAATTTTTAAGAATGATTCGCAATAAAGGAAACTGAAATATAACTGCGGTTAAAGCTGGTCGATCGCGATATACCGCTCGCCGACGTTGTCGAACCCGTTTTCGAAGGACCAGCCGTCGCGTTCTGCGGCAATAACAATATTGGCACAGGCGCGGCTGTCGGACAGGGCATTGTGGTGATTGAGCTCGAGCCCCAGAAAATGCGCGACATTTGGAAGTCTGGTAGGGCGCACCTCCCACATCCGGCGGGCAAGTTGCACTGTGCAGATAAATTCGGTTTGCGGGGTATTAAGCGCATAGCGTTCGCAGCAATTCTTCAGGACCCTCGAATCAAATCCTGAATTATGGGCCGCTAGAAAATCCACGCCCTCTAGCCAGGTTTCGATCTCGGGCCAGAGTGCTCCGAAATCAGGTGACCCGGCCACATCTTCCCATGTGAGGCCGTGAATATGGGTGAAATAAAATTCGGAACTTGGCGGGCATATAAGAAACGCTTTCTCGCGCGCAATTTTTCCATCCTCCACTCGTACCAGACCAACAGCACAGGCGCTGTCGGCGGCATTATTGGCGGTTTCAAAATCAATCGCGAGAAAACTACTCATACCACGCTACAGACTCCTCTGGTTTTCGGGCCCGCTTTACGCGTCCGCTTTTTTCCGGGCCTCATATTTCTGCCGTTCCTCTTCCACAAGCTCCTTCTTGGAAAGCTTGCCAACAAGAGTTTTCGGAAGCTCGGGGCGGAACTCAACGGCGGCAGGCAATTCATGCTTGCCCAGCTTGTCACTCAGAAACTCGCGTAGTTCTTCGAGCGAAAATTCCTTGCCATTCGGGGACAGTTTGATAAAGGCCTTCGCCGCCTCGCCGCGATAATCGTCCGGAATGCCGACAACCGTAACTTCCGCCACGGAAGGATGCTCGAAAATGGCTTCCTCGATGATGCGTGGATAGACGTTGAAACCGCCGGAGGTAATCATGTCCTTTGTCCGGTCAACAATATGCATGTAACCATCTTCATCGAGATAGCCGGTATCGCCGGTCAGGAAAAAGTCGCCGACAAAGCTTTCCGCCGTTACATCGGGCTTGTTCCAGTATCCCTTCATGACATTGGGACCCTTGATCGCGATCTCCCCGATCTCTCCGGTTGCCATGACCTTACTCTTGTCGTCCACATCAAGGATGCGGATTTCAATGCCGGGCAGGGGAACGCCCGCGGCCCCCGCGACCCGTTTGTCCGTCATCGGCGTTGACGTACCGGACGGAGAGGTTTCGGTCATGCCCCAACCCTCCAGCAGACGGCATCCGGTCACGCGCTGAAACTGTTCCTGAACATCAACGGGTAGCGGCGCGCCTCCGGATGCACAGAATTTAAGAGAGGAAAGATCGAATTTTGCAATATCCGGATGATTGGCAATCGCCATATACATTGTCGGAACGCCGGGAAAAACCGTCGGTTTCTTCTTGCTCAGATCCTTCATGACGGCATCAAGTTCGAACTTCGGATGCAGGATGATTTCCGAACCGCCGGCAATGCCGAAATTCATGATCACCGTCAGCGCATAGATATGGAAGAGCGGCAGCACGGCCAGCACCTTCTCGGTTCCGTCAACAAGAACAGGTTCATCGCCCTGCTGCATGGCGCGAAGCTGCTGACATGCGGCAATCAAGTTTTTATGGGTAAGCATTGCACCCTTGGGCAGGCCGGTTGTTCCGCCGGTATATTGCAGAACAGCGACTTTTTCAGACGGATCTGCAACAGGCGCGGCCTCGCCTTTTCCGTCATTGGCCAGGAGCTGCTTGAAGGTCATGTGGTGCTCATCATCGGGAACCTTCGAGATTTCCTTTGACTTGACGATCGGATACAGGAAGTTTTTCGGGAACGGCAGTACTTCCTTCAGGCAGCCCACTATGATCTTTTTCAGCCGGGTTTCATTCAACATTCCGGCAATCTTGGGATAAAGAACTTCCAGATCCAAAGTCATCATGAAATCGGTATGGCTGTCGCCGATCTTATGGCGTAGTTCGCGTTCAGCATCGAGCGGCGAGTAATTGACGACCGTCCCTCCCGCCTTCAGGATACCGAAAAAGCAGACGATGTAATGGGGCGTGTTGGGGAGGTAAAGTCCGACATGTACGCCTTCTTTCACCCCAAGTTCCCGGAAACCTTTGGCGGCCCGGTCGACCATGTCATCCAGTTCCGCATAGGTGATGCGCTTGTCCATGAAATCGATGGCATAGTTATTCGGCCATTTTGCAACCGCTTCATCAAGAAGGGCATAGACCGGCTTTTCCTCGATCTCAATTTCCCATTTTACCCCTTTGGGGTAAGATTTCTCCCACAAAAAATCAGACATGTCATTCCCCAGAACACATTATATTTCCCTGTATTAGGCTCAGGTTACGTTGCAAAGGGGAGTGCGGTCAATGGAAACCGTATGCACGAATTTCTTTATCAGGTCGCGGGAAACCCATCCGGTCCGGCACCGCAAATAATCACCCCAACATTCGCATCTGGATCAGGCTGGAAGCTACCGGCGCGCAAGGCGGCAACTGCAGCGGCGGCGGAAAGTTCAACGCCGAGGCCGACGTTCTCCCAGAGCCATTCGGCGGCGCTTTTCATCTCAGGGTCTGTCACCAGAACGATATCATCGACGAGTTCCGAAATAATGCGGAAATTTATATCGGCAGACCGGCGTGGCGCTAGGGTTCCTGCCTTCGTCTCTATTTTCTCAAGAGTGACAAGCGTTCCGGCATCAATGCTTTCTTTCAATGTCGGGGCACCGACAGCTTCGACTCCGATCACCTTGATATCCGGCTTCAGGGTTTTTACGGCCGTCGCAACGCCTGAAATCAGTCCGCCGCCGCCAATGGCGACCAGAAGAACATCCAGATCCGGCGCATCCTGAAGGATTTCCATCCCGAGCGTTCCCTGACCCGCGAGGACACGGACATCAGCAAAGGGATGTATATAGCAGCGGCCTGTTTCGGCCGCAGCTAACGCAAGAGCGTTTGCATCATCCCAGACAGCCCCCTGCACCACAACTTCCGTCGCGACTTTACGAAGTTTGTCGATCTTCGACTGCGGCGTATTTTCCGGCAGATATATCGTTGTGGGGGTGCGTGTAAGAGCGCCAGCCGTCGCAACGCCCATACCATGATTGCCGCCTGACGCCGTGACGAGGCCGCGTTTTAATTCCGCCTCCGAGAGGCTTAAGACTGTGTTCAATGCGCCACGTATCTTGAAGGAGCCGGAAAGCTGCAGATTTTCCAGCTTGGCGGAGACCCGAAGGCTGGTGTCGAGTTCAAGTTCAAACTGTGGCGTCCGGCGAATATACGGAGAAATGCGCTGCTGCGCCGCTTTGATCTCCGCGTATGTAAACTGCGTTGTCATGATCAGCTATTTTCCTATGATCTTCCAGATACCGTCGGCCGTCATAATGCGCTGGTCATCAACCAGCAATTCACCCCGAACAAACACAACGGCAAGACCTTTTTTGTTAATTTTCGCATGGGCCTCAATCCAGTCGCCCGGCTTGGCGGAGGCTACGAAGTCACTGTTCAGCGTAATGGTGGCGCAGCGCTTTTTATCCAGGGCATACCAGACCAGCTGGCCCATTGCTTCATCGAGAAAACTGAGCATCATGCCGCCATGGACAACACCGTTGCTATTGGTATGGCTCTCATCCGCAAGGAAGCCGAAAATCGTGTTGTCGCCATCGGCTTTTGTATACAGGGGACCAATTTTTTCCGTGAAAAGGCCACGTGATTCAAAAGGGCGGAAGCCCTCGGGTATGGGGGAGGAAGTCATTCAGGAAGTCTCTTCTCAGTACGTTTCGGCAAGTATGGCGATTATCTGAGATTGCGCAAGCATGTTGCGGCACTATTTGACTTGACAAGGCTCTTGACGGGATAGGCCTTCCGAATGTTAGTCTATCTGCGATTTGAGAGGATTGTTGGAGAGATGAGCAAGCATTGCTGCGGCGGAAATAATTTCGATAATCGGGGTGCGCCGCTGTCTGGGCGATATCGATTGATCCTCTGGATTGCCTTGATTGTTAACGGCGGCATGTTTCTGATTGAAGTTGTCGCTGGGTTGGCCGCAGATTCCGTTTCGTTGCAGGCAGACGCACTCGATTTTCTGGGGGATGCAAGTAATTACGGAATAAGCCTCTTTGTTTTCAGCATGGCTTTACGGGTTCGCGCCAAAGCCGCCCTTTTTAAAGGTCTAGTTATGGCCCTGTTTGGCGTTTGGGTTCTGGGGACTGCAGTTTTCAATGCTCTCCTCGGGACAGTGCCGGGTGCTGTGACCATGGGCGTTGTTGGTACGATTGCGCTCTTCGCCAACGCTGCCATATTCGCCATGCTTTGGGCATACAGGTACGGCGATAGTAACATGCGCTCCGTCTGGCTCTGTACCCGTAACGACGTCATTGGCAATTTTGCCGTTCTGGCCGCTGCGGTCGGGGTGTTTGGGACGGGCACAGGCTGGCCGGACTTTATTGTAGCTTCAATAATGGCAAGCTTGGCGTTACAAAGTGCCTGGGTTATTGTTCGTCAGGCATTGATGGAAATCCGGCAGGCGGATGACGGGATTTCTCCGCCATCTGCTGAAATCCGCCCTGTGAAACAATAAATAATTCGCTCAGTCGGCTGATTGGACGAAGCCATTTCGAACGGCATTCTCGACGCATTCTTCCTTTTCCGCATAGCCCTGTGTCGAGGCACCAACAATCCGGCCATTCGGAGCGGTTCGCCGCCATCGCCATTTGTGATGCTTCTCATTGTGATCCTGATAAAATTCCCACTTATCTCTATCGCCTTTTTCTGTCATCCTGCTCTCCATCGTCTACAACTGACAGGTAGACGCTGCGGGATTGCCTGTTGTGAGAAAAAACTGGTCAGTGTCGCACGGTTCCAACAATAATTCGGGGCGCTGGATGAAAACCGTTATCATTGAGATCGAGAAAATCTATGTGCCAAGCAAGACACGCAAACTTCTGAACCAGACGCGTGTGGATGAACTGGCGGAAGACATCCTAGAGAATGGTCAGAAATCTCCGATACAGGTCCGGCTGGGGAAGGATAGGTATGTCCTCATCGAAGGGCAGCACAGGCTGGAAGCGATCCGCGCATTGGGAGAGAAGAATATCGATGCGGTTATCGTTCAGGCGCGGCGGCACTAACCCTTATCAGCCGCCGGCATTCTCCATCAGGCGACGATAGAACTGAATGATCTCCGCGTAATTCTCAATGATGATCCGCTCGTTGGTGCCATGTATGCGCGCCAGATCCTCCGGTCCGAAGCGCATCGGGACAAAGCGATAGTTATTCTCGGCAACCTCCTCATAATGCTTGCTGTCGGACCCGGCCAGCATCAACCCCGGGGATATCAGGACATCGGGAAGCGTCTCCCGGATCGTACGTTCAATCATCTGATATCCTTCGGCGTCCTCGCTGGAGATACGGGAGGCTTCGTTGCCCTGCTTTGTCGTTATGTCGATATCCGGATCGTCGATGACATTTGTGACATGGTTGATGACGTCCTGAATGCTCGTATCCGGTAACAGACGGAAATTCACTGTCGCGGATGCCTGAGATGGCAATACATTGTCTTTGGTGCCGCCTTCGGCGATGGTGACCGCCGTTGTGGTGCGTACCATCGCATTTGTTGCGCCGCCTTTGCCAAGCTCTCCAACCAGAACCGGATCAAGCAGCCAGCGGTTCGATATGATGGCTTTCAGCGGTAGCGACATATGCGGCGCCAAAGTGTCGAACATATCCGATGCCGGGCTATTGAGGGCGGCCGGAAGACGGTTTTCCTCGATCCGGGCAATGGCCCGGGCGAGCTTTCCGATCGCAGTCGTCCGCGGCGGAATGGAAGAATGACCACCCTCCGTCGTTGCCGTAAGCTGGAGCGTCAGATACCCTTTCTCCGCAAGGGCGATGAAGGCAATCGGTGCGTCAATGCCCGGCATTAGTCCTTGCACGATGACCATGCCTTCATCGAGGGTGAAGGCCAGTCTGACCCCCCGGCTTTTCAGAAGCGCGGCTATTTCCGCAGCGCCATTCACGCCGCCCACCTCTTCATCATGGCCAAAGGCGAAATAAAGGGTGCGCTTCGGTTTAAAACCGTCGGCAAGCTGCAGTTCCGCCGCTTCCAGTATGGCAAAGACGGATAATTTATCATCGAGAGTGCCGCGACCCCAGATCGCCCCATCCTTGATTACGCCGGAGAAGGGCTCCTCCTGCCAATCCGATTCTGTACCGGGTTCTACGGGGACAACGTCCATATGTCCCATGAGAAGGGCCGGAGGCAGCGACGGGTCGCTTCCTTCCCATGTATAGAGAAGGCTGTGGCCCCCGACGACCTCACGCTTCAATGACTGATGAACGAGCGGGAAAGAGGCATTGATCAGCAAGTGCAGCCTGTCGAATTCAGCGGCGGCAACAGGGCTGTCCCGATCTGCGGAAATGGTTTTGATCTGGACAGCTTCCGCAAGACGCGCCGCAGCGGCGTCAACATCAAAGGAAGACATCTCAACGGGGTCAACGGCGATCATATCCGGTGTGTTGGTGAAAGTTTTATAGGCAAGGACACCGACAAGGATGACAAGGATAAGGACGATCCCGAGGATAATTTTCCTGAACATGTCTTTTGCGCCTCCGCCGGATTTTTTTAAGCTGTTATCCTTTCCTTGCAAGGTGCAGGATGCTAAATATAAAGGCAAACAAAAAAGGGAGCGGAATGATGGCCGGGGAAGATCGCAGAAGGGCAATTTCAGAGACCGTCGACAGGATTCGAGACCGGGCGGCCAATCAGGAAATAACCCCCGAAATATTGAGTGACATCAAGGATGATCTGATCGGACTTGCGGCGCGTCGGGATTTATTTTCACTTGAGGATTTTCCGCCGCCGGAGGCGGACTCAAAGCGCCGGAGCTGTCTCTATCGCCTGTCCGAGGATGAGGACCATGGCTTTGCTTTATATCTGAATGTTGCAAGCGGCGATGTGAATGCGCCGCCGCATGACCATACCACCTGGGCCGTCATCGTCGGGATCGAGGGGCAGGAGGAAAACCGTTTTTATAAAAAAGTACCGGACGGTGTGGAACAGATAGACAGCAAAATGGTGGAGCCGGGAAAAGGGGTCGCCATCATGACCGGTGAGTTCCATACGATCCATATAAATGCCGGAAAGCCGGTTATGAATTTCCACATGTATGGACTGGGCCTCGAACAGCTTCATGAGAGAAAGTTCTGGAATGAGCGCGAGCGCGAATGGGATGTTTTTCCGGCCCATACGGATATCCGCGAGGCACGGCATTGAGTTTTGAAATTATTTCTCCGGCATCCCTGCACCGGATAATGAAGGAAGAGGAAGGCGAATACGCCCTGATCGACGTTCGGGAACAGGGGGTTCATTCTGAAGGGCATCCTTTTTTCGCCGTTCCTCTGCCGTTAAGTCATTTGGAACTTAAAGCGCCGCGATTGTTGCCGCGCCGTTCCGTCCAGATCTATATTCTTGATCAGGGTCCGGAGCTTCCGCTGGCGGAACGAGCAGCCGCAAAACTTGCAGAGCTTGGATACGACAGGATCACATTGGTTGAGGGCGGGGTTGTCGGTTGGCATGATGCGGGCTTGGAGTTGTTTACAGGTGTGAATGTTCCAAGCAAGGCTTTCGGGGAATTCGTTGAAGAGGCGTGCGGAACGCCTCATGTGACCGCAAGTGATCTTGCGAAGCGACAGGCATCGGGGGAAGACATTATTATACTGGATAGCCGCCCCTTTCCGGAGTTTCACCGGATGTCGATTCCAAGCGGGATCGATATGCCGGGGGCCGAGCTGGTGCACCGGGTATATGAGACGGTCCTGGATGAGAAAACCCAGATTGTTGTCAATTGCGCCGGTCGGACACGCAGTATTATCGGGGCGCAGTCGCTTATCAATGCAGGCATAAAAAATCCTGTTTCAGCGCTTAAAGACGGCACAATGGGCTGGTATCTTGCTGATCTCGATCTTGCTCACAGGGAGGATGCCGTAGCGCCTCTACCGGGGCCGGAGGCACTCGCAAAAAGCCGGAAAGCGGCGCAAGAGGTGGCGAAGCGTTTTGGCGTCAAACAGATCGGACTTGAGGAACTTCAGGCCCTTAAGGATGAAGCGACAGACCGCAGTCTGTACATTCTGGATGTCCGGGGCGAGGATGAATATCGCACGGGGCATCTACCGGGGGCCAGTCATGCGCCGGGCGGACAGCTGGTACAGGCGACGGATGAATATGTCGCCGTCCGCAACAGTCGGCTTGTCCTTGCGGATGATGACGCGGTCAGGGCCATTATGACGGCGTCCTGGCTTGTCCAGATGAACTGGCCCGAAGTTTATGTATTGACCTTGCCGACTGCGGAAAAGACCGAACAGGGGTCTGCTCCGGCGGTTGACATCCCGCGCGCACAAACCCTGTCGCCCTATGAACTGGATGCGGTGCTTTCCTCCGGGGAACCGGTTGCCGTGATCGATCTGGCGACATCCCTTGAGTATAGAGGAGGGCATGTACCAGGGGCATATTGGGCCATCCGGTCGCGGCTCGCGGAAGACCACATCTTTATTCCCGCCGCCGGTCTGATTATCCTGACCTCACCAGACGGCGAACTCGCGCATTTGACCACCTCCGAAATGGCAGCGCTTCGTCCTGATGCGATTGTGCGTGTGCTGGAAGGCGGAACGGACGCCTGGGCGGCGGCATCGCTCGCCATGGAAAGCGGTGATACACGCCTGTTAAGCAAGCCCGAAGATGTCTGGTACAAGCCGTACGATACGAATGACAAAGAGGCTGTCCGGCGCCGTATGGAAGCCTATCTGACATGGGAGGTTGGCCTTGTCCAACAGGTCGAGCGGGACGGGCTGGCCCGATTCCGTCTTTTCTGAGTTCGTACCTCCTCATATTTGAGGAAATACGGGAGGTTGACGCAAGGGAACACTTGCCGGAGCCTGACCGGGACGCCATATTGAACGGTAAACTTGCAATAGAGAAAAACCCGTCCTAGCATAGGCTGGAAATGGGCAGTTAAGAAACCCATAAGAATAATGGAGAACAGGGATGGATTTATCATTTAGCAAAGAAGATCTCGCGTTCCGTGATGAGGTTCGGGAATTTCTTGCGACCTCATTACCGGCAGATGTGAAGGATCGTTGCGACCGCGGGCTACACCCGACCAAAGAGGGGCAGGTCAGGTGGCAGAAGATCCTAAATGAAAAAGGCTGGATGGCGCCAAACTGGCCAAAGGAATATGGCGGCACGGGCTGGACCATTACCCAGAAATATATCGCGGCTCATGAGTTCGGGCATGCGGCCGCTCCGATTGCGCTGCCGTTTGGCGTCAGCATGGTTGGTCCGGTGATCTATACCTTCGGCAATCAGGAACAGAAGGATAAATATCTGCCGCGCATCCTCAATTCCGATGACTGGTGGTGTCAGGGCTATTCCGAGCCGGGGTCGGGTTCAGACCTTGCCTCCCTCCAGACGAAGGCAGTGCGGGACGGTGATCATTATGTCGTCAATGGCCAGAAAATCTGGACGTCTTTTGCTCAAAATGCCGACATGATTTTCTGCCTTGTTCGGACGGACAGCACTGCAAAGCAGCAGGAAGGGATTTCCTTCCTTCTTATTGATATGAAAACACCGGGCATCACGGTGAAGCCGATCATCGGGCTGGACAAGGAGCACAGCCTGAACGAAGTCTTTTTCGACGATGTGCGTGTTCCGGTCGAGAACCGCATCGGAGAAGAGAACAAGGGCTGGACATATGCCAAATTCCTGCTCGGGAACGAGCGGACGGGAATTGCCCGGGTCGCCCGGTCGAAACGTCAGGTTGAGCGGTTGCGCGAGATTGCAAGTCTGGAGCGGAGCGGTGGTCGAGCACTTGCCGAAGATCAGGACTTCATAAACAAGCTGACGCGCATTGAAGTTGATCTGATGTCTCTTGAGTATACGGAGCTGCGTTATCTTTCGATGATTGCCAACGGCAAGGAGCTGACGGCGGAACCGTCATTGCTGAAAATCAAGGGCACTGAAATCCAGCAACGGCTGACAAGCCTGCTGGTGGAATCCCTTGGGATATACGGTGCACCGTATGAGGCGGAGCGGGCCTATGCGGGCCGAAATGAGGCTCCTGTCGGACCTGACTACGCGCATGGCCCGATGGCCGAGCATTTATACCTTCGCGCTGCCACTATTTACGGTGGCAGCAATGAAATTCAACGTAATATCGTCTCCAAAATGGTTCTGGGATTATAAGGATAATAACAAGATGGATTTTGAACTTTCAGACGAACAGACCCTGCTCAAGGATAGCGTCGAGCGGTTCGTAAAGGATAACTATTCACCAGAATCGCGGGCCAAGTTGGCGGATACGGAACTGGGTTTCAGCAAGGATCACTGGAAGAAAATGGCGGAGCTCGGCTGGCTTGGCTTGCCCTTTTCGGAAGATGTCGGTGGTTTCGGCGGCACGGCCGTTGAAACGGCGATCATGATGGAGAATATGGGCAGCGGGTTGGTGCTGGAGCCCTTCCTGAGTACCGTCGTCATGGGTGGCGGCCTTGTTGCGGAAGCGGGTAGCCAGAGCCAGATCGAGGCCATCATCCCGGAAGTGATTGAAGGCAATATGATGCTCGCCTTTGCTTATGCAGAGCCGCAGTCACGTTTTGATCTCAATGATGTCGAGACAAGCGCAACCAAGTCCGGCGATGGCTATGTTTTGAATGGCCATAAGTCCGTTGTCTATCATGCCGCAACGGCGGATAAAATTATCGTCTCTGCCAGGACTGGCGGCGGATCGCGCGATGAAGATGGTATCTCCCTTTTTGTTGTCGATAACGATACAAGCGGGCTTAGCCGCCGTGATTATCGGACCATTGACGGGCAACGCGCATCGGACATCAAGCTGGACGATGTCAAAGTCGGCTCCGATGCGTTGCTGGGCAAGGAAGGCGGTGCCCTTCCGGCTATCAAGAATGTCGTTGACCGGACAATAGCCGCGTTATGTGCGGAGGCCGTCGGGGCGATGCGTACGGCAAACAACATCACGAATGAGTATATCAAGGAACGCAAGCAGTTCGGCACACCCATCGGCAAGTTCCAGGTGCTGCAGCATCGCATGGTCGATATGTATATGGAGGCGGAACAGTCCAAATCCATGTCCGATATGCTGGCCATGAAACTGGAACTCGATGATGAGGGGGAGCGCCGCAAGGCTGTCTCGGCGGCAAAGGCGCAAATCGGACAGGCCTCAAAATTCATCGGGGAGCAGTCCATCCAGCTTCACGGCGGCATGGGAATGACCGACGAATATTCAATCGGCCACTACTTCAAACGCCTGACGACAATCGAAATGCTGTTCGGCAATACCGATTATCATTTCAAGCAATATGCGGCTCTGGCGTCCTGAATAACTTAGGGTGTCATTTGCGAATAATTGAACCGGAAGGTCAGGTCGGCCTTCTGGTTTTTTTATTTATGAACAGCTTCCTTGAAATGCAGGCGGCAGAGGGCGACGTAGCGGTCATTGCCGCCGATTTCCTTTTGCGCTCCTTCGCGGACGGGTTGGCCGTCTTCGTTCACACGGATCACCATGGTCGCCTTCTTGCCACAGTGACAGATGGTCTTGAGCTCCCGTAATTCATCGGACCAGGCGAGAAGATACTGACTTCCTTCAAAGAGGTTTCCCTGGAAATCAGTTCTGAGGCCATAGGCGAGAACCGGAATTTTGAGCTTGTCCGTAATTTCGGTGAGCTGGAATACCTGCTCTTTCGTGAGGAACTGGGCTTCGTCGATCATGACGCAATCAACCGGATGATTGCGGTTTTCAGACTCCACTATGTCATACAGATTGGTGTCCGCCGAAAACAGCTGGGCTTCCGATTGAAGGCCGATGCGGGAGGCAATTTTACCGACGCCATATCGATCGTCAATCGCCGCCGTAAACAGAAAAGGCCGCATTCCCCGCTCCTGATAGTTGAAGCTCGATTGCAGCAATGTTGTCGATTTTCCGGCATTCATGGTGGAGTAGTTGAAATAAAGCTTGGCCATGACATTCTCTAAATCAAAAATCCGTCCAGGGCACCGGTTTCCGCGAATAGGGTAGATAAAGCGGATGGCCGGGCAACCCCTTCGCGGTCAGGGACAGGACATGAGGCGTTATAGCATGTTTTCTGAGAAGCTGTCGCACGGCATCATGCCGGCCCATATGATTTCCATGGCCACCCCAGGCGCAGATAACCAGATCCGCATTTCTGGCAGCGTCGATCAGTATGGCATCGTTGTCAGGTCCGACAGGACGGACATATTTCATCAGCTCCTTCGGGTCCGTGGCCCGATAGGCGAAGATGTTAACGATTTCAATGGCAGAGAATCCCATGTCCACAGCGCGGCGATGGCACCTTTCGATGGTCGGGTCGTTGTGAGTGGCGTCTGCAGTAGATGGGTTCAGCATGATAAAGGTCACGGAGCGTCCGTCTCCCCATCGTCGCCAAAGCCGATAACGGTATTTATCACACGGGCTGAAATCCGCGCCCGATTGTCCGAAATACTCAGCTTCCATCGGCCTCGGGAAAGGGTATGCCGATTGTCCCTTCTTTCCATATTTCGCGTTTATTCATCACATTGCGAAATTGCCGGGACTTAAGCCTTTCGTCAAGCCAGCGGTGCAGGTTCGGATACGGTGCTTTCTCAAACCAGCCAATATCGGAATTTGCGAACTGCCGGATAAACGGGAAAATCGCCATATCCGCAAGAGTGAGCCGATCCGTCACGAGATATGGTTGATTACGCAGGCGTTGCTCCAAGGTTTCAAGGAATGTCTCCCCGCTCTTTCGATATTCCTCCCGAGATTTTTCGGGAAAGCGCACATGATATTTATACCGATCGAGATTCGATTTAAAAGGGCCGTCGTTCTCGGCGATCAGGGAAAAAATATCTTTCTTGAGCTCGCTGTTATTAGGTAGCCAGCATTCCGGATCGCCATGCGCCAACGCCCAAAGCATGATATCAAGACTCTCCTCAATAACCATGCCATCCGGGCATTTTAACACCGGTACCGTCGCCTTGGGGCTCGCCTCGACCATGTCCCGGGGTTTGTCTTTCAGAAGGATATCACGCAGTTCAACAGTAACGCCGGAGCTAACGATGGCCATCCTGGCCCGAATGGCATAGGGACACCGCCGAAAGCTGTAAAGAACGGACAAAGGGGATTTTTGAGGATATTTTGATGGTGCAAACATGTCAGAAATTCAGATATTGCGAGACGGCAGTGGATCAAGCGCTAGCGCCGCAGCATATAGGTTATAGCGGCTTTTTACCAGCGAAGCCGATTGACACGGCGGCGCATTGCTGCCCGTAAGGTTTCCTTGCGTTCTAGGTCGATGTCCAGAATTGGTTCTTCCTCCGGAAACTCGAAATCGGGTATATCGAGGGAGCTGGCATCACCGGCTTCATACCATGCCTCTGTGTCCTGTTCGCCCGGATCAGACGGGTGGAGGTCGACGACATCTACCGTTTTTCTTGCACGTGGCTTCGAGTGAGGACGATCCCGTGTTGGTGATTTCAGGATATCAATTTCCTCCGGCGCAAGTTCCGGGGAAATCCTGTAGTCGGCAGCGGCCGCCTTGCTGTTACGCTGTGGCTCTGCCGTCTTTTTCTGAGGTTTTCTTGTACTTGCGGCGCCAAAACGCATCGCCGGGGCCGGTTCGCCAAATTCTATGGGCTCATGATAGGTTTCATAGATTTCCATTTTCGGCGGCGGAGAAAATTCCTGCCTGTGAGTGCGGCTCCGATACTGTGTTTTCTCATGTCTGTGTTGCCATTCCCGTCCTTTGGACTGCGGCTTTTCGAACAAAGGGGTATGGGTCTGAAGATATGGAAGTTGCGTTTCCACCCGCTCTACCAATGTCAGCATCGCATCTTTCAGGCGTTTATTCCTGTTCCGCAATTGCTGATTTTCGGCAAGCAAAGCACGTTCCCGGGCCGAGACAAGATCGGTCTGGCTGAAGAGGGGTCTTCCACGGTTATGCCGAGCGAAACTCATCTGATACGCTTTTTCAGTCCTGTCTTCGAATGATTGACGCAGCCTCAATATCGGCAAGCCGATATTGACCAATTCTCAGCTGCTATAACCATTTTAACGGGGAATTGGTCCTGAAACTACCTAAAAACAAAGATTTATGGTTAATTTCAGGTTATTTTTCGTAAAAACTTATATAATTAGTAATTAAGGGTGAAAATTATTCGGATAATGACTTTAAATACAAAGAAATTTTGAAATTTCAATCAAATAATACAAGCTTTTCAGCGAGTTATGGTTAACTCGAATCAATCAGGCGGGCTTCAAGACATCGAATAATAACGAATTCATTTCTGGGCAACAATGTCCTGCATTCTGCAATTGCCGCGCGGATAGGCTGTTTGAATCTGACAATATCGGTTCATATCGACGACATAATTGCCCGTGCAGTCTTTAAAGCTCAGCCAGCCCTGATAGTTATATTGTTCACCGGCTTCACTCTCTGAAATATAGTAGGTCAGATAATCGATCTTCGAAATTTTGCTTCGATCGATGTCGGCCCTGTCTATCGCTTGTTCGACGACCGGTTTGCAGTCTTCTGGGCCATAAGCGGCGATGTTGGCTGGTAGATAGTCCTTATCTCCTGCACAAGATGAGACAGCAAAAAAGGCCACGCCGCAAATTGCCAGCTTTTGAATATGTTGCATCTTACCACCTGCTCATTGACCGATATTGATTTAGGCCATTTCAATGAAAGTCCAAATCTCAATTTTCATGTATCGTACTAAATCTGCTAGTCAACGGTTTTTGTGCGCACTTAGTCCGATTTAGTCAGTTAAACGGATGTCTATAGGTCTCAGTCCGGAGATTTTGCCGACGGCATGATCTCCCGGAACAAGCGGGCCAACTCCGGCGGGGGTTCCGGTATATATTAAATCACCTGGTGCTAAGGAAAATGATTCCGACAGGATTGAGATAACTTCGTCAATTGACCAGATCAGATCGGCAATCATCCCGGATTGACTGGTTTCACCGTTTACAGAGAGCGAGATGCTTGCCTGCTCAATATCCGCAATATCGCCGACCGGCGTTATCGCAGCACAAGGGGCGGATTGATCGAATGCCTTTCCGCTGTCCCAGGGACGCCCCATCTCCTTGGCAATTTTTTGCAGATCGCGCCGGGTCAGATCGATACCGACGGCATATCCAAAAATATGCGCGTTTGCCTGTTCTTTCGGGATATTCTCACCACCTTTACCGATGGCGATCACCAGTTCGACCTCATGATGAAGGTCTTTGGTGAGTTTTGGATAGGAGATTTCGGTATCGCTGTCGACGACGGCATCTGCGGGCTTTGTAAAGAAGAAGGGAGGTTCACGCTCCGGATCTCCGCCCATTTCGCGTGTATGCTCTGCGTAGTTTCGTCCGACACAGAATATTCTCCGAACCGGAAAGCGATGGTCCGTATTCACGACAGCGACAGAGGGTATTTTTATAGGATCAATGACAAATGTCATGCGATTTTTCTCCCGAGATTATTCTTCTTTTCCATTGTCGCGCCAGCTCTGCAAATCCTTGAGAAGGGCTTTCTGTGCTGCCGGGTCAAGAGATTGAACCCAATCCTGAAAGCCGCGGACCAGCTCTGCTGCCGTCAGATCTTCATCATAGGCGTTAAACAGCATTTCTTTATATTCGTCGAGCGATGTGCATTCAAACTCGTTGTCTTTTGGGTCGAAGGAGTTGATTTGCTCCTGCACTTCCGCTTTGGCCATCGTGGCAAAAAACGGAATGTCCTCTTCCAGATCGTAACCGCCCCACCCGAGCCACCAGGCATCCGATTTGGGAGAGCCAAGATTCCAGGCATACATAACTTCAGCCTCTATTCCGCGCGCGGCCTTTTTCGCGGCGGCTTCAAGCTTTTTGGCATCCCGTGTTTCTTCCAGAAAGATACGCCCGACCTTAAAATATCCTGTGCCGTCTGCGTCCCACGCGGTAATAAATTGTTTTAAGTGCTTTGCTGCGGTCACCGGATAATCCTTTAAGAAAAGAGGGATCTCATTCCTCTGACTTTGCGTGTAGTTTGTCAAGCGCCCTACGCTCGGCTTTGGTTGGCCGTCCCGCACCAGCCTCCCGCTTTGCGACGGGCATGGGCGCTGGATCGGCTTTATCTTCTTTTTGCTGCGGCGGGGCGAGATCTTCGTATAGCGTCTGCGCCTCAGGCGCCGGGCCGCGGCGTGTGCCGATATTGACGATCCGGATGACACGGATATTGCGAGCTTGGGCAAACGTCAGGACATCCCCGGCTTTCACGGTCGCGCTGGCTTTTGTCGTGACAACGCTGTTTATCCGCAGCTTTCGTGACTGGACCAGTTTCGCGGCAAGAGAACGGCTTTTGAAGAAGCGCGCATACCACAACCATTTATCGACACGAATACCGGCACTCGCCGCATTTGTCCCGTCGGTCATTCGCTACTTTTTACCAAGTGTTTTCAGGATGGCAAAAGGTGAATCGGGGTCGATTTCCCTCTCCTTAGGTGGTGAGCGATTAGGTTGTGGTTTAGTGCTTTTGGGCTTTTGTCCGCCTTTCGGCCGGCGTGGTGACGCATCACGCGGCGCGGATTTTTGGTTTCGCAGCTTCTTTTTGAACGACTTTTTGCGATATGTCAGGTCCTCGCCTTCACCCTCGGCGACGTACCCCAGCCTGTCCATGATGAGCGCAAACTGCTCCCGTGTCGTTCCGACGAGAGAGAGCATCTCGTGGGTTGGTTTGAACGGGAGATTTCGCGGCAGGTCTTTTTTTGCGGGCGCATTTTGCGTGGCATCCACTTTTTCGCGCTCGGGTGAGGCCGGTGCTGCAGGTGTCTCAGCTTGTGTGGTTTGTATCGCCGTATCCGGTTCGCTCTCCGCTGCAGGAGCCTCGGTTAGGCTCTGCGCTGCGATCGGGGTCTCGGGTTCGTTCGTCGTCTCTATCGTTGTTCCAACTGTGTCCGTTTTATCGGTATCTACTTCGTCCGTCTTTGTTTCACCGGCCGCTGTCATTTCCGGCGTATTTTCATTTTGTTCTGCCGGTTTTACCGGTTCGGCTGATTCCAGGAGCCCGCGGGAAGCCCGTCTTAGCATCCCGGCAAGCCTGTCCAGCATATCGAGGCGGACGGCGAGCTTGTCATACACCGCATATCCCGCGACGAGATAATATGTCCAGGGCAGCTTTCCATCTATTTCAAATGAGACCCGGCCCGCTGGCGGAGCGGGCGGAATTTCCGAACGCTCCTGATATATCGCCCAGAGAAGGCATCTGAGCGACGTCGGGTCCGGTTTGAGCAGGATCGGCATAAAGGCATGTTCGTAGCCCACGCGAATACCGCCGAACTTGAGACGGCCATAATCCTTCTTGTCCAGAAGGCGTATCTGGTCGCTCAGCTTATAGCGGGGCATTGCCCCCAGATTTTCGCTGACCTGAAAGGCAATACCGCGCGCCGCGCCCGTGAGGGGGAGAGTCTCAAGCTGAACGAGGGGTTTGAGCCGGGCCTCGATCTGCGCGGACACCCAGTCACCGAGGCGTTTAATGACGGCATCCTGAGATGTGCCATTCAACTGCTCACTGGCAAGGAGCTGAACACGTGGCTTCAGGATCGCTTCACCTTTTGCCAAGGCTGCGACGGGCGTGCCCTGCCAGATCAGTCTGCCTTCCTCATCCAAGGAAATATCTGTATCCGCCGTTGCCGCCAGACGCGCCGCACGCGCGGCGATTTCCGCCGCCACCGCCTTGTTCCCTACATTCCGGAGAGTTCTTGCCTCAGTGCTGTTAAGGCTTGTGTCGGCGTTAAACTTCAAACCCTTCAGGGTCCCGAGGAAATGGCCTTCAACATGGACATCGCCTGTCTCGTTAATCTGTGCTTCCAATTGACTTCGGTCTTTCAGTTTCCGCACCAGCATGGCAGTGCGTCGGTCTACAAATCGTTGAGTCAGCCGCTCGTGAAGAGCGTCTGACAGTTTATCTTCTATGCTGCGCGCGGTTTCCTGCCAGTATCTGTAATCATCCACCCAATCGGAAACATGGGAAATATACGTCCAAGTCCGCGTATGAGCAATACGTGTTGCAAGCGTATCAATATCGCCGTCCGTTTTCTCCAGGCTTTTCAGATGTCCGGCAATCCAGTCAGTCGGCAGTTTCCCCCCTTTTTCCTGCAGATGCAGAAAGATTTGCCTCAGGAGCCGGACATGCACATCATGCATGGTTTTACGGAAATCCGGCACCTGGCAGACTTGCCACAATTGACGTACCTTGGCGGCGGATTGTGAATAATGACGCACCTCGTCATCTCTGATCAGCATCTTGAATGCCTTGTAGTCGTCCGGATCACGTGGCGATACCATTCCTTCGATGGTAGATTGCTTCTCCAGAGACCGCAGCAAATCCCGCGTAGTGGTATAATTCAGGTCAAGATTGCGCCACCGGATATGTCGGACTGGTTCGAATTCATGATTTTCGATTTTCTCAATCAACTCATCTTCCAGCGGTTCAACATTTGCGGTCGTTCCGAAGCTACCGTTGTTCATATGGCGTCCGGCCCGACCGGCTATCTGTGCAAACTCCGCCGGCCTCAGTCGCCGCGACATGGCGCCATCGAATTTGACGGTTCCTGCAAAAGCAACATGGTCGATATCCATGTTAAGTCCCATGCCGATGGCATCTGTCGCGACGAGATAATCTACATCTCCGGACTGATACAGTTCCACCTGGGCGTTGCGGGTGCGCGGGGATAGGTTTCCCATGACAACGGCGGCGCCGCCCCGTTGACGCCGCACCATTTCGGCGATGGCATACACATCGTTTGAGGAAAAGGCGACGATGGCCGTACGGGGTCGCAGCCGTGATATTTTTTTTGGGCCTTTATAGGTCAGTTTCGAAAATCGGGGACGGGAGACGAAGGATGCTTCGGGTATTAGGCGCTTGATCCAGGGGCGGATGGTCTCGGCGCCCAGAAACAGCGTTTCCTGACGGCCACGCGCGTAAAGCAGACGGTCCGTGAAAATATGACCGCGTTCCTGATCCTCGGCGAGCTGAATCTCGTCAATGGCAAGAAAGTCAAACCCGCGGTCAAGCGGCATGGCCTCTACTGTACAGACAAAATAGGCGGCTTGCGGCGGGATGATTTTCTCTTCCCCCGTGACCAGGGCAACATTTGCCGCCCCTTTGACTGAGACGATCCGTTCGTATATTTCGCGGGCGAGCAATCGCAGCGGCAGGCCAATGATACCATCCGCATATCCCATCATTCGTTCAACGGCAAGGTGGGTCTTCCCTGTATTGGTGGGGCCGAGAATTGCCGTGATCTGAGCGGTGCGATTATGGGGGGAATTGCTGGAGCTGGAATGCATCTCTAACCTAATCTGATCGTGGAGGGATTTAACTCCTCCGCTTTATTCTATACTCAGGCAACGTTGCAAGGACAGGAAAAATTCAGGGCCGTCTTAAAAGCATTATGACCCTAATTTGTAGGGAGCATGACAAAAATATCTCGCCATTTAGACTTAAATTCGCATTATTAAATGAAAGAGATAATGAAAAGAGCACGGACAATGTTTAAAAGAGCCTAAAGCTAACGCTCGTTTGGTGTTTTGAGGATTCTGTGATATAGCTCCCCGACATTGCGAGCTAGGGTCTATGGTACGGCAGCATTATCTGCGGGATTTAAGGGAATAGAGGAACATGAGCGACTTTCCAAAACAGACATTTCAGGACTGGGAAAAGCTGGCGGAGAAGGAACTTCGCGGGCGCAAGCTTGAAGACTTGAACTGGGAGACCCCTGAAGGCATCACCGTCAAACCGCTTTATACCGCAACTGATCTGGAAGGTATGGAACTAGCTGAAGACCTGCCGGGCATAGCGCCGTTTAAGCGGGGCGTGCGCGCCAGCATGTATGCCAACCGCCCCTGGACTATCCGTCAGTACGCGGGCTTTTCCACGGCTGAAGAATCCAATGCTTTCTATCGCCGAAACCTTGCCGCCGGGCAGAAGGGCCTTTCCGTCGCCTTTGACCTGGCCACCCATCGCGGTTATGATTCGGATCACCCAAGGGTTGTGGGCGATGTCGGTAAGGCAGGTGTAGCCATTGACAGTGTTGAGGATATGAAAATCCTGTTCGACGGCATTCCGCTTGATGAAATGTCCGTATCCATGACCATGAACGGCGCCGTCCTCCCGATTCTGGCAAACTATATTGTTGCGGCGGAAGAGCAGGGCGTAAAGCCGGAGCAACTCTCTGGCACAATCCAGAATGATATTCTGAAAGAATTCATGGTGCGCAACACCTATATCTATCCGCCGGAGCCCAGCATGCGGATCATCGGCGATATCATTGGCTATACCTCCGCCAACATGCCGCGCTTCAATTCGATTTCCATCTCTGGCTATCACATGCAGGAAGCTGGCGCGACGCAGGTTCAGGAACTAGCGTTCACCCTCGCGGACGGGTTGGAGTATGCCCGGGCGGCGCTGGCCAGCGGTCTTAAAATTGACGAATTTGCGCCGCGCCTCAGCTTCTTTTTTGCTATCGGCATGAATTTCTTCATGGAGATTGCGAAATTGCGGGCGGCGCGCATGATCTGGGCAAAAATGATCAGCGAGTTCAATCCGCAGAACAAAAGCTCTTTGATGCTGCGGACCCATTGTCAGACATCCGGTGTGAGCCTGACGGAGCAGGACCCTTACAACAATGTTATCAGGACTGCCTATGAAGCCATGGCTGCGGTGCTCGGAGGCACGCAAAGCCTTCATACCAATGCGCTGGACGAGGCGATTGCCCTGCCGACGGATTTCTCCGCCCGGATTGCCCGGAATACACAGCTCATTCTTGCGGAGGAAACGGGTGTTCCGAATGTCGTGGACCCTCTCGGAGGCAGCTATTATGTCGAAAGCCTGACTAATTCGATTGCGGCGGAAGCCTGGAAATTGATCGAGGAAGTTGAAGAACTGGGCGGCATGACCAAGGCGGTAGAGAGCGGGATGCCGAAACTCCGGATTGAAGAATCCGCTGCCCGGCGCCAGGCCCGGATTGACCGCGGTGAGGAAGTTATTGTCGGGGTTAATAAATACCGCATCGACAAGGATGACAGTAACATCGAAATTCTTGATGTCGATAACACGGAAGTCCTGCGTCAACAGGTGGCGAGACTGGAGAAAATCAGAAGCACGCGTGATGCGGCCGTATGTGAGGCGGCGCTGGATGCGCTGACCAAAGGCGCAGAAGGCAATGCCAATTTGCTGGAACTATGTGTCAACGCGGCGCGGGCACGGGCCACAGTCGGTGAAATTTCTTACGCGATGGAAAAGATTTTCAGCCGCCATCGTGCCGAGATTCGGTCCATTTCCGGCGTCTATGGCGCCGCTTATGAGGGAGATGAGGGCTTTATGAAAATCAGCGATGATATCGATGCTTTCGCCCGCGAAGAGGGGCGTCGCCCGCGTATGCTGGTGGTGAAACTCGGTCAGGATGGTCATGACCGCGGCGCCAAGGTTATTGCGACCGCCTTTGCAGACATTGGTTTTGATGTCGATGTCGGCCCGCTTTTCCAGACACCGGCCGAAGCGGCGCAGGATGCCATCGAAAGCGATGTTCATGTCATCGGCATTTCATCTCAGGCCGCCGGGCACAAAACGCTAGTCCCGCAGATTATTGACGAACTCAAGAAACAAGGGGCGGAAGACATCCTTGTCGTCTGTGGCGGCGTCATCCCGGCGCAGGATTACGATGCCCTCTACAGCGCCGGCGTCGCCGCCATCTACGGCCCCGGAACCAATATCCCAAAGGCCGCAGCAGAGGTGCTTGAGCTTATCCGCAAGAAACGCAAGGCGGCGTAGCTTAGAAATAGCTCTCTATTCGATTGTTATTTTGGATCATCGTTTGGGTTGGCAGTTCCTGTGCTGGGAATGTTTTGCCGATTTTGAATTTGTTGAGTGAGATGTTGTTGGAAAACCTTCATGTCTTTGAGTTTTTCTGTGTCCGAATTCAATAATTTCCCGGTTTTATACCAGTAAAAATCGGGAAATAACTTTGCAGGATCATCAATGTCTCTAATTTTAGGATCTAGTATTTTCCCCAAATCAGACACCGTATCTTCATTTTTTTTCTCTTCGTTTTGATCGTTGTCCTCCTCATCATTAATGAGTGTCAGAACTTCTTTTGTGACGAAAAGATTATTTGGATCGAGAGTAGCCATATTGAAGAATTTTTCTGTTACAAACTTGTAGATAGAAAAATCATCTTTCAAAAACAACGACATATCTTTGTGCTCATTTGCGTATGACAACGTGAATTGGTCCGTATTTATATACTTTTCAATAGTTTTCACGTCTTGATTAAAATACTGAGCAAAGTCATCCGGTTGTTTGAAGGTGCATTTGAAAAATGCATCCGGATAAATTGTAGGCAGACCCCAATATTTATCGCTGGTGAAGTCGACGATGCTGGTTGCGACAGATGATCCAATGAGGATAACCTCTTCCTTCTTGCTACATGAGCGAAGTGATTCTGCGAAGCTTAGGCGTGAAAAAAAATCGGTATTATATTGCTGTGTTGAATGGCAGGATTTTAGGATGCCAGCGCGAAAACCTTTTTGTTCAATAATATATTCCCCATAGAGTTTATAGAATTTCTCGCCATCAATACTGTCATCGACCGTCACCGTGGTTATGGCCCCGTGACATTGTAGTATCCAAATCCCGTTCCAGTTTTTAAGCCATTCGCCATTATCTGAGCGTAGGTTTTGCAGATCACCGTCTTCGTCAGTCTGACATAAGTTCAGCAAATATGTGCCAAATAGATTGACCGGAATGTTACATCTCATTGCAATGGCAGTCGCCTTTATATGTTGGTTTCTGTCTACTGAGGTTGCCATAACATCCAGGACCTCATCGTCATTCTCCGTTACGTGAGGGGTGCAATATGTGATAAGTGGAAATGATGATACTTTCTTATCTGGGCTGTAATTTCGCAAATGTGCAATTTGCTTCATTACATTTAATTCATTCGAATGCGCCATAGTTTATAGGCCTTTGTGCTAGTTGCTTGTTCAAGAGACAGTTTCTTCATTGACGGGGAGTGAGGTAATCTTGTGATCGGAAGTGTGGAATTTAAGGAATAACAATGAAAATCATCTATAGCCCGGATCATGTAAAACATGATCCGAAGACATACTTCAAGTCCGGGGCCTTTCACGAACCGCAGGAAGTCCCGGGCCGGGCGGAAGCACTGGTCAAGGGGCTCAAGGATGCCGGGCATGAAATTGTCGCGCCGGATGATTTCGGCCCGTCGCCGCGGGCGGCGGTTCACACTCCGGGATATCTTCAGTTTTTGGAAACGATCCATAACCGCTGGCATGCCGCCGGAATGGGGAGTGAAGAGGTCTTGCCGAATATCCATCCCGGCCGCAATATGTCCTCCATGCCAGGCGGTATCGTTGGCGAAGTCGGGCATTACACGACCGATTTGTCCGCGCCCATCGGGCGGCAGACATGGGAGGCGGCCATTGCCTCGAACAATGTTGCGCTGACCGCGACGGATTATGTGATCAACGATCTTTCTACCAACAGATCCGCTTACGCGCTTTGCCGCCCGCCGGGTCATCATGCATTCAAGGATCAGGCAGGCGGGTTCTGTTTTCTCAATAATATTGCCATTGCGGCGCAGTTTGCCCGGCGGACAGTAAACAGGGTTGCGATCCTGGATATCGATGTCCATCATGGGAACGGCACGCAGGGCATTTTCTATGATCGTGACGATGTTTTCACGGTTTCGACCCATTGCGATCCTATTGATTTTTATCCTTTCTTCTCCGGCTATTCGCATGAGCGTGGTCATGGAAGGGGAGAAGGGTTTAACCTCAACCTGCCGCTTAAAACCCAGAGCGATGATGCGGCTTTTCTGGAGCGGTTGGAGGAAGGGCTGGCGTCCCTTCGTGCCTATGCCCCGGATGTTCTCTTTGTTGCGCTTGGCCTTGATGCATTTGAGGGTGATCCGTTGATCGGGCTTTCCGTTACCACACAGGGATTCGGTCAGATCGCAAGCCGGATCGCGACCCTCGGAATGCCGACGGTACTGGTGCAGGAAGGCGGCTATAACCGGGAGTTTCTTGGCGCGAACATCACGAGTTTCATTTCTGGATTTGAAGGAGCGCGGTAAATGGCAGGAACTGATGTCAGCGGCCTGACGCAACTTGGCAAGGCAGTGGAGCAACCGCAGAGCCCGGAAGAAGCTGTCCTGGAACGGGTTTCGAATGGACAGGCGGATGTAAATTACCTCGTCCGCTTTACCGCACCGGAATTTACGTCGCTCTGTCCGATGACGGGCCAGCCGGATTTCGCACATCTTGTGATTGACTATGTGCCAGATCAATGGCTGGTCGAATCGAAGTCGTTGAAGCTTTTCCTGACCTCGTTTCGCAATCACGGCGCCTTTCATGAGGATTGCACGGTCATGATCGGAAAACGGATCGCCGATCTGCTGAAACCCCGCTGGCTCCGGATCGGCGGGTACTGGTATCCGCGGGGCGGTATCCCGATAGATGTCTTCTGGCAAACCGGCGCACCGCTTGCTGATGTCTGGTTGCCGGATCAGGGTGTGGCGACATATCGCGGCCGCGGGTGAGATCAGAAGCGGAAACTGTCCGGGAGAAGGTTGTCGGCGGTTGTGACAATATCGCCGTTTTCACCGGGATAGGTGACCTTGGTGTCTTTGTTTGAAAACTCGATCATGAACTGCCGGCAGGCTCCGCACGGGGAGCAGGCGCCGGAAATTCCTGCTTCGTTGTGATTGGTAACAACAACTTCCTTCAGTTTCATTCCCGGCCCTTCTGCGGCTACGGCCTGAACAATGGCATTGCGTTCCGCGCAGATTGTGAGGCCAAAGGAGATATTCTCGACATTGCAGCCAGCATATATATTTCCCGCCTCGGTCAGGATCGCGGCCCCGACCTTGAAACGGGAATAGGGCGAATAGGCCTTCTCCATGGCTTTGGCGGCTTCTTTTTGCAGATCGATTTTAGTCATGAAGGTAACCTGCTCCTTGTCTTTATTTCAGCAGGAACCCGCCGCCAAGCGGATCCCCGTCTTCGAATGTAAATTCCGCCGAGCCGGAATAATAGGCATGGCCAGCGATCTCGACTGTCACCGCATTGAACGGGTCAACCTTCGCTGTGTTTTTGAGTTCCCCGGTAAAAACCGCGCCGGTAACGCTTTCAAACTGGCATATTTCACCGGGCGTAATCGCTTTTCGGGCGGCGGCAATTGCCATGCGGGACGTCACGCCGGATCCTGTCGGGCTTCGGTCTATCTGTTCGTCCGCGAAAACACAGATATTGGCGCTGGATTTTCCCTCATTACCGATATTGCCGTCCGTAAAAATCGTGCCGTAAAGGTAGCCGAGGTCCGGTTCTTCCGGGTGGGTGATATCGATTTGTTCCTTTATCGCAGTTGAGACAATTGATGCGGCGGCGGCGAGATCCCGGGCTTTTGATTGCAAAACATTGAGACCGAAGCTCGCGGCATTCAGGATGCCATAGAACGCCCCGCCATAGCCGATATCCACTTCAACAGGACCATACTCCCTCGTTTCAACGAACTGCCCCAGTTTGTAAGCGAATGCAGGTACACTCTCAAACCGCACCTGTCCCGTAACGCCCTCGCGTGTCTCAACCTTGGCCGTTACAAGGCCGCAGGGGCATTGTATTCTGACAGTCGTCTCGTTTGCTTCCTTGACCACAAGTCCAAAATCAAGGGCATAGCGGCCCAGCGCCATGATCGCATGTCCGCACATGGTGCTGTAGCCTTCATTATGCATAAAAATGACGGCGAGGTCTGCTTCCGGATGGTCTGGCGGCACCAGCAAGGCGCCATACATATCCTTGTGCCCGCGTGGTTCAAACATAAGGAAACGGCGATACTGATCGGCCTTGTCGCGCATATAGGCGCGCTTCTCAAGCAGGGTTCTCCCCTCCGGCACGGGAACACCGTCCGTAATAATCCTGAGCGGCTCCCCGCCCGTATGCATTTCAATTGTCTGGATACTGCTGATCATATTATTTCCGTTTCCGGTTCACAGAATAGGGGCAAGCGCATATTTGCGATAGCCCTTTCAATTAACTTGACGAATCCGCGCTATTTTTCCATACCCAAGGCTATGAAAAAAACGGTACAGAAAATTCCGACAGACGCTAACGGCTTGGCAGAAAAGTTGGATCAGGGAGATCGGCGGGCCTTGGCACGGGCGATCACTCTAGTGGAATCGCTCCGCCCCGATCATCGGGAAACGGCGCAGCAACTCTTGAATCTTGTTCTCCCGAAAACCGGAAAGTCCATAAGGATCGGGATTTCCGGTACGCCGGGAGTTGGTAAATCGACCTTTATTGAGGCCTTTGGCAAGCTGTTGACGGGAAAAGGGCACAAGGTGGCCGTTCTGACCATTGATCCATCTTCGCAAAGAAGTGGTGGCTCCATTCTTGGCGACAAGACCCGCATGGAGGAACTTGTCCGTGATCCCAACGCCTTTATCCGGCCATCCCCTTCAGGAGGCTCACTTGGCGGTGTTGCAAGGCGCACGAGAGAGGCCATGCTGCTCGCAGAAGCGGCCGGTTTCGATATCATTCTTGTGGAAACTGTCGGGGTCGGGCAATCGGAAACGACCGTTGCGGAAATGGTGGACGTATTTCTGCTTCTGCTCGCGCCAGCTGGCGGAGATGAACTGCAGGGCATCAAGCGCGGGGTCATGGAGCTTGCTGACCTTATCGTCATCAATAAAGCGGACGGCGACTTGAAAGCCGCCGCCACCCGGGCTGCGGCCGAGTATAAAGGCGCGACCGGGCTGATGCGACCCAAGAGCAAGCACTGGCAGGTGGAGGTTTTGAAAATCTCCGCAATCACCAAGACCGGCATTGACACGCTATGGGAGGCTATTGGACGGTATCGCGCGGCCCGTGAAACTGACGATGAACTGACCGAACAGCGGCGCGAGCAGGCAGTCGCATGGATGTGGTCGGAACTCGGTGATTCCCTGATGAGTCGTTTCAAGTCCCATAAAGGGGTTGCAAAGGCACTCCCGACTATGGAGGCGGATGTCAAAGCTGCGCGAATTGCCCCTGCGAGCGCCGCGGAACAGCTCCTCGCGATCTTTTTGGGAAAATAGCGTCCTTCCCGCCTAATAAGCTTGACGAATGCGCCGCCATTCCTTAAATAGCGTCCTCACGTCCGGCGTTCACGCGCCGGCTCTCTATTTTTTGGTTAAAGAGGTTCACGATGGCACGTCGTTGCGAATTGACAGGAAAAGGCGTTCAGGCAGGAAACAATGTCAGCCACGCCAACAACAAGACCCGCCGTCGGTTTTTGCCGAATGTGCAGGAAGTTCGTTTGATGTCTGAATCCCTTGGCCGCTCCTTCAATATGAAAGTGTCGGCTGCGGCGCTGCGCTCTGTCGAGCATAACGGCGGTCTGGACAAGTTCCTGCTGAAGTCACGGGATTCGTCTCTTTCCCTGCAAGCCCGCCGCGTGAAGCGCGACATTCAGAAGGCTGCGGCTTCCGCCTGAAACAAGATATCAGAGAACGAAAAATTCGAAACGGATGGGAAGAAATTCCCATCCGTTTTTTATTGTAGTTGTCTCGCCTCTTCAGTGTCCTATCTTATGCAAAGATCAGCGACCTATCCAATTGAACAAGGGAGAATAATATGTTTGCACGCCGTGACATCATGAAGGGGGCAGCGACTCTGCCGCTTGCGGCCATTCTGGCGGATCCGTTGCTCGCACGGGCTGCGGCAGAAATGACGGAAGATGTAACCTTGACGCTGGATGACGGACAATCCGCCACCGCGGCTGTCATTTATCCCGAAGTAACGCCGGCGCCGGCAGTTCTCCTTATTCATGAATGGTGGGGCCTGAATGACCAGATAAAGGCCGTCGCGGCTGAGCTTGCGCGGGAAGGGTATGTCGCGGTTGCTGTAGACCTTTATCAAGGCAAAGTAGCCTCTAATGGGGATGAAGCGGGTCAGTATATGAAGGCGGTGAAGCCGGAAACCGCTACGACAACGCTCGAGAAATGGATTTCCTGGACACGGGAGAATGAGAAAACCACCGACAACCTCGGTACCATTGGATGGTGTTTTGGCGGCGGCTGGGCGCTGAATGCCTCCATCGCAGCGCCGACAGAGGCAACGATTGTCTATTATGGCAGCGTTGCCCGGGATGCGGCTCAACTTAAGGAGCTGAAGGGTCCTGTGATGGGGCATTTCGCTGAAAAGGACAAATGGATCAACAAGGAAATGGTTGATGGTTTCGTCGAGCAAATGAAGGCCGCCGGGCAGCCTGCGCCGGAAGTTTTCTGGTATGACGCAGACCATGCTTTCGCGAACCCGTCAGGCGCACGCTATGACCAGGAGGATGCACAGCTTGCCTGGTCCCGCAGCCTTGAATTCTTTAACACGAACCTGAAAGGTTAGGGGTGATTACCAGCGTTCCGCCTTGCTGCGGCGCGCTGGTTTCTTCTCGTCGAATAAATCCGCGAGCTGCTCCATCATCACGCCACCCAGCTGTTCAGCATCGATGATGGTGACCGCTTGCTGGTAATAGCGCGTGACGTCATGGCCGATACCGATGGCGATAAGCTCGACGGGCGAGCGGGTCTCGATCCAGCGAATAACATCCCGCAGATGCTTGTCCAGATAATTACCGGGGTTTACAGAAAGCGTGCTGTCATCAACCGGCGCGCCATCGGAAATCACCATCAGGATGCGCCGCTGCTCCGGTCGGCCCAACAACCGGTTATGAGCCCATAGCAGGCCTTCCCCGTCGATATTCTCTTTCAGCAGTCCTTCCCGGAGCATCAGGCCCAGCGACTGACGGGCCCGGCGATAGGGATAGTCTGCGGATTTGTAGACAATATGACGGAGGTCATTCAGCCTGCCGGGGTTTGGCTCTTTCCCCTGTTCCAGCCATTTTTCCCTGGATTGTCCGCCTTTCCAGGCACGTGTTGTGAAGCCAAGGATTTCGACCTTGACGGAGCACCGCTCCAACGTGCGTGCGAGGACGTCGGCGCACATGGCGGCAACAGAAATCGGCCGTCCACGCATGGAGCCCGAGTTGTCGATCAGGAGTGTGACCACGGTATCGCGGAAATTGGTATCCTGCTCCACCTTGAAGGACAAAGGCAATTGCGGATCAACAACAACCCGGGAGAGGCGGGCGGCATCGAGGATGCCTTCTTCGAGATCAAACTCCCAGGAGCGGTTCTGCTGTGCCAGCAATTTCCGTTGCAGCCGATTGGCGAGTTTACTAATCAGGCTCTGCAGATTGGTCAGTTGTTGATCGAGCTGTTGGCGCAGGCGCGCCAGCTCCGCCGGTTCACACAGATCGGACGCCTGGATTACTTCATCGAATTCGGTGGTATAGGCTTTGTAAGCGTCAGCCTCCGGTGAGTTTCGGAAATCCTCCGGATAGACAGGGCGGCGGTCACGGCCTGCTTCATCACCTGTGCTGGTGGCATCCATATCGGCGCTTTCACCGGCTTCGGTATCCGAGCCGTCTTCGCCTGCCCCTTCCTGCGTGTCAGCATCCTCCGCTGCGCTTGCTTCCTGCGGTTCATCATCGCTTTCGGAGCCGCTGCTCTCGGCATCCGGTTCCTGTTCACCTTCTTCACCGTCGCCGCTCTCATCATCGTCCGAGAACTCGCCTTCGGCATCATCGATCAGGTCGAGGTCTTTCAGAAGTTTGCGGGCTGCGTTCGCGAATTCCTTTTGGCTGGAGAGCGCCTCCAGCATTTCGGTAAAATCGTCGCCGCTTTTTGCCTCGATCTCGGTGCGCCAAAGATCGACCATATTGCGGGCACTCTCAGGGACCGGAATGTTGGCAAGCTTCTCTCTTGCGAGAAGTCCGAGTACTTCCGCGATCGGAGCCTCCGCTTTGTCGTATATGCGGTCGAAGCCGCTTTCCTTGCAGTGCGTGTCCAGCCGGTTGAACAGATTCTCCGCAACGCCTTTCATGCGTCCGGCGCCAATGGCTTCGACACGGGCCTGCTCGATCGCATCAAAAACGGCCCTCGCGTCCCCGCCCTCTGGGGCGTAGCGGGCGTGCATCCCGTCATCGTGATAGCGCTTGCGTAAAGCAAGGCTGTCGGCCAGCCCACGAACCAGCCGTACATCTTCAATAGGCAGGTCTTTCGCGGGATTGGGAAGGCGCGCGCGATCGCCGCTCATTCCCGGCGCGTCATTGCCATAGATGACTTCCATCTCCTTCTCGCGGGACATTGCCCGCAAGGTAGCGCTCACCGCGCGCTTGAAAGGCTCGGCTGCGGGCTCTTTATTTTTGATAAAGGCCACGAGAGATGTTACGCGACGATATTAGCGGCGGATTCGGGTAGTTCCTCGCCGAAGCTGCGCTGATAATATTCCGCGACCAACGGCCGCTCCATCTCATCGCATTTATTCAGGAAAGTCACGCGGAAGGCGAAACCGATATCACCGAAAATTCTGGCGTTTTCTGCCCATGTAATGACGGTCCGCGGGCTCATGACGGTTGAGATGTCTCCGGCAATAAAACCGGCGCGGCTGAGCTCGGCGCAGGCGATCATCGCCCGAACCGTCTTACGGCCTTCCTCATCGTCATATCCGGGGATCTTCGCAAGGACGATTTCATTCTCGACATCTTCGGGCAGATAGTTGAGCGTCGTGACGATGTTCCAGCGGTCCATCTGACCTTGGTTTAGTTGCTGTGTGCCGTGATACAGGCCGGTGGTATCCCCAAGACCGACCGTGTTGGTCGTTGCAAACATCCGGAACGCCGGGTGAGGGCGGATCACCCTGTTCTGATCGAGCAGGGTCAGCTTGCCCTCAACCTCGAGAACGCGCTGGATAACGAACATGACATCGGGGCGGCCGGCGTCATACTCATCGAAAACGATGGCAGTCGGTGATTGAAGCGCCCAAGGCAAAATACCCTCACGGAACTCTGTCACCTGCTTACCGTCGCGCAGAACGATGGCATCTTTGCCGACCAGATCGATGCGGGAGATATGGCTGTCGAGGTTAATGCGAACACACGGCCAATTAAGCCGCGCCGCCACCTGTTCAATGTGCGTTGACTTACCGGTGCCGTGATACCCTTGTACCATGACCCGGCGATTGAAGGCGAAACCTGCCAGAATGGCCAAGGTAGTGTCATGATCGAACACATAGGCAGGATCCAGATCCGGCACCCTGTCCGTCGTCACGCTGAAAGCAGGGGCCTCCATGTCGCTGTCGATCTTGAACACTTCCCGAACGGAAACCTTGGTGTCGGGCAAATCAATTTTCAATTCCGGTGTTTCTCCGGCAAGTTCTAAGGACGTCATAAAAAATAGTTCCGTGTCACAATTCGTGGATGTTTTTTTACGGGCAAACTTACGAGTTACCGCAAGATCGCAAATGTGTATAGGCCTGATTAATGTTTTTCAGTACTTCTTCGGCCTTTTTATCGCCACCGCGGACATCAGGGTGGTATTTTTTCGCAAGTTCCTTGTGTCGACGCTTGATTTCATCTATCCCGCAGCCGGGCTTAAGGTTAAGAACGGCGAGCGCTTCTCGCTCCTTCTGATCCATTGGCGGTCTGGTCTTCGTCTTGGTATTCCCTGAAAACCTATCTTCATCCGCGCCCATATCATCGCGAAAATCAAACGGGTCGTCAAACCGGCACTCCCGTTGCCGACTTGCGGTGCGGGTTCCCAGCTTCCAGGTAGGGCGATGCCCGGTGATATCTTCATCTTTATAGCGTAAAACCTCTTCCGCGGACATGCCGTCAAAGAAGTTCCAGGATTTATTAAATTCCCGAATGTGCGCGAGGCAAAACCATTGGTAATCGTCCGGCCCGCCACGGTCGAGCAGACGTGCTTTCGGCGCCCGGAACTCGCCCGGCTCAAAGCAATCCTCATGCGCACATTGCCGGGGCATTGCGTCTGCCGTTCCACCGTCTAATGGTATTTCTCTATTCTTCGCCATTGAAATATTATGGTCGCTGAAAGGGGTCATAGCAAGGCCGCGAGTAAGAATCCGGCTATTTTGATAGCGGCGGGGCGTTAATTGCGCAACAGGCCAAAAGACTTATCGTTTTTGCCATTGATTAAAGTATACGCCCGTGACGAAGCCCCACGGTATGCGGTAAGGTACTGGCTTGAAAGTTTAAAGCTGACTGTAAAAGGAAATGATACGGCATGTCGGTTGCAAAAACCATTGAGGATAAGCTTAACGCGGCTTTCTCCCCCTCTGAATTGAAGGTCCTAGACGAATCACATTTGCACGCTGGCCATGCCGGGGCGCGTCCGAGAGGGGAGAGCCATTTTCGCGTTGAAATCGTCGCTGACAGCTTTCAGGGTATGTCACGCGTCGCGCAGCAACGCGCTATCTATGAAGTCCTGAGCGAGGAACTCAAGACGGATATACATGCGCTGGCGCTGACGGTCCGATCATAACTCGTACATGCCGAATTGATAAAAAACTTTACCCCTGAACTGTTGATCCAAATCACCACGCCCCTATATGCTATTTTTGAGAGTTTAGATTAAAAAACGACAACTTATAAGAGCAACAACAGGAGCTTGAATGTGAACCAGCTAAATCAGACCCTCGTCAACCGAAACATCTCCGTCATTGACCCCGTTTCCGGGCAACCTCACCGCACCAGTATCCGGCTCGAAGAAATCGAATGGACGGCGCTCCGAGATATCTGTGCGAGTGAAAACATGTCGATCAATGAATTCTGCTGTAAAGTGGATCAGGATAAAAATCGTCGTGAACACTCCAGAACTTCGCGTATCCGATCCGCAATACTTGAACATTATCTAAAGCGAAACGGCGTGCAAAGGCTGGACTCCTGAAGCTCCTACAATAGGAATAATAAAAGCGCAGGGAGGGTAATAAATGAAACGAGCGTTGAAATGACGACCATCCCCGCGACATGACTGTGAGCACGTTCGTACCGCAGTGAAAACAGATAATTGAAGACCGCCACAGGCATGCTGCATTCGAGAATAAGAACGCCGCGCTCAATCCCTGTCAGGCCGAACACTGCTGCAAGACCATAACCCACAGTAAACCCCATGCCGAGTCGAAGAAGCGAAAGGCCCGTGGCAAGGCGAATATGGCTGATCGAAAGACTTGCAAGGCTAACACCAAGGGCAAAGAGCATTAAAGGTATCGTCAGGCTGCCAATGAGATCAGTAGTGTTAATGATCCAGACGGGAATAGGCAGAGAAAGTGCCTTGACCGCAAGTCCAATAGACACAGCATACAAGAGCGGTGTCCGGAGAAGTTGGCGTGCCGAGCTCTCTCCGGATGAGAGCCAGACACCGAATGTGAACTGCAGGGTCGAGAATATGGTGAAGACAGCGATTGCAAGTGCCAGGCCGGCCTCACCAAAGGCAAAAAGGCAGAGCGGCAGGCCCATATTGCCGGTATTCGGAAACATCAGGCCGGGCAGGTAATTCCTAACGTCCAGCCGGCACATACGTAAGATACCAAGCCCGACCAGACAAAAGGAGACTGCACTTAAGAGCGCATACATTGCGAACTCAAGAAAAGCGCCAAGTTCCATGTCTAGTTTTACAAGCGTGGTAAAAATGAGCATAGGGGAGCCGACATTCGTCACCAGAGTGGTGATCGTTTCCGTATGAAAGGCGCGCCCTGTCTTGGCCCAGAAAAACCCTATCCCGGCGGTCACGACCACCGGAGCAATTATGTTGAGGAGAATTTCATACATCCGGAACGGTTCTCTCGGTAAACTGTCCCGATAAGCAGTTATAGTTCAAGAGGCGTAATCCGAAGTTCCGTTATCTGGTTATGTTCCTTCCGCATAACTTCAAACTTATAGCCGTGAAAAAGAAATGCCTGTCCGATATCGGGAATGATCTGGGCTTCATGAATAACCAGCCCGGCGATTGTGGCGGCCTCTTCATCGGGAAGGGACCAGTTCAGTTGCCGGTTTAAATCTCGGATCGTCACATCTCCCTTGGTGATGACGCGCCCATCTTTCAACATCCGGACATCACTGACGGCCAGATCATGCTCATCGGCAATGTCCCCGACGATTTCTTCAAGGATATCCTCCAGCGTAACCAGACCCATCAACGCGCCATATTCATCGACGACAAGCGCAAAATGGCTTTTCCGATCCAGAAATGCGTTGAGCTGACTGCGAAGCGTTGTGGTTTCCGGTACAAACCATGGTTCCACGGCGATTGCTTCGAAATCGAGCTTTTCATACTGGCCATCGAGAGGGATCAGGGCGCGCAGGAGGTCCTTTGCATGGACCACGCCGATAATGTTCTCCGGGTTATCCTTCCATAGCGGAAGCCGGGTATAGGGACTGCCAAGCACCTGATCAATGATTTCCCGAACCGGCTTGGCGCCGTCCACCATTTCGACATTCTTGCGGTGAACCATGATTTCCGAAAGATCGACCTCATCCATATCGAGAATGGTATCGAGCATGTAGCGTTCATGCATGATAACTCCGGCATCTTCGGAATGCAGCTCGATCGCACCGCGGAGTTCATCCTGTGCCGCATCGGTCAGGGTATCCGTATCGCCGTCATGTCCCTTTATACCCAGCAGGCTCAAGGTCGTGTCGACAATATAGTTTATACTCATCACGATGGGCGACAGCAGGAAAATGGCCGGCTGCAAAAGCGGCGCAACAAAAAGCGCCACCGGAATCGTCCGGCGAAGGGCAACTGTTTTTGGAAGAACTTCCGCGAAAACCAGGACAAGGACGGTCATGACAAGGGTAGCATAAGCGACGCCGATATCACCAAAATAGGTGATAAAAATGCTGGTTGCGAGAGAAGACGCCAGAATATTCACGAGATTGTTTCCAAGCAGAATGGCGCTGATCAGCTTGGTGTGCTTGTCCCTCAGGCGGTTGACTATGCCGGCACGATGATTGCCTGACTGCTCCATCTGATGCAGGCGGGCACGGGATGCACCGGTCAGTGCCGTTTCCGATCCGGAAAAAAAGGCGGAAAGGAGCAACAGTAGAAGAATTGCGAGCGGCAGAATGATCAGTTCCATATCAAAATCAACCGTTTCCATTTCTCCGAACTATTCCTGTATTTTCTGTTTGAGCAAGGAAAGGATATCGGATTCCTGGATATCCCGTGTCGTGAAAGATACGCCAATCTCCTTCATCAGGATCAGCATGATTTTGCCGCCGCTGATTTTCTTGTCCTGACGCATATGGGCGAGAAGTTTTTCTGCGCTCCAGTCGAGGCCGTCAATATGCGGAACATGTGTCGGAAGGCCAGCATCCTCAAAATGTGCAACAATGCGGCCCAACTCCTGACGATTGAGAAATCCGAGTTCTGCCGATAGCTCAGCGGCCATGATCATGCCGATCGAAACGGCTTCGCCATGGTTAAGGTGCGGACCATATCCGGTTTCTGCTTCCAGCGCATGACCAAATGTATGACCCAGGTTGAGTAGGGCACGTACGCCTCCCTCTCGCTCATCTTGCGCGACGATGCGGGCCTTGGCTCTTACGCTTTGCTCCACCGCGTAGATGCGGGCGGCTTCGTCTCCTTCAATGACTTTCTTGCCGTTTACTTCAAGCCATTCAAAGAAATCACGGTCGCCCAGAAGTCCGTATTTAACCACTTCAGCGTAGCCTGCAATGATTTCACGGCGCGGCAGACTGTCGAGCAATGAGATATCTGCGAGTACGAGTTTTGGCTGATAGAAGGCACCGATCAGGTTCTTGCCTTGCGTCGCATTGATTCCAGTCTTGCCACCCACAGAACTATCGACCTGAGACAGCAGGGTCGTGGGAATCTGGATAAAATCAACACCGCGGCGCAATGTCGCGGCGGCAAATCCTGTCAAATCGCCAATAACTCCGCCACCAAAGGCAATAAGGGCCTCATCACGCTGAATGCGGGCATCAAGCAGCCGGTTCATCAGGCCGCCATAGGTCGCAATACTTTTACTGCTTTCTCCTGCGGGGAAGATATGGGCGCTGTGTTCGATCCCCGCATGATCCAGTGTTTTTTCCAGGGTCTTCAGATGAAGTGCGGCAACCGTCTCGTCGGTAATGATGGCAACGCGCGGATTCCTCAAAACGCCTTTCAGCGAAGATCCGCCATCAGCTATCAGATTGGATCCCACCAATATTTCATATGAACGTGCGCCGAGGGCTACAGGGACACGAACAGGCGATATAGCGGAATCAGACGCGGGAAGTGTCATTTTTTGGGTGCTTCATATCGGGTTGACGGCGGTTTATCATGTGCCGCGAGTGCTTCAATAATCTTGTCCACCACAATTTCATGGGGGCCGTCGCCACTATCAACCGTGATATCCGCCTCCGCATAAACGGGATAACGTTCGTCCATCAGCTTTTTCAATGTGGCTTTCGGGTTGCCGGTTTTTAAAAGCGGCCGATTATTGCGTTTCATGCAGCGCTTATAAATGACATCGAGCTCTGCGCGCAACCAAATTGAACAGCCCTTTTTTGCAATTAACGCACGCGTTTTTCTATCCATGAAGGCGCCACCGCCTGTCGCCAGTACGTGGCGCGGTTCTCTTAACAGGCGGGCAATGACTTTACGCTCTCCCTCCCGAAAGGCCGCTTCGCCATGCATCTCGAAAAATTCCGCCACCGTCAGATTGGACGCGGCCTCGATTTCCGCATCGGCATCCTTGAAAGGCAAACCGAGTTGGCTTGCAAGGCGGCGCCCGATCGAACTTTTGCCCGCTCCCATAAGACCCACCAGCACGATGGGTCGTGCCTTCAAGTCAATAGCCGCAGCGGTTTCCTCCGCGCCGGTATTTTGTATCCTGTTCATTCTGTCACTTTTCAACGGTCTGGCGAATTCCCATTTACTGGGAAGCCGACAATATCTTTCCCGAAGGTTATTGATGTATTTCGCCGAACCGTGCTAATCAATAAAGCCAAATTTTCTGTATAATCGCAGCTTAGCGCTTTAAATAGCAATAGTTTTACCCCGTATACACCAAATTATGGTGATCGGATTTTGGATATAGTGATCGAAGATGTCTAAATTTTCCCTTTTTCTGCTTTTTTTGGTGGCTGCCGTGATAATCGGTGGTGGCGTTTTCCTCTCGGCGTGGGATATTCCCGCACCGTCGGTGAAAGTTGAAAAGGTTATCCCAAATGATCAGTTCCCGAATTAGCATTCCCCGCTGGATCGTCGGTGGGTTTTTCGCCGCTCTGGTCCTCTCTTCCTCTGTTGTGCAGGCGCAGGATAAACCGCGCAGCCTCGTCCCGCCGCTCGGGCAATCGACGACAACTCAGCAGGCTGAAACGGCACCGGCCTCAAATCCGACATTAGCGCCTCCGTCAGAAAAAAAAGTTATCGAAGGGACCCGGATCGACGGATCGGTGATCGTACAATCCCTTGGCGGGCTTGATCCTGCTTCAATCGGGACACTGACGACCGCAAGTGGCGGGCTGGGCCCCGAAATGTGGAACGGCACCGCACCAGAGCGCGTCATAACGCTTTTGCAGAATTTGCCGGTATCATCAACATCTCCCGAGATGCAGCGCCTGTTCCGCAGGTTATTACTGACGGCGGCGGTTATTCCGCAGGGAACGGAAAATCCGACAGACCTGATCAGGCTGCGCCTCGAAAAACTCGTTGAGGCCGGACTGGTAACGGATGCGTCTGAACTGGTCCGCCGTATGCCGGCATCCGGCATGACGCCTGCCCTTGACCGTATCGCTGTTGAATTGATGCTTCTGCAAGGGCAGAATGATCAGGCGTGCCGGGCAGTTGAGGGTCAGCAACAAACGAGTGTCGACGGTTTCTGGGCCAAGGCAGATATATATTGCAACCTTGTTACCGGAAACACTGCGCGGGCGGAACTGGGCCTGAACCTGCTCGATGAAACGGCGGGGGATGATGCCCTCTTTTTTGCGCTCTTTGACCGAGTGGCAGGTGGTGCCACGCCGCTTCCCGAGACTGATCAGGAACTGACCCCGTTGCATTTTGCGATGCTGAAACTGTCGAGAGTGTCTCCGTCCCTCTCCGCGATAGAGAACGCGGGCCATGCTTTTCTGTGGGCGCTGGCTATGGATGAGGCGGCGAATGTCGATGACCGGTACGTAGCGGCCTATGAGTCTCTCACCATGGGAAGCGTTGCGCCGGACCTTCTCCGGCGATTAATCAATCAGGGCGCCTTTCGCAACAATGCGGATGAGAGGACAGAGTTGGCCCAGATCGCAACGCTTTATCGGGAAGCGGTCGGGACTGATGCTGATCTGGAAAAGGCACGACTTATCGGTGAGATATGGGCCGCCGGGGAACGCGATGGCTCCTACTTTACGGCATCGCGTCTTTCTCTCCTGCTGCTGACAAATCTCACTCCGGCTGAGTATGGCGACAAGTTCGAGTTGGATGCGCTGCGGCTCTCGTTGTTGTCGAAGTCTGAGGTTGAGATAACAAACTGGGAACGCGCGGTTCGGCGTGGAGCACTGCGGGGAAATTTTGAAGAGCGAGACGCGGCCCGCAAGCAAATTGCGCGGGCGGACGCCTATATGATCATTTCCGGCACGACCGGAATCGCGAAATGGAATGCGGCGAATTTTGATGTTGCTGTTTTCAATCATGGTGAGGATGCGGCGCAATCGGAAAATGTCGGAATGTATTTGGACATTCTTGAACTCTTCGCTGAACCTGTGCCGGACAAGCTCTGGGCGGACGCATTGGCGCTCGGTCAGGTGCCGCGGTTCGGCTTGTCAAACCAGGTGATAGAGAGAAACCTTGGTCGTGCTGCCGATGCCGGACTGGTAGGGGAGACGATCGCCCTGTCCTTGGCGGCGCTCGGGGAAGAAGGGCCGGGGCTTGCATCAACCGAAACGCTTGTCAGTGTTTTGACGGCGCTTCAGAAAATCGGGCTGACTGAAGACGCCCGCCAGCTCGCATTGGAAGCCGCCATTACGCGGAATCTATAGGATGTCTGCCCATATTCTGGAAGGCTTTCTTGAAATGCTGCTGACCGAGAGAGGGGCGGCGGCAAACACATTGGCGAGTTATCGCAGGGATCTTGAGGATTTTTCCGGATTCCTTGCGCGTCGGGGGCAGAATGTCAGAAAGGCGACGGCCGCTGATATTCAGGCCTACATAAAATTCCTGGATGATACAGGCCTTAAGGCGACAACGCAGGCGCGGCGGCTTAGCGCGATACGTCAGTTTTTCTCCTATCTTCTGGGCGAAGATATCCGCCGCGACGATCCGTCGCTCAATATTGATAGCCCCCGCGCCGGTCGTCGTCTGCCGAAATATCTGACAGAGGCGGAGGTGGACAAACTGCTTGCGGCGGCGATGGGGGATAGCCCTGAAAAGAAACGTCTTTATTCCCTGCTACAGCTTCTATACGCCACGGGCCTTCGGGTCTCAGAACTGGTCTCCCTGCCTTATCCCGCTATTCGTGAACAGGATCGGTTTCTCATCGTGCGGGGCAAAGGGAACAAGGAACGGCTTGTACCGGTAAACCAAACGGCGAAGGACGCCCTGGACCAGTACCTGGAGGTCAGGGCTGGGTTTTGCGTGGATGGCAAACATTCGAAATGGCTGTATCCGTCGCGGGGCGGGCAGGGTTTCCTGACGCGGCAACGTCTTGGGCAGCTCCTGAAGGAACTGGCGGTCGAGGCCGCTATCGATCCGGCGAAAGTCTCGCCCCATGTTCTGCGCCATGCTTTTGCAAGTCATCTGCTCGCGAATGGTGCCGATCTCAGGAGCTTGCAGAAGATGTTGGGACATGCGGATATTTCGACGACCCAGATCTATACACATGTGCTTCAAAAACGATTGATGGAGATTGTCTCTACTCATCATCCATTGGCTTAAATCAAAAATATGCGCGGAAAACTTGACTCTCTGCTGCGGCTAAAGCAGTTTTCAATCAATTCTTTCACAAACCTGACAATAAGAAAGTGTGATCCTCATGAGCTTTACTGTTCCGGAACCCTGCGTTTCGCGCCTTAATCGTTGTGAACTTGCTGTGCCTGGTTCCAGTCCGCATATGTTCGAAAAAGCGGCGAAATCCGATGCGGATGCAATCTTCCTTGATCTTGAGGATGCGGTGGCTCCGAATGACAAGGCGCAGGCCCGCAAGAATATCATCGAAGCGCTCCACGATGTGGACTGGGGCGATAAGGTTATGTCTGTCCGGATCAATGGTCTGGATACGCATTATATGTATCGCGATGTTGTTGATGTGGTGGAGAAGGGCGGAGAGCGCCTTGATCTCATCATGATCCCGAAGGTCGGGACGGCGTCCGATGTTTATGCGCTCGATATGCTGGTAACACAGATTGAAACGGCAACGGGGCGGAAAAAAAAGATCGGGTTCGAACATATTATTGAAACCGCTCTCGGGATGCAGAACATTCATGAGATCGCCGCCGCCAGTAAGCGCAATGAAAGCCTGCATTTTGGTGTTGCGGATTATGCAGCGTCAACAAAGGCACGGACAACTTCTATCGGCGGGCCGAACCCGCTGTATGGCGTGTTGACCGATCCGGCGGAAGATGGTTCCCGTGATTTCCATTGGGGTGATATGTGGCACTATGCCATTGCCCGTATGGTTGTTGCGGCGCGGGCGAATGGTCTGCGTCCGATAGATGGTCCGTTTGGTGACTTCTCCGATCCGGACGGCTACGTTGCCCACGGTAACCGGGCGGCCATTCTCGGCTGTGAAGGCAAATGGGCCATTCATCCGAAGCAGATCCCGCTGGCCAATGATATCTTCACACCGGCGGAGAAGGAAATTGCGAAGGCCCGCCGTATCCTTGAAGCCATGGAAAAAGCGCAGAAAGAAGGCGCCGGCGCCGTCGCACTTGATGGCGGACTGATTGATATTGCCTCCATCAAGCAGGCGGAAGCGCTCGTCACTCAGGCCGATATTATTGAGGCGCGGACCAAAAAGTAATCCGTTCATACGGAAGTCACAATTTTAGTGTCCGGCGGAACGGTTCATTGACGTAACCGTTCCGTCGATTTAATAATCACACGACTGATAACAGTGGAGTGTGGACTTTTTATGAATAACTTTCTTGATTTTGAAAAGCCGATTGCAGACCTCGAAGGTAAAATACGTGAGCTTGAGGGGCTTGAAGACGGCAGTGATATCGAGATCAAAGAAGACATTGCGAAGCTCCGCCAGAAAGCGCTCTACCAGCTGGAGCAAACCTACACAAAATTAACGCCCTGGCAGAAGACGCAGGTCGCCCGGCATGTGGATCGCCCGAAGCTGAACGATATTACGGCGCAGTTGATGACTGATTTCACACCGCTGGCAGGAGATCGTGCCTTTGCTGATGACAAGGCGATTATCGGTGGGATGGGCCGCTTTCGCGGGCGCAGTGTCGTGGTGATTGGTACTGAGAAGGGCAAGGATACAGAAACGCGTCTTCGACATAACTTCGGCATGGCCCGGCCTGAAGGGTACCGCAAGGCACAACGCCTGATGCGGATGGCCGATCATTTCTCGCTTCCCATTCTGACTTTTATCGATACGTCCGGCGCCTATCCCGGGATCGGTGCGGAGGAGCGCGGACAGGCGGAGGCCATCGCCCGTTCGATCGAGGTGTGCCTGGATGTTCGCGTGCCGGTGATCGCTTCCATTGTTGGTGAAGGCGGATCAGGTGGCGCTGTGGCCCTTGCAAGCGCCAACAAGGTTCTGATGTTTGCGCATGCGGTTTATTCCGTCATTTCCCCCGAGGGCTGCGCCGCAATTCTCTGGAAAACCCGCGACAGGGCTCAGGATGCGGCCACCGCTATGAAAATCACGGCGCAAGATTTGTTGAAGCTCAAGGTCATTGATCGGATCGTCGAGGAACCTATCGGCGGTGCACAGCGGGACGTTCCCGCCGCCATCAATTCTCTCGGAGATGCTGTCGAGGAGGAGCTGGCCGCTCTTTCAAAGAAGGAACCGGGTGAACTCCGGGAGGAGCGTCGCCGCAAGTTCCTTGCCATCGGCCGTTTGGAAAGCAACTGACGTTCGGTCAGTTTCCGCGAAACGCCTGTCCAAGATTTTTGACACTTTCCTGATGCGCGGACCAGTGCCGCCCGCCGATCATGCCGCCGTCGACAAGGATGTCGGCTGCATTGACAAAGGTGGAATCGTCTGACGCCAGGAATAATGCCGCCTTGGCGATATCATCAGGAAGACCGGCCCGGCGAATGGGTTGGGCTTTGGACAGTACTTCCCCCGCAACTTTTGCCGTATCTTCCGCCGCTTGCCCCTTAAGGCCAAGTGCCTTGCCGAATATTCCGGTGGCAATGGCGCCTGGTGAGATGGAGTTGACGCGCACATTGCTTTCGCCAAGTTCCATCGCGGCACTTCGCGTTAATTGCAGGACGGCGGCTTTTGCACTGCTATAAACCATAGACGTCGAATAGCCAGCGAGATGACCGGCGATACTGCCATTATTGATGATGCTGCCAAAACCCTGTTTTTTCATGATCGGGGCCGCATGCTTGATGCCGAGCAGGACACCGCCGAAAAGCAGAGTGACAGCGGACATTGCCTGATCGAAATCGACGGTTTCTATGCTGCCAACCGGTGCGGGACCGCCGGCGTTATTAAACAGACAATCGAGCTTGCCGTACTTTTCCGCTGTCCCGGTGATAAGTGATTGCATGTCTGCCTCGACACTGGCATCCGCCCGAATAAATGAGACATTCTCGCCAAGGCGATCCGCAATTTCCTGGCCTTCCTTCTCCCGTCGCCCTGAAAATACAACCTTTGCGCCTTCTTCAGCAAAGACTTCGACTGTCCTCAGACCGATCCCGCTTGTGCCACCGGTTACAATGGCTACCTTGTCCTGTAATCTGTTCATTTTCCATCTTCTTTATTAGAGTTTTTGCATGGGAATCTTCAGACTATATCAACCTTGACGGGGAAGCAGCCAGCCCTTTTGTGAGTTCCTGTCCGAGATTATCTTTCCAAACCGAAAATTTTGACTAAACTGACGGCTGTAACTCAAGGGGGATCGTTTTCGCGTGCTTTATCATAGCGTAATCATCATTGCCTATGCTTTGACGGCAGTTGTTATCGCTGTGCAGGCGCCGGTTTATGTCGAGGGGCTTGATCCGGTTGTCGGGTATTGGGCGGGAGGCGTGTTCTTCCTGATCTGCGCGTTGGTGCATGATTTTACCATGCGTCATGTGGAGCGAGCGCGCTTCCAGCGGGACTTGCAAAAAATGCGCAGCGATCTCGACATGGCGGAAACCGGTCTGGACCGATTTGACAATATTCTGGGACGTCTGGCCGGCAAAGACGGCAATATGGATAGTTTCGCCAGCGAAATGCAAATCCTCCGTAAATTGCTGAAGCAACTGTCCACGGATGAAAAGCCGGAGCCGAAAGAGGAAGAGGAGTTTGTTCTTTCGGCGGATGCGGAAGTTCAAGAAGAGACGACGACCGCATCGTCAAGCAGCGACGAGTCACCTGAAAGCACCATGCCTCGGGATGTGGAAATCCTGGAAATTGTACGGGCGGGATTACAGGAGAACAAAGTTGATCTCTATCTCCAGCCGATTGTCCGGTTGCCGCAAAGACGCACCCTTTTCTATGAAGCCTTCTCACGTATTCGCGGGCCGAGAGGAGAAGTTATCACGCCCGGCCAGTATCTGAATATTGCGGAAACCGCCGGATTGATCGGAACGATAGATAACCTTTTGCTCATCCGCTGTGTGCAGTTGATCCGCAGGGTGCGTCAAAAGAATTCCGAGATTGGTTTTTTTGTTAATGTATCCGCCCGGACCTTGCGGGATACGGCGTTCTTTCGGCAGTTTGTCGATTTTCTCGACCAGAATAAGGATTTAAGTGACAGCCTGATCCTAGAATTTGCACAAATTGATATCGACAATGCGTCCGAGGCGATCCAGAAGGGACTGTCCACCCTGGCCAAGATGGGTTTCCATTTCTCGGTCGATCATGTCGAGCGGCTCGATTTTGATTTTGGCGAACTTGGCAAACGGAATTTCCGTTACATGAAAGTGGCGGCCGTCGATTTGTTGCCTGGTGGAACCGGATTGCCCATGGATATTCATCCCGATGATCTGCGTGAAGCCCTTTACCGCGAGAATATCGAGCTTATCGCCAGCATGGTGGAAGATGAAGATACGGTTATCGGTTTGCTCGATGTTGAAGTCGGCTTCGGTCAGGGCTTCCTCTTCGGCGTGCCGCGCCCGCCACAAGCAGTCAATTAACAGGCTTTAATTCAATGTCCCCAAAATTTCTGACCGGGCTCGCCGGTATCGCGGCAGACTATGATGCCTTTCTTCTGGATTTATGGGGAGTGGTGCATAACGGCCATATGCCTTATCCTGGCGTACTGGAGTGCATGGCGAAACTGCGTGCAAATGGAAAGCCCCTTATTCTGGTGTCGAATGCGCCCCGGACAAACGATCATGTTATCGCATTCCTGCGTAATATCGGGGTGGAGCGGACTGACTACGATCAAATCCTGACATCCGGGGATATAACGCGGGAAGTTCTGACATGGCGGGAGCATCCGTTCCTGAAAGATAACGGAGAGGCATTTTACCAGATTGGGGCAGTTCGGGACAAAGGGCTAGAAGATGGTCTTGGCTACACCCGCGTCCATTCAGTTGACGCCGCAGATTTTTTGATTTGTACGGGACTTGTCGATGATGAAACGGAGATACCAGAGGATTATCGCAGCCTTCTGATGGAGGGTCTGTCGAGGGATCTGCCGATGCTCTGTGCCAATCCGGATTTAATGGTCATGCGCGGAACAACCACCCATTATTGTGCAGGGGCCATAGCGGCGCTCTATGCCGAGATGGGCGGCCGTGTGGAGCTTTTCGGCAAGCCCTATCCGGAGGTTTACCGCCAAGCAATAAAAAAGCTGGGGGTCAAGGCATCACGAATTCTTGCAGTTGGAGACAGCATGCGGACGGACATCAAGGGCGCACATGCCGCAGGCATTGACAGTGTTCTCGTCTCTGGCGGCATACATGCGGAAGAGTGGGGGCTGCAACCCGGTCAAATACCGACGAAAGACCAGATGAACACGGTGACAGAGCAATATGGAATTGCCCCGAATTACGTGATTGGTCACATGGTCTGGTAGGGAGAGACCTCTTCGGCGCCTTTAGTCAAAAAGGGCGTCGATTTCGGCCTGTGCTTTGCTGCTTTCTTCCTTTGACGGTTCAGCAGGTTTTTTGGATTTTTCTTCGCCAGAGGCACCGTCTTCGTCGAACAGGGAGTCGATATCCTGCTGGTTGACGCCTTCCCCTTCAAGGGCGGGCCCGTTCAGAAGACTTGCGTCCTCATCCTCAACGGAAGTGCCTGCTGCTTTCTGGGCACTATCCATATGGTGTCCCCAGGCTTTGGTAAGCCGTGCCAGATATTCCTCGATATAATTGAGGGTAGATACGACCTTGCTGATTCGCTGGCCGGTAATATCCTGAAAAGAGCAGGCCTCGAATATTTCCATGCAGGCATCGTTCACGACATCTGCATCCGTGACTTTTGCAGACATGATGGCTTCTGTCGCATTCATGATCTGGTTCGTGGCGGTTTCCGTTGCTTCAACGATCGCGTCGAGCTCCTTGCCGGCACGCGGAAGTTTTTCCTGTTTCAGATCATTCGGCCGAATTTCAGCGATTTCAGACCGCGCCGCCGTAATAAAGTTGGCAAGGTCCTGACAATCCTGATGGAGGGAGGTAATTTCCCGCCTTAACTGAGCGACTTCATCCATTTCGGACATTAGAAATCACCCAGAACCGTCGAAATCTTGGTTTTCAATGTGGCCGCATTGAAGGGTTTTACGATGTAGTTGTTAACACCAGCCTTTTTTGCGGCGATCACGTTGTCCGTTTTCGATTCAGCCGTAATCATGATGAACGGGGTGCTTTTCAACGAGTCATCTGCCCGAACTTCCTTCAACAGTTGGTAGCCGGTCATCGGTTCCATATTCCAGTCGGAAATGACAAGCCCATAATTCTTTGTCCGCATTTTTGAAAGTGCGGCCGATCCGTCTGCTGCTTCATCAACCGCATTAAAGCCGAGTTGCTTGAGAAGGTTGCGAATAATACGCAGCATAGTTTTGTAATCGTCAACGATGAGGATCGACATGTTCATATCGACAGCCATGGAAAATTCCTTCTAATTTCCTATAAACACTTTATTCAGACAGGTCGTCGTTCGAAAATCCGCTAACCTATGGGTTGAAGCTTAGGCAGGGAAGCTGAAAAAATGGTTAATATTAGACGCGGATTATGCGAAAACTGACGATATCGCCAAATTCCAGACCCGGAATACTTTGTGAACTCTTGCGCCAGTTCGGATTTTCCTCCTATATAATCCGCGAAATCCGAACGAAAAAAGAATGGGAAACCAATGTCAGTATTTGAAGATTTGCACGGCTATTTTCTGGAAGATCTGAAAGTCGGCATGACCGCGCTCTACGCCAAGACGATCACTGAAGCAGATATCGTTCTCTATGCAGGGGTTTCCGGCGATACGAACCCGGTGCATCTCAATGCGGAGTTTGCCGAGAAGACGATTTTCAAGGAGCGCATTGCGCATGGCATGTTGTCCGCCGGTCTGTTGTCGACGGTGTTCGGAACAAAGATGCCGGGACCGGGGGCAATATACATGAACCAGAATCTCAACTTCAAGGCGCCGGTCTGCATTGGCGATACGGTCGTTGCCAAGGTTACGTTGAGGGAGATAAACGGTAAAAAGGTCACGTTTGACTGCGTCTGCACAATAGGGGAGACAGTTGTGCTGGATGGTGAAGCGACTTTAATGGTATCACGACGATCATAGAACAATAAGAATGACGGATTGCGGTTGATGCGTATTTTACGTGATTATCAGAATGTGCCGGTGGAGTGTCAGGGGCTGGTTCTGGCCATCGGAAATTTCGACGGTGTGCATCGCGGTCACCAGGCCGTTATAGCGGAAGCGCAGGAGATTGCTGATCGCTTGGGCGTCGCTGCCGGGGTCCTGACGTTCGAGCCGCATTCACGTGAATTCTTCGCGCCCGATGCGCCCCCTTTCCGCCTTTCCACTATGGAGACAAAAGCGGCCCATCTGAAATGGCTGGGGCTGGATGTCATGGCGGCGCTCAAGTTCGATCTCGCATTCTCTCAGAAGTCTGCGGAAGATTTTGTCCGGGAAGTCCTGGTGGAGGGCTATAAGGCGGTACATGTCGTCGTGGGTTATGATTTTATTTTCGGCCATAAGAGACAGGGGACGACTGTTGTCCTGGCGGAGCTCGGCAAGAAATACGGTTTTGGTGTGACGGTCGTCGAGCCGGTTGGGGAGGAGACAACTATTTTTTCATCTACGGCAATCCGGGAATGCCTGAAAGCCGGGGAGCCTGGAAAAGCCGCCGCCCTTCTGGGACATTGGTGGGAAGTGGAAGGCGTGGTCGTTGACGGCGACAAGCGAGGCCGGACAGTGGGCTTTCCCACCGCCAATATCCCGCTTGTCGGATATAATCATCCCAAGCTCGGTGTTTATGCGGTTCGCGTCGGGCTGCATCGGGGGACACATGTCGACTGGATTGACGGAGTTGCCAATTTCGGCATGCGCCCGACGTTCGATAAGAAGGATGTTCTGCTAGAAGTTCATCTACTCGATTGGTCCGGTGATCTATATGATCAGAGTATCCGCGTTGCCTTCGTCGATTTTATCCGCCCTGAAATGAAATTCGGCGGTATAGACGAACTGACGGAACAGATCAGTCGGGACATTGAAAAAGCACGCACAATTCTCTCCGATCAATCCAATAGCCAGACCAAATATGCAGACAAGAAGGTTCATAGTTAGACACGCTGTCGCGCTGTTCTTGTGCCTTTTTACGGCCCATTATATAGCGATCCCTGCAGGGGCGAATGAACGGGTACGGTTTCCAAGTCTGGATGGGCAGATGGATATCAATGCGTATCTGTTTAAACCGGAAGGGAGTGGGCCGTTCCCGGCAATTGTTCTTCTTCATGGATGCGGAGGTGCCTTACGGAATGGCATGCTGTCTTCCTTTTATTCCCGATGGGCACGGGATTTCACCGCGCAAGGATTTGTATCACTGGTTGTTGATAGCGCCGGATCGCGAGGTCTGGGTGTTACCTGTGGGGATGTCAAGAAACGTCTCCGAATGTATCGGGAGCGTCCGTTCGATGCCTACGCGGCGCTCGCCTATCTGCAGTCACTCGATGTTGTAATTGACGGACGGATTGGCCTTGTCGGCTGGTCACAAGGAGGCGGCGTGGTTCTTCTCTCTATTGTCAGTTTGAGCATCGCCCGGCCCTCACCTCCGCCGGTTCATGATTTTGCCGCCGCCGCCGCGTTTTATCCAGCCTTGTGCAATGACCGGATTCAATCCAGACCCTTTACCGAGGTTGAGCCCCAAAGCTGGTCTACGGAGATTCCTTTGCTCGTACTGCAGGGTGCAGCGGACAACTGGACTCGGCCGGAGCCCTGCTTGTCGTTCATCGAGGGGGCAGAGCAGCGCGGCAATCCCGTCTCCATCATTCTATATGACGGCGCCTATCACGGGTTCGATGCAGAGAATGTCAAAATCCGGTCGCTGCCTCAATTCACGACGGCGCAAGGTGTAGTACCGATTGTCGGCACCAACGCGCAAGCGCGCGATGCCGCCCGTGTGCATTTGTCAGAATTCCTGATAAGGCACCTGGGACCTGAAAATCAGGAGTAACATGCACTATATTTGCAAAAAGGGCAGTTTTTTGCTGATTACAGTCTTTGATTTCTCGACAGCGGTTGAGGGAGTTGATAAAACACCTGCCATGACTGAATTTCGGACGATCATCGCTGCCGCGCCCTTGCGGGAATCTATTCATGGGCGAATTATGGGCCCGGCCTTTACTCTGTAAGGCCGGGTAACAAAGGTTTGCACCTGATGATCAGGGCCATACCCAAGGATATGCGGCGGATGTCGCCAATTTTCACCACCAGATTGAGATACTGTTAGGATCAGTTCGCCATCATGAGCACTGACTATAAATCGACGCTTTTTCTACCCCGTACTGACTTTCCCATGAAGGCCGGTCTGCCTGCAAAGGAGCCGGGCCTGCTGGAACGCTGGGAGGAAATGGATCTTTTCACCCGTCAGCGGGAGCAATCCAAAGACCGCGAGAAATTCATTCTTCACGATGGCCCGCCATATGCGAACGGCAATCTGCATATCGGCCATGCCATGAACAAGATCCTGAAGGATGTGATCAGCCGGTCGCAGCAGATGATGGGAAAGAACGCCCATTATGTGCCCGGCTGGGACTGCCATGGTTTGCCGATCGAATGGAAGATCGAAGAAAAATACCGCAAGGCCGGAAAAGATAAGGATCAGGTTCCTGTCGTTGAATTCCGCAAAGAGTGCCGCGATTTTGCGACCCATTGGGTGGGCGTGCAGAAGGAGGAGTTCAAGCGCCTTGGAGTTATCGGCGATTGGGATCGGCCCTATCTGACCATGAGCTATGAAGCGGAAGCGCAGATCGCCCGGGAACTCCTAAAGTTTCTAATGAATGGCGGTTTGTACCGTGGATCGAAGCCGGTCATGTGGTCGCCGGTAGAAAAAACGGCTCTTGCCGAAGCCGAGCTTGAATATCACGATCACACTTCCACGACGATCCATGTGCGCTTTCCCGTGAAATCCGGACCGGAAGAGTTTATGGGCGGGTCCATTGTTATCTGGACGACGACTCCCTGGACGATGCCGGGTAACCGAGCCATCTCCTATGGTCCGGATATGGAATATGTCGGGATCGAAGTGAAAGAGGTGGCGGAAGGATCGCTTGCCGTAGTCGGCGAGAAGCTGTTCGTTGCGACCGAGTTACTTGACGAAGTTCAGAAGGAAGTGGGGATAGCCGCTGCCGATGTGATTTGGCGCGGCAAGGGCGACGCGTTCAAAGGCGTTATCTGCCTGCATCCGTTTAACGGTCAGGGATATGACTTCGATGTGCCGTTGATCGATGGCGATCATGTGACTGTGGATGCCGGTACGGGATTTGTCCATACGGCCCCGGGCCATGGTCAGGAGGACTATGAGGTCGGCATGGTCCACGGCATCGAGGTGCCGCATACGGTCGATGAAGACGGGACATTCTATGATCACGTGCCGATGTTCGCCGGCCAGCATGTCTATAAATGTAACGAGGGTGTGGCGGACGAGCTTGAAAAGGTCGGCGCGTTGCTCAAACGCGGCAAGCTCGTTCATTCCTATCCGCATAGCTGGCGGTCCAAGGCGCCGCTAATCTTCCGTAATACCAGCCAGTGGTTCATCTCGATGGAGACGAATGATCTGCGGGAAAAGGCGCTCAAGGCCATTGATGATACGAAATGGTATCCTGCCTCGGGCCGTAACCGCATTCATTCGATGATCGCCGGGCGGCCAGACTGGGTCCTCTCGCGTCAGCGTGCTTGGGGTGTGCCGATCACGGTCTTCACCCATAAGGAAACCGGCGAATTGCTGCGTGATGACAAGGTCAATGCGCGCATTGAGCAGATCATGGAAGAGGAAGGAGCAGATGCGTGGTTTGATTCGCCTCCTCAACGCTTCCTCGGCAATGACTACAACCCCGAAGACTATGATATGGCGATGGACATTCTGGATGTCTGGTTTGATTCCGGCTGTACCCATGCCTTCACATTGGAAGCGCGGCCGGAACTGCAATGGCCGGCATCGCTTTATCTTGAAGGAACTGATCAGCATCGTGGCTGGTTCCATTCCTCCTTGCTCGAATCCTGCGGGACCAGAGGCCGCGCGCCCTATGAGGCCGTGCTGACACATGGTTTCGTGATGGACGGGCAGGGACGGAAGATGTCGAAGTCTCTTGGCAATGTTGTTGCGCCGCAGAAGATCATCGAACAGAACGGCGCGGATATCCTGCGTCTCTGGGTGGTGGCATCTGACTATTCCGAAGATATGCGTATCGGCAATGAGATCGTGAAGGGTCAGGTCGATAGCTATCGCCGTCTTCGCAATACGCTGCGCTTTATCCTCGGAAACCTGGACGGTTGGGAGGAGAGTGAACGGCTGGACGTCAGCGAAATGCCGGAGCTTGAGCAGTGGGTGCTGCATCGGCTTTTCGAGCTGGATAAACTTATCCGAACAAACTGCAACGTTTATGAATTCAGCCGCGTCTTCACGGCGATCCATAATTTCTGCACACTGGAACTATCCGCCTTTTACTTCGATATCCGCAAAGATGTTCTTTATTGCGATGGCGCGGCGGATATACACCGCCGTGCTGCCCGGACAGTGCTGGACCACCTTTTCCATTGTCTGACGGCATGGCTGGCTCCGATGCTGGTCTTTACCGCGGAGGAAACTTGGCTCACCCGCTATCCCGGGGAGGATAGCAGTGTTCATCTTCGTCTCTTCCCGGAAATCCCTGCAGAGTGGGAAAATGGTGCACTTATTGATCGTTGGTTCAGTGTGCGGGCATTCCGTCGTGTGGTAACGGGCGCGCTGGAAGTCGAGCGGCGGGAGAAACGGATCGGAGCCAGCTTGCAGGCTGCGCCGACCGTCCATGTGAGTGAGGAGTATAAAGCACTGCTCGACGGGCTTAACTTGGAGGATATCTGCATTACGTCAGGCATCACGCTCTCAACCGATCCTGCGCCGGAAGGTGCCTTCACGCTTGAGGATGTCAAGGGCGTGGCGGTTGTACCGGCCCTTGCCGAGGGAGAGAAATGCCAGCGGTGCTGGAAAGTCCTAGATGAAGTCGGAAGCCACGAAAAATACGATGATCTTTGTAACCGTTGTGCTGATGTGGTCGATACACTTCCGCTAGAGGTTGAAGCGTGAGTCATATGTTCCGCTTCGGGCTTTTTATTGCGGCGGTCATCATTATCGTTGATCAGGTCAGCAAGCTGTATCTGATCGACTTGATGGCTCGGCATCCCGGCGGCATAGAAGTAACCTCATTCTTTAATCTGGTCATGGTCTGGAACCGGGGCGTCAGTTTCGGCATGTTCGCCGGCGATGATATGCGCTGGATTCTGGTTGCAATCACTGCGGCTATTTCCGTGATTGTCTTCTTTTGGCTTAGAAAAGCCACAAACAGGATGTTAGCTGCGGGCCTTGGTCTCGTTCTGGGCGGGGCAATCGGGAATATCATTGATCGGGTCCGATTGGGCGCCGTTGCCGACTTTTTTGATTTCGACCTGATCTTCATGCGCTGGCCGGCCTTTAATGTTGCCGATATGGCAATTGTTTGCGGGGTCATTGTGATTCTGCTGGAGAACTTGTTTCAGGGGCGCAAATCCGATAAAATGCCGTCATGAGGGAAGGTTTAAAAAAAATGCAACATGGGAAATTCGTCGCCGGGCTGGTGTTGCTGTCCGCTGTTGCGTTGACAGGATGCGAAGGCACCAAACAGGCCCTTGGTCTCTCGGGGAAAAAAGCCCCTGATGAATTCACGGTCATCACCAAGGCGCCGTTGATCATCCCACCGGATTTCTCGCTCCGGCCACCCGTGCCGGGACAGAAGGGTCCTCAGGATATCCTCGCGGAGAATAGTGCGAAAGCAGCACTTCTGGGGGGAATACAAAATACGGCCCCCGTAACGCATGCTGATGCGGTCGCGGCGGGAATCTCAACCGGCGAACTCGCGCTCCTGAGACAAGCCGGCGCAGAGAATGTAGACCCGAACATCCGCCAGATCATTGATACCGAAACCGCCGTACTCGCGGAAAATGATAAAACCTTTTTGGAAAAAATCATGTTCTGGCAGGAACAGCCGCCTTTTGGCACCGTTGTCGACCCCGCAAAAGAGAAGAGACGTCTTCAGGAAAATGCGGCGCTCGGCGAGAATCCTTCTGCAGGTGCCGAGACTCCGATCATTGAGCGGCGCAAAAGGGCATTGCTTGAAGGCTTGTTTAACTAGCGCAGATCGATTCCGATTGGCGTCGGTTTTGGCGTTGCTCGCGAAGAATTCATTACAAAAAATGGCTGTATAGCCTTGTAAATCTCATGCAGGAGTCCTTTATTCAAGGACAACAGTTTTTTGCGACCGGAGGCAGCCAGATGCGCCCGTTACGACCGCTTTTCGTTTTTGCCGTCCTTTTTTGTGTTATTGTAGTTGATAGCCCGCTTCGGGCCTCAGCCGCAGAAGACATTCCCAAGCTATTTGATCCCAAGGTAACGACCCTTGTGAACGGGTTGGAGGTGGTCGTGCTGGAAGATCACCGTGCGCCGGTTGTGACGCATATGGTCTGGTACCGCATTGGCGCGGCGGATGAACAACCGCTTAAATCCGGTATCGCGCATTTTCTGGAACATCTGATGTTCAAGGGAACCAAGAATCTGGAACCCGGTGAGTTTTCTGCGATCGTAGCAGAAAACGGGGGGCAGGAGAATGCGTTCACCTCGCAGGACTATACCGCCTATTACCAGAATGTAAGCGTCGACAAGCTGCCCCTCTTCATGGAGATGGAAGCGGATCGCATGAATAATCTGGTTCTCACCGATGATATTGTCGCGCCGGAATTGAAAGTGGTGCTTGAGGAGCGGTCCCAGCGGACGGATAACGATCCCGGGGCCCTGTTCGGAGAACAATTTGCGGCCGCGCAATTTCTTGCGCATCCATATGGAACTCCGGTGATTGGCTGGCGACATGAAATTGAGAATCTGACAACGCAGGATGCGCTCGACTGGTACAACACATATTACACTCCCAACAATGCCATCCTGATTGTTGCAGGCGATGTGAAGGCGGAAGAGGTCTTTGAACTTGCCGAAAAATACTACGGTCCGATTCCTGCCCGCGACATTCCCGAGCGTGAACGGGTACAGGAGCCGCCGCAGCTCGCCAAGCGCACCATCGAGATGAGCGACAAACGGGTGCGGGAGCCTTCCTGGCGGCAGAGTTATCTCGCCCCGTCTGGCCGCAGTGAAGATCAGGCAAATCTCCGGGCTTTGGAAGTCTTAAGCCAAATACTGGGTGGTGGTGTGACAAGCCGCATATACGGCGATTTGGTCGTGGATCAGAAAATCGCAACAAATGCTGGCGCCTATTACAACTCCGGCTCTTACGATAACTCAACCTTCGTTGTGTACGGAAGCCCGACAGCGGATCACTCACTTGATGACGTAGAGGCCGCCGTTCAGGCAATCATTCAGGATGTGATCGAGAATGGCGTGACCGAGAAGGAACTGAACCGCGCCAAACGGAAACTTCTTGCCGATGCAATTTACGCCCGGGACAGCATCCGTGGGGCCGCTAACATTTTCGGGGGTGCCCTCGCCAGCGGCGAGACGATCGAGAGTATCGTCAATTGGCCACAGCATATTTCCGAAGTTACGGCGAAACAGGTTCAGGACGCGGCCCGCGAAGTATTTGACGAACGGCAATCCGTCGTGGGCCGCCTGACACCCGAAGATGTAAAAAGTTAAAGGACCCATGATGCAACAGGCTTTTCGCGCGTTTGCCGCACCCTTGATTTTTGCTCTGGTGGTTCTTGCCAGCCTCCCGGCAAAAGCGGTTGAAATCCAGAAGATCGAGAGCCCCGGCGGGATAAAGGCTTGGTTGGTTGAAGAGCCATCCATCCCCATCGTGAGTATGAATGTCGCCTGGCGGGGCGGGGCAAGCCTTGATCCGGCCGACAAGGCAGGCCTGGCTTATCTCGCCTCTTCAACAATGGATGAAGGGTCCGGTGACTATGACAGCAAGGCGTTTCAGGAGACGTTGTCGGACTTGGCGATACAACTCGGTTTTGACGCCAGCAAGGACAGCTTTTCCGGCAGCCTTAAAACCCTCACCGAGAATACGGAAGAGGCATTCCGGTTGTTCGGGCTTGCCGTTACTGATCCGCGGTTTGACAGCGAGCCTGTCGAGCGTATTCGTGGCCAGATCATGTCCTCCCTCAACCGGAAACTGTCTGATCCCAACAGTCTGGCAGGACGCGCCTGGTTTGAACTCGCATTTGGCGACCATCCCTATAGCCTGCCATCGGAGGGAACGCTTGAAAGCATGGCCGCCGTGACCCGGGAAGACCTCGTTTCTTTTGCCGAAACGCGTCTTGGTAAGGACAATATGGTGATTGGCGTCGTCGGTGATATCAGCGCAGCGGAACTGGGCCCGCTTCTGGATAAGACATTCGGCACCCTTCCCGAAAAGGCTGGTGTTCCAATTGTTCCGCAGACGACCCCGATCCAAGAAGCTGCCGTCAAGATTATTCCGCAGGAAATCCCGCAAAGCGTTGTTGTCTTTGGAGGGCAGGGCCTGAAGCGGGATGATCCGGATTACTATGCCGCCTATGTGCTGAATTACATCCTCGGCGGAGGCAGCTTCCAGTCACGCCTGACAGAGGAAATCAGAGAGAAGCGCGGGCTGGTATATTCGGTTTATACCTATCTTTACCCCATGAAATCAGCCGGCTTGCAGATGGGCGGGTTCGGCACCAGCAATGCAACGGTCAAGCCCGCGCTTGAGCTTGTGGAAGCGGAGCTGGAACGCATTCGCGCGGAAGGGGTAACAGCGGAGGAACTGGCCGCGGCAAAGACCTATTTGAACGGCTCCTTCCCGTTGAGCCTCTCTTCCAACGATCGCATTGCCGACATACTTGTTGCGATGCAGTTCAGCAATTTGCCGGCAGATTATCTGAATGACCGGCCCAAGCTGATTAATGCCGTCACACAAGAGGATATCATACGGGTGGCGCAGAAACTGCTCGATCCGGACAAGCTGATTGTTGTCGTTGCGGGCCAGCCGGAAAACCTTGAAGCCTCAGGAGTGGGAGTGCAAAAGAATTAGGAGGAGAGCCCTAGGCCCAGGACAGCAATTTTGTTAAAGTCGTTGCTTGGAACTAGCTTGCTGGATCAAAATGCCCCTAAGACGCCTTCCTGAAAATATTGTCAATCAAATCGCCGCTGGCGAGGTGGTGGAACGCCCTGCGTCCGCTGTCAAGGAACTGGTGGAAAATGCGATCGATGCCGGTGCGACGAAAATCGACGTCGTGATGCGCGATGGCGGACGATCCTTGATTACCGTTACGGATAACGGTTTTGGCATGAGCGCTGAAGAGCTGGAGCTGTGTTTTGAGCGCCACGCGACGTCCAAGCTGCCAGATGATGATCTTCTGTTTATCCAGAATCTCGGATTTCGGGGGGAGGCGGTGCCGTCGATTGCCTCTGTCAGCCGTATGACGATTACGTCTCGTCAAAAGGGGGGCGAGAACGCATGGAAATTAAGCGTTGAAGGTGGGCGCAAAGGGCCCATTGCGCCGGACGGAGGGCCGGAAGGAACGCGGGTTGAAGTGCGCGATATATTCTTTGCGACCCCTGCACGGCTCAAGTTTCTGAAAACGGAACGCGCCGAGTTTGGCGCGGCACTGGATGTAATGCGAAGACTGGCCATGGCCTTTCCATCGATTTCCTTCACACTGGCTGATGAGAATCGCACGGCCCTTCGGGTAACCGGTGCAGAAGGCGACCTGTTCGATAGCTGGCTCGGTCGGCTGGGCGCGATCATGGGGCGGGATTTTGCTGAGAATGCCATCCGGATTGAGGCGGAGCGGGATGGAATCAAGCTCGCGGGCTATGCCGGGGTGCCAACCTTTAACCGGGGAAATGCGATGATGCAATTCATGTTCGTGAATGGACGCCCGGTCCGGGACAAATTATTTACCGGGGCCGTTCGCGGGGCCTATATGGATCTGCTTGCCCGGAACCGCCATCCGCTTCTGGCTCTTTTTTTGGAGCTGCCGCCGGATCAGGTGGACGTGAATGTTCACCCTGCGAAAGCGGAAGTGCGGTTTCGCGATTCCGGCGGTGTGCGCGGCCTGATCGTCGGCGCGCTCCGGCATGCGCTTGCCGAAAACGGCCATCGCGCCTCTTCGACGATTTCCGGACAGGCGCTGGGGGCGTTTCGCCAACAGAACACTCCCTTGCCGCTTCAGTCGCCAAGCCGGCCCGCCAGCAATTGGGGGCGCTGGAACGAGGCTATGCCGCAACATTCCTCGCCGGGTCTCGCCGAAGCCAGCGCCGAATTTCAGGCGCCTCTGGACACATCCAGTCCGCCAATGGCAAGGCGCGCCGAAGAAACGCCAATGCAGCAGGAAGCGGCTCGTGCTCTCGAGGATTATCCGCTCGGGGCCGCCCGAAGCCAGCTACATGAGACATATATCGTGGCTCAGACGGCCAACGGCCTTGTGCTGGTGGATCAACATGCCGCGCATGAACGGCTGGTCATGGAGCGTATGAAGAAGCAGTTATCGCAAAAGGCGGTTGCGCGGCAGATGCTCCTCCTCCCCGAAGTGGTGGAACTCGATGAAATTTCGGCCAATCGACTGGCGGAACGTGCAGAGGAACTTGCGGAAATGGGGTTGCTGCTGGAACCGTTTGGGGTTGGGGCAATCGTGGTGCGGGAAACCCCCGCCATGCTGGGTGAGTGCAATATCAAGGGTCTGGTTCAGGATCTCGCGGATGATCTGGGGGAGCTGGATACAGCCCTTTCCCTGAAGGACCGGCTGGACGATGTCTGCGCGACCATGGCTTGTCATGGGTCAGTACGCGCCGGTCGGCGGTTAAGTATTGAAGAGATGAATGCACTTTTACGCGAAATGGAGGTCACCCCGCACAGCGGCCAGTGCAATCATGGTCGCCCGACTTACGTAGAACTCCAACTCGGCGATATTGAAAAACTGTTTGGACGGCGCTAGAACCGTTCCCGGTAACCCATCAACAAGGTAGTAGAATGACGCAAGCGGACGCGCATGATTTTGACGTAGCGGTCATTGGCGCGGGCGCCGCAGGCATGATGTGCGCCATCGAGGCCGGAAAGCGGGGACGTCGGGTTCTGTTGCTTGAAAAGGCGCGAAAATGCGGCCAGAAAATCCTGATCTCCGGCGGCGGGCGCTGCAATTTCACCAATCTGTTTGCCGGGCCGGAAAAATTTATCTCGGAAAATCCGCATTTCTGCAAATCCGCGTTGCGTCAGTATACTCAAACGGATTTTATCACCGTCGTCGAAAAGCACGGTATTGCCTATCATGAGAAAAAGCTGGGTCAGCTCTTCTGCGATGACAGCTCTGCCCGGATCGTGGATATGCTGGAGACGGAATGCAAAGAGGCAGGTGTTACGATTTGGCGGGAATGTGGCGCAGAAGTTGCGAAGAAGCAAGAGAATGGATTTCTTGTCTTCGCTGGCCGTCAAACCATTCAGCTGCAAAGCCTTGTTGTTGCAACAGGAGGGCTCTCTATTCCGAAGCTGGGGGCAAATGACATTGCCTATCGCATCGCCAAGGGCTTTGGCTTGCCGCTCACGAACCGACGGGCGGGACTAGTGCCCTTTACTTTTTCACCGAAGGACAAGAAGCGCTTTGCGAATTTGACCGGTGTGTCTGCTGATGTGGAAATCCGCCTTCGCAAAACCAGTTTTCGGGAAAATCTGTTATTTACTCATCGCGGTCTCAGTGGTCCGGCCATATTGCAGATTTCCTCATTCTGGGAACCCGGTGATTCTGTGATGATTGACTTTTTACCGGATGTCGATCTGGGGAGACTGCTCAAAGAAAAGCGTCGGTCGCAGCCGAAAATTCAGGTAAGCAGCTTAATGAAGGAGTTTCTTCCGGCGCGGCTGGCTTCAAAATTAATGAACGAAGTCAGTGAATTGCCGGAGGTCGGTAATTGTTCGGATAAGCAAATCGACGATCTGGTAAAAGTATTTAAACTGGTTAATATTGTTCCAATAGGAACAGAAGGCTATGCCAAGGCAGAAGTAACGATTGGCGGCGTCAGTACGGCGGCCCTTAATTCCAAAACCATGGAAGCAAAGGAGGTGGCGGGGTTGTTCTTTATCGGAGAAGCAGTCGACGTTACGGGCTTCCTCGGCGGATATAATTTCCAATGGGCCTGGTCCTCCGGTTATGTGGCGGGTCGATATGCGTGAACGAATGGATCAGGAAGAATGGCAGGCCCTTGCTCCGGACCTGACGATCGGGGCGGTATGTGAGATAACGGAGTTGTCTTTTTCCGATGAGAGGCTGAGTGAAATTTCAGATCATTTTTGGAAAGAGGGGTATTTCAATATTCCGGCGGTGTTAGATGAAGCAGAAATAGCCCCTGTTCGCGATGCCATGTATGCGCTGGATTCGGAGGGTATCCCGCCGGTTTATATCTTTCTCTATGATCAGCCATGGTGGCTGTTCGTGCGCTTGAATCGGGTGATACGTCATTTTCTCGGAGAGAAATTTGCCGTTCTGCCAAACCTGTGGGCCTGGCATCTCAGACAAGAGGGCGCGCGCGGCTGGCCGCCGCACCGGGATTGTGATGCGGACACGGTTTTCGGTTCGGGCCCCGATGCCCTATTGATGAGCCTGTCTCTTTGGCTGCCCCTCACCGATACGGATGAGGCGAACGGCTGCATTTATGTCCTGCCGCGATCCGACAATAGAAATGAGGAGCAAGCTTCATCACCGGATAAACTTGACCTCCTCTCGGCGCGGGCATTACCTGCTCGCGCCGGATCCGTGCTTGGCTGGCCGCAGGACCTGTATCATTGGGGTGGTCGTTATTCAGCGGGAGCGCGGAACCCCCGCCTGAGCCTATCCCTTGAATTTCAGAATTGCGGCTTCGATCCGTTGGCAGAACCTTTGATCAATGCCGCAAGGCTTCCTCCCTTTGAAGATCGCCTTGCCCTTATCGGATCACAGTTCAGGAAGTACCGCCACATTGATCCGCTGTTGTGCGAAGGAAAATAAGCCGCGCGGCGCCATAGGTGCGGTCTTTCAGCAAGTCGAAGCCATTTGGAAGAGCAAACTCTTCTTTCGCGCCAAGCTCAATGACGATGATGGAGCCGGGCCTGAGCCAGCCCCCCATTTTAAGCGCCTGAATGGACGGCAGTGCGAGGTCAGCTCCGTAAGGCGGGTCCATCAATACGAGGTCATACGGCTCGCTGGCAATTCCGGGTGACGCCACATCCCGCCTTAATATATCCGCCTGGCGGGAGAGGTTCATGTGTCTGATATTCGCGCCAATGAGTTTCAGGCTGTCCGGATGATTGTCCATAAATGTGACATGCGCCGCGCCACGGGAGAGCGCTTCCAGTCCAAGCGCACCTGTTCCCGCAAATAGATCGAGAGCGCGGGCCCTCGCGGGAAGAGGGCCGCTCTCGCCTCGCATATCCCGGTCATGGCCGAGTATGTTGAAAAGGGCTTCTCTCGTGCGGTCGGATGTTGGACGGATACGTTTGTCTTCTGGGAGAAGCAGTTTCTTGCCCCGGAGATTGCCGCCGACAATGCGCATTAGTCAGTGCGTTTGGCCGCGGACCGGGCCTTTAAAGTTGGCCGGTTTTGGCCACTTGAAGATGGCTTTGGGGAAGACTGCGGCTTTTTAAAATTTACCGTCCGTTTGCCGCGTGGCGGGCGTTGTCCCTTCTTGGGTGTTTCCTTATCATCCTCGAATTTCTCGACCCCCATTTGATCGCGCAGGATCTTCGACTTTACCTCCTCGACCGCACCAGCGCGCAAATCGCCCAGCGACATCGGGCCATAGGATATGCGGATCAGTCGGGAGACCGTGTAGCCGAGATGTTCCATCACTTTACGGATTTCGCGATTCTTTCCTTCACGGAGAGAAATGGTCAGCCAGCTGTTCGCGCCTTTACTGCTATCGATCGTGCCTTCAATCGACCCATAGCGCACCCCGTCAATGGTCAGGCCTTTGGCCAGCTGTTGCATGTCCACCTCTTTCGGATGACCATGTACCCTTACCCTATATTTCCGCTTCCAGCCGGTTGCGGGCAGTTCAAGTCTCCGGGCGAGTTCGCCATCATTGGTGAGCAGGAGCAACCCTTCAGAATTCAGGTCAAGCCGACCGACCGAGATGACGCGCGGCAATTCTTCCGGCAGTTTATCGAAAACGGTATCGCGTCCTTTTTCGTCCTTGTGGCTGGTAACAAGTCCCGGCGGTTTGTGGTAACGCCAGAGACGCGGCCGTTCAAGCGTGGGGATATCGTTTCCATCGACAGTGATTTTATCGTTCTGATCAACGGTAAAAGCAGCCGTTTCGAGCTTTCTGCCGTTGACAGAGACGCGGCCAGCCTCAATCCAGCGCTCAGCTTCCCGCCGTGAACATAGCCCGGCGCGGGCCATGCGTTTGGCAATCCGTTCTTTCTGTGAACTGTCTGATACCATTTTTTACTGGGCCGAGGCTTTGATGAACGCATCAATTATCCGCCGGTCTCCCTCCGAAATGAGATATTCAGGGTGCCATTGAACGCCTAGGCAGAACCGATAGCGGTTATCCTCAATTCCTTCGATGACTCCATCCTCGGCGACCGCGTTGACCGTAATATTCGAACTGACCTCTTTCGCCGCCTGATGATGGGCGCTGTTGACGGCAAGGGTGTCGGTTCCGACAATGCGATGCAGAAAAGTGCCGTTTATGACGTTGACGCTATGTCCGGCCTCTGTTCGGGGATTGGGCTGTTCATGCGCGAGCGCATTTTCCACCTCGTCCGGAATATGCTGGATAAGGGTGCCGCCAAGGATGACATGCAGAAGTTGCTGTCCGCCACAAATGCCAAGAACCGGTTTGTCTGCGGCGAGCATGGCTTCCGTAATATTCTTCTCAAACAGGGTACGCCTGTCTTTTGTCACGACGGTATCATGGCGAGTTGTGGCGCCGAACATGGCAGGGTCGACATCGAACGCCCCGCCTGTAACTACCAGACCATCAAGCTTTTCGACATAGGCAGCAACCTGGTCAGGCTCATGAGGGAGGGCGAGGGGCAGGCCACCGCTTTCGACAACGACATCTGCATAGTTCTGCCGAAGCGCGTACCAAGGCATGTTGGAATAGCCGCCGGGATCCTCAGAATCGAGGGTTATGCCGATAACAGGAACATTCATGCTTTCTTTTAGTCCTCTCTTGTCCACAACTCAACTGGCCTCTTCAGGAATATTTCAATAAATTCCCTAAATTACTATTGCTTGACGGATAGCGGTCAAATTGCGAGGTTTCAATCATGGATAACGAACTTGCCGATTATATGGATCTGGCTTATCGCACGGCGGAGATTGCCGGCAAGCGGGGAGAGGTGCCGGTCGGTGCGGTGATTGTTGATACGATATCCGGGCGCGTCATCGCGAATGTTGGAAACCAGATGGTTGGTCGTCATGATCCGACAGCGCATGCCGAAATGCTGGCTATCCGGGCGGCCGGGAATATGGTCGGAAGCCAGAGGCTTGTAGACTGCGACCTATATGTTACGCTTGAGCCCTGCCCGATGTGTGCAGCGGCAATTTCACTGGCCCGGATCAGGCGGCTCTATTTTGGCGCGTATGATCCGAAGGGTGGCGGAGTGGAGCATGGTGCGCGAATTTTCGATCAGGCGGGTTGCCACCACCGCCCGGAAATCTATGGCGGTTTACGGGAGAGTGAATCTGCGGCCCTTTTAAAGAATTTCTTTGAAACGCGCCGCTAAATAATTAAAGATAGAAACGACAAAAATAATAACAAAAAGCCAAAATAACAAAAAGGAACAGCGGATGAACTTCGAATATTCAGATAAGGTGAAGGAACTGCAAGGGCGGTTGCAGGCATTCATGGACGAACACGTCTATCCTAATGAGCAAGTGTTTTACGATCAGGTTGACGAGGGAGATCGATGGCAGCCAACGGCAATCGTTGAAGAACTGAAGGCCAAGGCGAAGGCAGCGGGTTTGTGGAATCTGTTTCTACCAGAAAGCGACCGGGGTGCCGGCCTTACAAATCTCGAATATGCGCCACTGTGCGAAATCATGGGGCGCGTCAGTTTCGCGCCGGAGGTTTTTAACTGTTCTGCTCCGGATACCGGGAACATGGAAGTGTTCGAACGGTATGCCAGTGAAGAGTTGAAGGAACGTTGGTTGAAGCCTTTGCTTGAAGGTGAAATTCGCTCGGCCTTTGCCATGACGGAACCGGCAGTGGCCTCGTCTGACGCGACAAACATTGAATCCGAAATCAATCGGGACGGTGACGAATATGTCATCAATGGCACTAAATGGTGGACTTCGGGCGCCTATGACCCACGTTGCAAGGTTCTGATATTTATGGGAAAAACTGACAAGTCAGCATCGCGCTACAAGCAGCAGTCGATGATTATTGTCCCCATGGATACGCCTGGTATCAATGTGAAGCGCTTTCTCCCGGTATTCGGCTATGACGATGCGCCGCACGGTCATGCGGAAGTGGAGTTCAAGGACGTGAGGGTCCCTGCGGATCACATGTTGCTGGGCGAAGGGCGCGGATTTGAGATTGCGCAAGGGCGTCTTGGCCCGGGCCGTATCCATCATTGCATGCGGCAGATTGGTGTGGCCGAGCGGGCACTTGAGAAAATGTGCAAGCGGGTAAAATCCCGCGTCGCTTTTGGCAAGCCGATTGCGGAACAGACGGTCACTCTGGAGCGCATCGCTGAATCTCGCGGCATGATCGAACAGGCCCGGCTACTCACCCTTAAGGCCGCTTATATGATGGACACAGTCGGCAACAAGGAAGCCAAGGCGGAAATTGCCATGATTAAGGTGATCGCGCCGAATATTACCGGCAAGATCATTGACTGGGCAATTCAGGCACATGGTGCAGGCGGTGTCAGTGATGATTTTGGTCTTGCTTTTGCCTATGCACATTCACGGACCCTGCGCCTCGCTGACGGGCCAGATGAGGTGCATCGCAACCAGATTGGTCGACTGGAACTTAAAAAATACGATTGATCTGAAACCACAGACGTAGATTTCCAGAAAAGCTCTCCGTCAGGGGAGCTTTTCTTTTTCCCTTCGAATTTTTTCGTTAGGATGCGGCAGGGGTTTACCTATATACAGGCTTGTCCTTGTTTATAGTGGCGCGTGTTCGGGTTTTATGAAGAATGATTAAATTTCTGGGTTGGGTAATGCTGGGCGTGATTGTGATTGTCGCCGGCTTTCTATATCGGTATGAAAGCCTTGATCCCTGTGAGTGGTTGACCCAGGATTTGATCGCGCATACGGGATTGCAGCCTGTCTCGGGACTTGGTGATGCGGCAGGACTGGTTATGGAGCCGACGGAATGTGTCCGACGGTGGGCCAATCTTCGCATCGAGGATGCAGAGAAAAACTAGCCTGGCTCGTCTGCACGCCTATTGTTTCTCGCATTGGCTCCAGGCCAGATCAGCGACCATTTTTGCATATTGCGCATATTCCTCACCCACCACAGAGCTTGAATTCCCATCCAGGCCGCGTTTGTAGACACCCTGAACGATCGCGGTAATACGGAACAGGGAGAAGGCGACATAAAACTCCCAGTTATCGATGCCATCGCGCCCTGTCCGCTTGCAGTAAGCGTCGATATAAGCCTCCTCAGTCGGAATGCCGGATTTCTCAAGGTCAACCCCGACGAGCCCACCATTGATTGGATGAATGAAATGGTAGGCCATACAGTTGTAGGCGAGATCAGAAAGGGGGTGCCCAATGGTCGCGAGCTCCCAGTCAAGAACGGCGAGCACTCTGGGTTCGGTTGGATGTAGAATCAGATTTCCAAGGCGATAGTCGCCATGGACAATTCCGCTTTCATCATTGTCAGGGATATTTTCGGGCAGCCATTTGATGAGATTGTCCATGCTTTCCAGATTATGGGTCTGGGATGCGCGATATTGCTTGCTCCAACGATCAACCTGTCGGGCAAGATAGCCCCCTTTTCTGCCAAAATCGGAAAGCCCGACTGAGTCAATGTCTACATTGTGAAGTTTAGCGAGCGCATCATTCATTGAATCATAGATGGCGGTGCGCATCTCAGGGTCTATACCCGGAAGCGCCGGCGCTGTGAGAACCCGTCCTTCCACCTTTTCCATGATATAAAAGGCTGTGCCAATAATGCTGTCATCTTCGCACAGGCAAAAGGTCTGCGGAACGGGCACATCCGTGTCTTTAAGGGCGGAGATGACTTTATACTCGCGATCGACCGCATGCGCAGACGGAAGAAGATTTCCCGGCGGCTTTTTGCGCATCACATACTCGCGCTCCGGCGTCTTGAGCAGAAAGGTCGGATTGGACTGACCGCCCTGAAACTGGCTGATCTGAAGTGGTCCCTTGAAACTGTCAATATTTTCAGTCAGATAATCAAAAAGGGCCCCTTCGTTAAACTGGTGCATTTCCCGGACCGGGATGAGCTCTACTCCGTCCGTCATGATAATCCCTGCTTGTTTTGTGCCTTCAGGATGATGGCGTTTAAGCGCCCTTGATGATTTTTTCCGCCTGTTCCCAGCCACGTATTGCGAGCGGTTTCACACGGACGGCAACGTCGGCGGCGTTCTTGTTGGATGCTGTGCCATCCTTTACCCGGCCGACAATGCCCTGCAAAATGGCGGCAAGGCGGAACATGTTATAGGCGGCATAGAAATCCCAGTTCTCGATACCGTCACGTCCTGTGCGTTCGCAATAGGAGGCAACATATTGTTCTTCTGTCGGGATGCCGAGCGCCGGAAGGTCAAGTCCGTTCAGGCCACGGAACAGCTCCGGTTCCAGCCGCCATGTCATACAATGATAAGAAAAATCGGCAAGCGGATGCCCGAGAGTAGCCAGCTCCCAATCAAGGATACCCATGACACGATGCGTATCCTTGTTAAGGACGGTGTTGTCCAACCGGTAGTCACCATGGACAATGGCCGTCTCATCGCCCGGGGGAATGTTGTCGGGCAGCCATGCCATCAGATTATCCATGGCCTCGATCGTTTCGGTTTCCGATGCTTTATACTGCTTGGTCCAGCGGCTGATCTGGCGGGCAAGATACTCCGTCGGCTTGCCGAAGCTCTCCAGTCCTACTGCTTTATAGTCAACCATATGAAGCGATGCCATGGCGGCATTCATACTGTCGAATACGGCGACGCGATTGGCCTTGGAATAATTCGGAAGAGATGGATCCCACTCGATATCACCGTCCAAAAATTCCATGACATAGAACATGGTGCCGATGATGTCTTCGTCTTCGCAAAGGCAGAAAGTTTCTGGAACCGGGACTTCGGTATTTGCAAGCGCGGTCATTACACGATATTCCCGATCTACCGCGTGAGCCGATGGAAGCAGTTTCCCCGGAGGTTTGCGCCGCAGAACATATTTCCGGTTTGGTGTGGTCAGCATATAACTCGGGTTGGATTGTCCGCCCTTGAATTGTGCAACTTCCAGCGGGCCTTTGAACCCGTCAACATTCTGCTTAAGGTAGGCCTCCAGTGATGCAACGTCGAACTTTAGACGCTCGCGGACTTCCATAGTTCCCGAAAACTGGGCTGAATCGTCGGACATTTTTGCCCCTTCTTGTTGTTATTTACCCTGCTACATTGCGATCAACTGCCCGCCATCCTATATCGGATCGGCAGAAACCGTCCGGCCAGCTGATCGCGTTCACGCCACTATACGCTTTTTTCTGTGCTTGTTTAACGGTTTTTCCCATTCCCGTGATTCCGAGCACACGTCCGCCAACGGCGAGCATCTTCCCATCCTGCCGTTTTGTCCCGGCATGAAAGATCAGAACATCATCAATTGTCGCAGCTTTATCAAGGCCCTTAATCTTGGTATTCTTCTCATAAGCCCCCGGATATCCATTTGCGGCCATGACCACAAGCAAGGCCGTATCCGTTTCCCATTCCAGGGAAATTGATTCAAGAGACTTATCCGCAGTGGCGATAAGGGCCGGTAGAAGGTCGCTTTTCATCCGGGCGCAGAGTACCTGGCATTCAGGATCGCCAAAACGGACATTATACTCAATAAGCCTGGGGCCCTCTTTTGTGATCATCAGTCCGGCATAGAGCACGCCGGTGTAAGGTGTTCCTTGGGCTTTCATTGCGGCGACGGTGGGTTCTATGATCCGACTCATGGTGAGGGTGATCATTTCATCTGTCATGACCGGTGCCGGAGAGTAAGCGCCCATGCCGCCGGTATTCAGACCCGTATCGCCGTCACCAACGGCTTTATGATCCTGGGCTGTCGCGAGAGGGAGAATATTCTCTCCGTCCGTCAGTGCGAAGAAGCTTGCCTCCTCGCCTTCCATGAATTCCTCAATTACGATCTCGGCACCTGCGCCACCAAAAAGACCACCGAAAATCTCGTCAATTGTCTCTTTCGCCTCGGCTTGCGTCATGGCGATAATGACGCCCTTTCCCGCCGCGAGCCCGTCTGCTTTTATGACAATCGGCAGGCTCTGGCTTTCTACATAGTTCTTTGCGGCTTCCGCGTTATCGAAACGCTGATATGCCGCTGTCGGAATATTATAGGTTCGGCAGAGGTCTTTCATGAAACCTTTGGAGCCTTCGAGCTGAGCGGCGGCGGCCCGCGGGCCGAAACTCTTGATACCCGCATCATCGAGCTCATCCACCAGCCCCATCACCAGCGGACCTTCGGGGCCGACGACAACGAAATCGATAGATTCCTGCTTGCAAAAATCAATAATCGCCGGAATGTCCTCGGCCTTTATCGGGATACAGTCCGCCACATCCTCGATACCGCCATTTCCGGGCGCACAGTATAGCTTGCTTATCAGGGGGGATTTTTTGAGGGCCCAGCAAAGCGCGTGCTCGCGGCCGCCAGAGCCAATAACAAGAATTTTCATATTTTTTCGTAACAATTCCTATGAAGGACAGACGAGAGTTTGTAGCATACTGTGGCGGCAGGCTAAACAATCTTGAAGGCAAATTGTGTCAGAAAATCAGAATTCCGGTTCCTCCAACATCCATGAATATACGGTTTCAGAACTTAGTGGGGCGCTCAAGCGGACAGTTGAAGATGCTTTCGGCCATGTCCGGGTGAGGGCGGAGATTTCGGGTTTGAAGCGAGCCACATCGGGTCATGTGTATCTGACGCTCAAGGATGACAAGGCGGTACTGGACGCGATCATGTGGCGCGGAATGGCCGACAGGCTCAGGTTCCGGCCGGAAGACGGGCTGGAGGTCGTCTGTACGGGAAAGCTGACCACTTATCCCGGGCGTTCCAAATACCAGATTGTCATAGATGTGATGGAGCCAGCCGGCGTCGGCGCCCTTATGGCGCTGCTGGAAGAGCGAAAGAAGAAGCTTGCCGCAGAGGGACTTTTCGCGTCTGAGCGGAAAAAGGCTCTTCCCTATCTTCCGGGAGTTATTGGCGTCGTTACGTCGCCGACGGGCGCCGTAATCCGGGATATATTGCATCGCCTGCGGGATCGGCTCCCGACCCATGTCCTGCTCTGGCCCGTGCTGGTGCAGGGAGAGAGCGCGGCGGGTCAGATCGCGGGCGCGATACGTGGCTTTAATGCCCTGCCGGAGGAAGGAGATATTCCACGCCCGGATCTCCTTATCGTGGCGCGGGGCGGCGGCAGTCTTGAAGATCTCTGGGCGTTCAATGAGGAAGAAGTGGTTCGCGCCGCAGCGGAAAGCGTCATCCCGCTGATTTCAGCGGTTGGTCATGAAACCGATACAACGCTGATCGATTTTGCGTCGGACCAGCGCGCGCCGACGCCTACAGCCGCGGCGGAAATTGCGGTACCTGTCCGCTCGGAACTGATCGCCTATATTGATGATCAGGAACGGCGCATCAAACGCAGCCTGAACCGGTCCTTATCAGACAAGCGGGAGAGGCTGGCTGGTCTCTCCCGCGGCCTTCGTGATCCGGCGTCTTTGATTGCGGAAAAAATCCAGCATCTGGACCATCTGGAGAGCCGATTGCGCCAGTCAGTTTCCGGCAATCTCAATTTCAAGAAACAGCAATTTTCTGGCGCCGTTGCCAAGTTGCGCCCACAATTGCTGACACGACCATTGGCACAGTATGAAGACCGGTTGAATCAGCTTGATCGGCAAATGACCCGGAACCTGACGGTAAAAAAGGATCGTGCTGGAGATCGGTTGGAGGCGACAGTGAGATTGCTGGAAAGCCTCTCCTTCCGGCGGGTGCTGAAACGGGGGTATAGTATCGTTTGGGATGAAGCGGGCAAGCCTATTTCCTCGGTTGGGGACGCCACAGCAGGACGCATGGTTGAGGTCGAATTTTCTGACGGTAAGGCGGCTGCGATATTCCAGAGTGGCGCAGGCGGCAAAACTGCATCTGCCCCAAAAAAGGCGCCAAAACCAAAGTCGCCTCCAAAGCAGGGAAGCCTCTTATGATCCGGTTGGGTTTGTTTCTTGTCGCTTTCCTCTTTTCCCTGAATGCGCTCGCCGATAGTGTCACATTGACCGGAAATTTCACGCAAGGCGGCCTCGTTATTGGACAGACGGAGCCTGGCACCAAAGTCCTTCTTGAGGGCAAGCCTGTGACGGTTTCGCCGGAAGGTCGGTTTCTTCTCGGATTTGGCCGGGATTTCAAGGATTATGCAGTGCTTGATATCACCTATCCGGATGGTCAAAGTGAGACGCAAACACTGGCTATCACCAAGCGGGACTACCAAATCGAACATGTTGACGGATTGCCTCCTTCCAAGGTGACGCCAAGCCCTGAATTCCTCGCGCGGATACGTAAGGAAAATGCCGAGATCGCTCGCATTCGCGCGATTGAAACGCCCGAGAATTGGTTCCTTTCCGGCTGGCAATGGCCGGCAAAGGGTCGGCTAAGCGGCGTGTATGGTAGTCAGCGGGTGTTAAATGGCAATCCCAAGCGACCACATTTCGGGCTGGATATTGCGGCTCCCGTTGGAACCCCGGTTGTTGCCTCGACAGACGGAAAAGTGAGAATGGCGGAGGCAGATCTTTTCTACACGGGCGGCACGGTGATGATTGATCATGGCTATGGCCTTGTTTCCGTTTATTCCCATCTTAGTCAAATTGAGGTGAGGGTCGGTCAAATGGTCCGACAGGGCGAAAAGATCGGTGAAATCGGTGCGACAGGGCGGGCAACGGGACCACATCTTGACTGGCGTCTCAACTGGCTTGAGGAACGGCTTGATCCGGAACTGTTGTTAGGCCCGATGCCGGAATAAAAACCATCGAAATCTAATAATCTGATGGTGAATAAAAACTATTCTCCGTCTCGATATCCCATGTCCGGACACCTAGGAGAAGACTTATCCATTTCTCATGGAAGGCTTCAGAATTATGCTCGGCCGGAGCAAAAAACAGATTTAAGGGATCACTCTTTTCATGGTCGAATGACAGAGAGCTTGTTCTGTCTTGGGATATGCTGCTGAATTTCTCTACGGTAAACAAAGAGGCTGTTCTGCTATTCCGCTGATAGTAAAGATCAACAACCCACTCAATGCGGCTAATCTGATTTTCCGATTCATACGGTCCATGCAGTGATGCGGCCTTCGCCATTGATGTGGAGATGCCGAGTAACAGCGCACAGGAAGCAGTGATCCAAAATGATTTCATATTGTCTTCAATCCGAGTTCATTTCCTCTCGGGGATTTTGAAATCAATACTGTTTGAGAAAGATATCGCCCCTCATTTCAGCGACGGCGATATTTTACCGGAACTATTGTTATTACGTCAAATGAAGTGGCTATATGGGGGAAATTGAGAAATATATTTTAAAAACAGAAAGTTGCGAGAATTTTAACAATTGCACAATGTTCAATCTCTTAAAAAAACCGGAAGTAAATTTCACAATTTTTAAAGGGGTATGGTTAATAAATATGGTTAATATTATAATAAAACGCTCAAATATTGTGTTGTGCGGACAAAAAGACCTGAATATGCCGAATCGCGAATATTTCAGAAAGTAAGTCATGGCCGCTTTTCGCTGGGAGAAACGGATCACGGGATATGCCTGGTCCGAAATATCAACTAAACAAGGGGAGTTCCGGTTTGGTATTTCGACAGATGTTATTCAGATTTCAGCTTTTCACCAGCCTTGATAACGACATCGCCCGCTTTATCCAGATTTTTGCTCGTATCTTCTTTGACACCTTGCCAGGTATCACTGCATCCGCTTGCGAGAAGGGCGACGGACAAAATGGTTGCCGTTACAACTGTGCGTGAAATTCTTTTCATCACGTAAATCTCCAGTCTGACATGAGTTATCCTGAAATTAGTGAGCGTTGCACGTTTTTGCAACTGTTTCCGTAATACCAAATTGAAACGGAATGCCGATTTTTATTTGGATTTGGCGGTGCCGAATGTTTCCAGCATTTTCATCAGCTCCGGGTGGATAGACTTTCCACAAGAGATGACATTCCGTTGATTGACGGATTTTCTGTTGTAGACCAATCGCTCGCCTAGGGTGGTGGTCGTGACGCCACCAGCTTCTGACAGAATAATATCTGCGGCGGCTATATCCCAATCACTCTTTTGGGTAAGCGATAGGGAAGCATCCGCGTGGCGGGATGCGACTTTTACAATGCGGTAGGCAATTGAGTTAACATGGCTGAAAGTTGCATTCTTCACATCATCCAGCCAGCCATGCCATTCGAATGATTTCCGGCTGGCGATAAGTTTTGCATCGGAAAGATCCGCCTTTCGGGAGCAGGTGATCGCTTCTCCGTTGAGTTTTGCGCCGCCACCAACGACGGCTTCATAATATTCTTCAAGTATCGGATTATAGACAATGCCGAGTACTGGTTTCCCATCCTCCACAAGGGCCGCACAAATGGTGAATTCGGGCTTCCCGGCAATGAAAGAACGGGTGCCGTCGATCGGATCAATGATCCATACTCGCGATTTATGAAGCCGGGCGGCATTGTCGGCTGTTTCTTCGGACAGCCAGCCATAATCGGGCCGCGCCGTTAGGAGTCTGTTCTTGAAATGTGTATCCAGAGCGAGATCTGCTTCACTGACCGGATCGCCGGGTTTCTTTTCCCAGCTTTTCAGCGTGCTTTTGAAATATCGCCGGGCGATATCACCGGCCTCTTTCATCGCGTTGGTGAGTAACGCATGATCTTTGACAAAGCGTTGTGTCATGTGCCGGCGACCATCATCCCATCAATCCGCAGGCTGGGCGCGTTCGTTCCCTGACGGAATTCCAGATCATTTGCTGGTGTCAGCTTCAGGAACATGTCGTTCAGATTTCCGGCGATTGTCAGTTCGGATACCGGGAAGGCTATCTCGCCATTTTCAATCCAGAATCCGGAAGCTCCGCGACTGTAATCACCTGTGATGGCATTGACACCAAAGCCGATCAGGCTGGTGATATAAAGGCCTGACCTGATATCACTGATCAATCCTTCAAGAGGGAGATTGCCTGCTTCCATATAAAGATTTGTCGTTCCTGAACCCGGTGGTGACGCAGTACCACGGGTTGCCCGACCGTTCGTTCTAAGGCCAAGCTGCTTCGCAGAGGATGTATTGAGAATCCATGATTGCAATTTGCCGTCCTCAACCAGATCAAGCTGATTATTTACCACCCCTTCGCCATCGAACGGTTTGGAGGCGGCCCCGCGGGGCCTGTGCGGATCATCGATGATCCGGATGTTATTCGGAAATACCTGTTCTCCCATCCGATCTTTCAGAAAGCTGGTTCCCCGCGCGATCGCCGCGCCGGAGATTGCCCCGGAAAAATGCCCGAGAATGCTGGCCGACACACGGTTGCTGAAGACGACCGGAACCTGCCCGCTCGGCATTTTGCGAGGATTGAGGAGTTTTACGGCCCGCTCACCCGCCTTTCGGCCTATCTCTTCTGGTGAGCGAAGGTCAGAGAAGTGATGGTGGCTGTCATAGTCATAATCTCGTTCCATCCGTTGGCCTTCTCCCGCAATGACGGAGGCGCTGATGGAGAAACTGCTGGAGCTGTAAGCGCCCTTGAAGCCATCGGAGGTGACGAGGGCAATAGATGCGCGGCCTGAGGAGGCCCCACCTCCTTCCGAATTAGTAACGCCGTCAACTTCCAAGGCCGCCTGTTCCGTCGTCTTGGCAATCCGAGTAAGATCTTCTGGCGACAGGGTGGTCTTGTCATAAAGATCAAGGTTCGCAAATTCAGTTGCGAGATCGACCGGGTCCGCAAGGCCGCAGAATTTTTCTTCCGGCATGTTTTGCGCCATTGCCAGAGCCCGATCCACTAGTTCTTCCAGAACTTCCGGTTTGGCATCGTTGGAGGAAACAAAGGCCTGCTGTTTGCCGATCAGGACACGAAGGCCGAGATCATGAGCCTCGGATCGTTCTATCTCCTCCGTTTCCCCTTGCCGGACGGACACACTGATTGAGGTTCCCTGGATGCGGACCGCATCAGCCGCCTCCGCGCCTTTGCGAAGGGCGATGGCAATCAGGTCATCGAGGATATTCAGGGAATTTTGTGCATCGATAGTTTGTTCTGACATGAAAACCCAGACTGAAATTTAACAACTCTCCATACATAGGGATGGAAGAGCGAAAAGGGAATCAGAAAAGCAGATTCATTCCCGACAAACCATCCCAAAGCAGTTTCCCGCCAACAGTAAGGAGGAGGATGTAGGCTATGCGATAGAATACGCCTTCCGAGATCAGCTTGTGCGCTTTGACGCCAAGCCAGATACCGATTGGCGCAAGCGGTAACAGGACGAGGGAAGTTCCGATATTTTGTATCGAGAACTGGCCGAGCATGCCATAGGGAATGAGCTTTACATAATTAATGACGAAGAAAAACCAGACAGAGGTCCCAACATACAGGGTCTTGTTGATTTTCTGAGGCAACATGTAAAATTGAACCGGGGGTCCGCCAGCGTGCGCGACGAAGCTTGTAAAGCCTGCGATCGTGCCCCAGAAGGATCCACGCGTGAGGTTCGCCTTCGCCGCATGATCTGCGGGACTTTTTCGAATATAATGATTGAGCGTAAAAATAACGCAGATTACACCCAGAAGAACTTTGATGAATTCCGCGCTCAGGTAATTGAAGAGAAGATAGCCTATCAGTATTCCCAACAGGGCGCCTGGCAATAGGTATCCAAGGTTTCGCCAGTCAGCGGTGCGCCGATAGGCAATCAAACCAAAGATATCCATGACGCAGAGAATTGGTAATACTATCGCGGCGGCCTGTACCGGCGAAATCAGGAGAGAGAGGAGCGGGACACTCAAAATACCAAGTGAGCCCGCAAAGCCACCTTTCGAGATACCGATCAGCAGGCAGACAGGAATGGCGAGCAGATAAAAATACGGGTCACTGATCAGTGTCATTGAGGACTTTCCGAAGCCGTCTTTCAAACGGTTCTTATAACAGGTTATTTCCAGATCGGCTTGCCGGTGCCGGGCAGGCCGAGAGATTCCCAGAGATCGTTGACTTTTTCAATGACCGCGTCATCCATACGAATTTCCTGACCCCATTCGCGGTTTGTTTCCGGTGGCACTTTGTTCGTCGCGTCGAGCCCGATCTTACCGCCAAGGCCCGATTGCGGCGAGGCAAAGTCCAGATAGTCAATGGGTGTATTTTCAATCGTGGTAATGTCGCGCACGGGATCCATGCGGGTTGAAACCGCCCACATCACGTCTTTCCAGTCGCGCGCATCAATATCATCATCAACAATGATCAGGAACTTCGTATACATGAACTGTCGAAGGTATGACCAGGCTCCCATCATGACCCGCTTGGCGTGACCCGCATAGGCTTTTTTCATGGAGATGACGGCTATCCGGTAACTGCATCCTTCCGGCGGGAGCCAGAAATCCGTGATTTCCGGAAATTGTTGCTGGATCAAAGGGATGAAAAGTTCGTTCAGGGCTTCGCCAAGGACGCTGGGCTCATCCGGTGGCCGACCGGTGAAAGTGGATAGATAGATGGGATCTTTCCGCATGGTAATTGCGGACAATGTGAAGACAGGAAAGCTTTCAACGGAATTATAGTATCCGGTATGATCCCCATACGGCCCTTCATCCCCGTATTCATCAAGAGAAACATGCCCCTCCAGGATAATTTCGGCGGTCGCGGGCACTTTAAGGGGCACCGTCTTGCAATCGACCAGCTCCACCTTCTCACCCTTCAGCAATCCGGCAAACTGATATTCTGAAAGAGTGTCCGGGATCGGTGTAACCGCGGCCAGAATTGTTCCCGGGTCGGCACCAATCACGACGGCCACGGGAAGCGGTTCGCTTTTTTCCTTGCCCCAGCGTGCATGATGTTGCGCGCCGCCACGATGTTTCAGCCAGCGCATCAGGGTCCTGTTCCGGGACAGCTTCTGCATGCGGTAAATGCCAAGATTAAAGTCATCCGTCTTGCCGCTGCCTGGGCCCTTCGTCACGACCAGGGGCCAGGTGATCAAGGGGGCAGGCTCACCCGGCCAGCAGGTCTGAATGGGTAAGGCGTCAAGATCGATTTCATCGCCAGTCAGGACAACTTCCTGACAGGGGGCTTTTTTGACGGTTTTCGGTCGCATGGTCATAACGGTTTTGAGGACCGGCAGCATCCCCATGGCCTCGCGAATGCCTTCCGGGGGCTCGGGCTGGCGCAAGAAAGCAAGCGTTTCCCCTACTTCGCGCAGTTTATCCGGTGTGCGGTTCATGCCCATGGCAACCCGGTCGACCGTGCCGAACAGATTGACCAGAACCGGGGTATTGCTTCGTTCTCCCGCTTCGTTGACCGGATTTTCAAACAGAACGGCGGGGCCGCCTTCTGCGAGAAGCCGGGTCTGGATTTCCGTCATCTCCAGATAGGTTGAAACCGGCTCGCTCACCCGGACGAGTTTTTTATTCTTTTCGAGTTGTCCGATGAAATCCCGAAGTGATCCGTACGCCATTTTCCTGTCCCGATATTACGCGTTGGTGCCGCGACTATGCCCGAGTTTGCGCGTCGGCGTAAAGAAAAAGCGTTTCCTATAAAGGAAGGGGGAGTTTTCCAAGTATAATTGCGATAAGAACGATCAGGCCGAAGTTCCTGTTGGATTTGAAAAGCATCAGACACCGATTGCCATTATCTATGTCGAGTGTCCTGATCTGCCAGACCAAATGCAATGCTGCGCCGAACATGAGGAGGTAAAACAGGACACTCAATCCGACAACAGCGCCTGCAAACAGCAACGATATAATCGTTACCGTGTAAAACCCCATCAGCCAGTATCTTGTCGTCTCGCCGAATTTCAGTGCTGTTGATTTTACGCCGATCAGTGCATCGTCCTCTTTATCCTGATGGGCATAGATCGTGTCATAGCCGATGGTCCAGGCGATGCCGCCAAAATACATTATGACCGGCGCAACACCGAGATTGCCCTGAACGGCGGCCCAGCCCAGCAAAGCGCCGTAGTTGAAGGCGAGGCCAAGGAAAAACTGTGGCCAGTATGTGAACCGCTTGGCGAATGGATAAATGGCGACGAGCGCAAGACTTGCAATTCCCAGCAGGATGGCGAAGACGTTAAACTGAATCAGTATCAGAAGGCCGATGAGGCATTGGACGCCCAACCAAAAGATGGCCTGAAACAGCGTAACCTGACCACTGGGGATAGGTCGCTTTTTTGTGCGCTCCACTCTTCCATCGAAATTCCTGTCGGCAATATCATTGAGAGTGCAGCCCGCGCCGCGCATCACCAGGGCGCCAATCGCAAAAAGTATGAATAATGTGAAGTCTGGTCCTTCACCCTTTGGGGCGGCAAGGGCAATTGACCAAAGGCAGGGAAGCAGCAGGAGCCAGGTTCCAATCGGCCTGTCAAGCCGGGACAGTTTCATATAGGGCTGCCACCCCTCCGGCGCGTGTCGGTCAACCCAGTTTCTTTGACTGGCATCGGCTATGATCCGATCTAGTCGTAACATCTTTAAAATCGCTCCTGTCGCTCCAAAGGTGACGTGGATGGCATTAATTGCTATGAATCGCAATAATTTATATATCACCGATCAACGAGTTTACCGACAAATGTTACCAAAGCAATATTCGCTCCGCCTGTATGTTCCCAGTGATCTTGGCAAGGACCTGGGTGTCGTGCTCGACAAAAACCAGTCGCATTACGTGGCGACCGTCATGCGACGAGAGGAGGGGGATAAAATCGGTCTGTTCAACGGACGGGACGGAGAGTGGCTCGGGCATTTGCAGGAGGTGCACAAGAATCACTGCCTTGTCCATGTCACTGAACAACTTAGGCCACAAATCGACGAACCAGATATCGAGCTTCTGTTCGCTCCGGTCAAGAAAGCTCAAACGGCTATGATTATTCAGAAGGCAACAGAACTTGGCGTTGCCAGCCTTCAACCCATTCAGACGAGCCGGACCAATTCAGAGCGATTGCGCGCCGACAAGTTGGCGTTACAGGCGTTGGAAGCAGCGGAACAATGCGAGCGATTGAACGTTCCAATCGTCCATGGCCTGATCAAGCTCGAACAGGCATTGAGTACCGTATATCCTGAACGAACCCTGATTTTCTGCAACGAAAGATTGACGGGAGAAAATGCGGTTAAAACGCTTTCGGGTCTGGAAAAGACTGAAAAATGGGGGATTATAACGGGGCCGGAAGGGGGGTTTTCCGACGAAGAAATCGACCTTATCAGCTCGCGGCCAAATACATACCCGATATCATTAGGACCGCGGATACTGCGCGCTGAAACAGCGGTTATCGCCAGCCTCAGCCTGCTTCAGGCCTTTCATGGAGATTGGGGCTGAGCATATGTGTCCGCAGCGAAAATGTGACCGTTGGACAAAAATGAAACTTTAGGCTTGAAGCCGCCTTCGCAATTCTTTAATTCAAATCAAAAGGCCGGACCTGGGGCGCTTTGCCCGGCCGAAATAAAATGTTAGGGGAATACATGTCCGGACCTTCCAAGGGCGAAGCCGTCGAAATTGCCGACAAGGCACAACTTGTCGACTTTGCGGCGAGTGGCTGCAAACCACGCGATAAATGGCGTATTGGCACTGAGCATGAAAAATTCGGGTTCACGCTTGATACGCATGAACCGCTCACATATGAGGGTCCCAAGGGCATTAAGGCCATGCTGGAAGGGCTTCAGCGCTTTGGCTGGCACCCGGACTTTGAGGGCGATAATGTCATTGCGCTTTCGAAAGAGGGCTGTTCCATAAGTCTTGAGCCCGGCGGCCAGCTGGAACTGTCCGGCGCCGCTGTTGAAAATCTCCACGAAACATGCAGCGAGGTGCATACGCATCTGGCGCAGGTGCGCGAGGTGGGCGATGAAATGGGGGTTGGTTTCCTCGGGCTTGGGTTCAGTCCCAAATGGACCCGCAAGGAAACACCGATCATGCCCAAGGGGCGCTATCAGATTATGAAAAGCTACATGCCCAAGCGGGGGCAGCATGGTCTGGATATGATGTTCCGCTCCTGCACCGTTCAGGTTAATCTCGATTACGCCTCAGAAGCGGACATGATCAAGAAGTTCCGGACCAGTCTGGCATTGCAGCCGCTGGCTACGGCGCTTTTCGCGAATTCCCCCTTTACGGAAGGCCGTCCGAATGGGCATCTCAGCCACCGGAGCTTTATCTGGACGGATACGGACCCGGATCGGACGGGCATGATCCCGTTTGTGTTCGAAGACGGCTTTTCCTTCGAGAGATATGTCGACTATGCCTTGGATGTGCCGATGTACTTCGTCTATCGAGATGGTACTTATCTTGATGTGAGCGGGCAGTCTTTCCGGGATTTTCTCGACGGAAAATTACCAGGCCTTCCGGGTGAAAAGCCGAACCTCGCGGATTGGGACAATCACCTGACAACTCTGTTTCCGGAAGTCCGCATGAAGCGGTTTCTCGAGATGCGCGGCGCAGATGGCGGGCCGTGGCGACGGCTGTGTGCGCTACCGGCGTTGTGGGTTGGTCTGTTATACGATGACACGGCGCTGGATAATGCCTGGGATCTGGTCAAGAGCTGGACAGCGGAGGATCGCCAGCGAGTTCGCAATGACGTCATCACGCAGGCGCTCAAAACGAAAATGCCGGATGGTCGCGACATGCAAGTGCTGGCCTCGGAAGTGCTGGAAATTGCGACATACGGTTTGAAGGCACGTAAAAGTCTCGACAGTTTCGGGGAAGACGAAAGTCATTTTCTGAACGCGCTTAAAACCATTGTTAAATCCGGCCAGACGCCGGCCGAGGAAATGCTGGCGCGATATCACGGCGCATGGAAAGAGGATATCGAGCCAGTCTTCACCGAATACGCTTACTGAGCGCCGCTCAATTTCCGATAAATTGCGAAAGCCGCCTCGTAGTCATCTTTGGCGGCTTTTTCTCGCAACTCCCGCAGATTTAATACGATGAGGTGAAGAGTGTCTGCTTGGGCCGCGGGCAGTTTCGCACGTCTGCCATAGTCACTTCTGATCAGGTCGATCAGTATATTCAGCTCTGGCATGTCTCTGTTTTCCAATGGACGTTGCAGGAGTGAAATGTAGGACATGTCCGAACTTGTCTCTACAATCGCTGCTGATTCTTCCAACTCATTGATATCCAAAGAATTTATATATGATATCAACGACTTTATAGTTTCCTCATCCGGCTCCGGACCGGCAAATTCAGTCGTGATGACATGACTTGTAAAGGCATGTAGATCAGGGAAGATATTGACTGTCCCAAAAGAAGTGTTGTCTGCTGAACCGCGCAGTGATGGAATATCAAGCGGGTTGGCAATGCCGTCTTCGAAACCGGCCTGCCAGAAACGATTTGTCACATCTATCCGCCCTGGCCGGTCGGAGAGACCATTGATGTAGAAGTTTGTATTGACATGTCCATTGGTATGGCAGCTGTTGCAGGACAATCCGATGCGGACCGCTTTCTCACCCAGCAGGGAGGGGCTGCGGAACAACAAACGACCGTAAAGCCATTCCCGGTCTTTTTCTGCGCCCGGCTTGATCAGTTCCGGCGGTGGGCTATCCAGCATTTCGGTTGCACTGCCTGGAGGCAGCCAGTTTTCAGCCTCCGCCAGAGCAGGGGGCGTAAATATATTCAGTGCCAATGAGAACAGGGCGATATAGAGGCCGAAGACCGGAAGCCTCAGGTGCAGGGCTTTTTTATGCCGTGCCGCCAACGGTCAGTCCTTCAATCAGCATCGTTGGTTGCCCGACACCGACAGGAACGCTTTGTCCAGCTTTCCCGCAGGTACCGATCCCGCTATCGAGTGCCATATCATTGCCGATCGCCGTTACTTTTTTGAGCGCTTCGCTTCCGGTACCGATCAGTGTCGCCCCTTTGACAGGAGCTGTAATCTTGCCGTCTTCTATCAGGTAGGCCTCCGTGCAGGAGAAGACAAATTTCCCAGAAGTAATGTCGACCTGACCGCCGCCGAAGTTGGCTGTGAATATCCCTTTTTTGACCGATTTCACGATTTCGGACGGATCCTTGTCACCGCCCAGCATATAGGTATTGGTCATTCGTGGCATCGGCATATGCGCATAACTCTCGCGTCGGCCATTTCCCGTCGGCTCCACTCCCATCAGACGAGCATTCTGCCTGTCCTGCATATAGCCGACCAGAATGCCATCCTCAATCAGTGTCGTTGAGCTGCTTGCGGTACCTTCATCATCGATACTGAGAGAACCACGGCGATCGGCGATTGTCCCATCATCCACGACGGTTACACCAGGCGCGGCAACCCGCTGACCCATCAGGTTGGAGAAAACCGATGTTTTTTTGCGGTTGAAATCGCCTTCGAGACCATGACCGACAGCTTCATGCAGAATGATGCCGGGCCAGCCTGGCCCAAGGACCACATCCATCTCTCCGGCCGGGGCGGCAACTGAGTCAAGATTGACCATAGCCTGACGATAGGCTTCATCGACGGCGCCCTGCCAGGTCGATTCCTGAAGATAAAAATCATATCCGGTACGGCCGCCTGTGCCGTGAGAACCTGATTCCCGTCTGCCATCCTTCTCGACAACAACAGAGACATTAAGCCGGACGAGTGGCCGAATATCTCCCGCCCGCTCACCGCCAGCGCGGATGATCTCGATCCCCTGCCATGATCCGGCAAGAGAGACGGAAACCTGAACAACCTTGCTGTCCTTTGCGCGGGCATAGGCGTCAATTTCCGACAATGTCTTCACCTTGGCATCGAAAGGAATTTCGCTCAAAGGATTGTCATCCAGGTAAAGCGACTGATTTGAACCCGCGGGCGGAAGCGCCATGGAACCACTTTTTCCGGTCTGTACCGCCTGGACGGTCTTGGATGCATTGCGGATTGCCTGCTCGCTGAGGTCCGATGCATGGGCAAACCCCGTCGCTTCGCCAACGACGGCGCGAAGACCGAACCCTTGAGTCGTATCAAAGCTGGCGCTTTTCAGCCGACCATCATCGAAAGAGAAGCCTTCCGACTGTCGGTACTCCATGAACAACTCGCCATCATCGGCATCCACTAACGCCTCGGAAACCTGTTTCTCCACCACATCGCGATCCATACCTGTGGGCAGGAAGAAAAGCTCATCGGCTGTTGATATGTCGGTCATAAAGGCGCTCCGGTCCGCTCTTTTACTGGTTTTATTTGCATGAATATGTGTCTTTTGATCGCGAATGTCGAGGGGGGGCAAAAAGTGATTTGAAAGATTCTAATCAGCTTTAATCTTCAAGCCGCAAATTGGTGTGACAAATTGTCACAATTTCCCCTCAAAAAGTTTGTTGTCCCAAATTGCGCCTGATTTTGGATTTATGATTATAACATATTGAAGTAAAAGTATTTATTTTGATGCAAGAGTATAACTACATAAAAATATTTCGCTCAAAATGACGATTATGTGCAGTCTTAGGCTTGTTATCTGCCTTATCCGTGGTGTAGTTTCCGGCGCAACTGGGCGGAAAGCATTTTGATTTGCTACAATCAGGTGAGTATAAGTCAAAAAACTGTCCAAAATTTGACCGGGTAAGCGTATACTGGCTCATACAGCTGGTCGAGTTAAATAGTCACGTGATCACAGACGGGAATTGATGATGGGTAGGTTTAAGAATCTTGTCGCATTTATGGCCGCAACTGCGGGCAGCTTTTTGACGATGGGAGTTGCAGCGGCAGAGCCGGGACAACCCGCGCCATGGCAGACGACATTTCAGGAGGCATTCTCGCCGGTTGCGATTGAACAGCACTCCTTCCATGACTTGTTGCTCTGGATTATCAGCGCCATCTCGCTTTTCGTTCTGGCCTTGTTGATCTTCGTGATTATCCGCTTCAACAAGCGGGCCAATCCAACTCCGTCCAAAACATCGCATAATACGTTTATCGAAATTATCTGGACTGTTGTCCCGGTCATGATCCTGATCGTTATCATGATCCCTTCTCTGAAACTGCTGTATTACGGTGATAGGATTGAAACACCGGATATGACGCTAAAAGCGATCGGGTATCAGTGGTACTGGGGCTATGAATATATGGACGAAGAAGGCCTGGCCTTTGAAGCAATTATGCTTGAAGAGGATGAGTTGAAGCCCGGACAGCCGCGGTTACTGACGACAGATAATGCTATCGTCCTGCCAATTGATACAAATATCCGTGTTTTGGTGACGGCTGAAGACGTGCTTCATTCATGGGCTATGCCAGCTTTCGGTGTAAAAATGGATGCCGTGCCGGGCCGTCTGAATGAGACTTGGATGCGGATCGAGAAAGAAGGTATGTATTACGGTCAGTGTTCCGAGCTTTGCGGAGCCCGCCACGGTTTTATGCCGATCATGATCCGGGCTGTCAGCAAGGAAGACTACGACAAGTGGCTTGTTGAGGCCAAACAAGAATTCGCAAGTGGCGAAACGCCGGCAATAAAATTTGCGCAGGTCACCCCTGCAAACGCAGAGTAACAGGCTAGAGAGAGGCAAGAGATTATGGCTTACGGTTCAGCAGCCGCTCACGACGAACATACCCCGTCCGGTTGGAAGCGGTGGGTCTATTCGACCAACCACAAAGATATCGGAACGATGTATCTTATCTTTGCGATTATCGCCGGTATTGTCGGCGGTTCAATGTCTGTTTTCATTCGTGCTGAGCTTCAGATGCCCGGTGATCAGCTTTTGAACGGCAATTTTCATTTCTTCAATGTTCTGGTGACAGGCCATGGCTTGATCATGATCTTCTTCATGGTGATGCCCGCGATGATCGGTGGCTTCGGTAACTGGATCGTGCCGCTCATGATCGGGGCGCCGGACATGGCGTTTCCGCGTATGAACAACGTGTCATTCTGGTTGTTGCCGCCTGCGTTCGGTCTACTGCTGATCTCGATTTTCGTTGAAGGCCCGGCCGGGGCGAATGGTGTTGGCGGTGGCTGGACCATGTATCCGCCGCTCTCGTCGTCGATCGGTCATCCTGGCATGGCTGTCGATTTCGCGATCCTTAGTCTCCATATCGCAGGTGCCTCGTCTATTCTCGGCGCCATCAACTTTATCACCACCATCTTCAACATGCGGGCGCCTGGTATGACCATGCACAAGATGCCGCTCTTTGTATGGTCGGTTCTGGTGACGGCGTTCCTGTTGCTGCTGTCTCTGCCGGTTCTGGCCGGGGGCATTACAATGCTGTTGACGGACCGGAACTTTGGTTCCACCTTCTTTGCACCGCAGGGCGGCGGCGACCCCATCCTGTTCCAGCATCTGTTCTGGTTTTTCGGCCATCCGGAAGTTTACATCCTGATTTTGCCGGGCTTTGGCATCATCAGCCAGATCGTTGCAACTTTCAGCCGTAAGCCGGTTTTCGGCTATCTGGGCATGGCCTATGCGATGGTTGCGATCGGTGGTATCGGGTTCGTCGTTTGGGCGCATCATATGTACACGGTCGGCATGAATGTTGATACGCGGGCTTATTTCCTCGTGGCAACATTGGTGATCGCGGTTCCGACGGGTGTAAAGATTTTCTCCTGGATTGCCACGATGTGGGGCGGTTCGATCGAGTTCAAGGCGCCGATGGTCTGGGCGTTGGGCTTTATCTTCCTTTTCACAGTTGGCGGTGTTACGGGCGTCGTGCTGGCCAATGCCGGCCTCGATGTGGCGCTTCATGACACTTACTATGTGGTGGCTCATTTTCATTACGTTCTAAGCCTGGGTGCGGTGTTTGCGATTTTTGCGGGCTTCTACTACTGGTTCGGCAAGATTACGGGCTATAACTATTCGGAGAAGCTAGCTCATCTGCACTTCTGGGTAACCTTCATCGGCGTGAACATGATCTTTTTCCCGATGCATTTTCTCGGGTTGGCGGGCATGCCGCGTCGTATTCCGGACTATCCCGATGCGTTCGCTGGTTACAACGCCATTTCCTCCTACGGATCCTATGTATCGGCCGTGGGTGTTCTGATCTTCCTGATCACGGTTATTCATGCCTTCGTCCGCAAGGAGCAGGCTGCCGGTAACCCATGGGGTGAAGGTGCAACGACACTGGAATGGACATTGCCGTCACCGCCGCCTTTCCATCAGTTCAACGAACTGCCGGTTATCAAGTAAAGGCCAGAGGAGACATCCTTGTCCGACACAAGCCTTGGAAAAGAAGCAATCGAGACCCGCGTCAATACAGATCTGACGCGGGTCAGTGATTATTTCGCGCTGTTGAAACCGCGCGTGATGTCGCTCGTTGTGTTTACGGGTGTGGTCGGGCTTGTTGTCGCACCTGGAACTCTGCATCCTGTCCTCGCCATTACGGCCCTTCTGTGTATCGCCATTGGCGCCGGTGCGTCAGGGGCGATCAACATGTGGTTTGATGCTGATATTGATGCTGTCATGGAGCGGACGCAGGAACGGCCGATCCCGGCTGGACGGGTCAGTGCGAATGAGGCTCTTGCCTTCGGTACCGTTCTTTCCGTCGCCTCTGTCGTGCTGATGGGGCTTGCTGTAAATTACGTGGCGGCGGCTTTGCTGGCGCTTACAATCGCCTTTTATGTTTTCGTATATACCATGTGGCTGAAGCGGCGGACGCCGCAGAATATTGTTATCGGCGGTGCGGCAGGCGCTTTTCCACCGATGATTGGCTGGGCGGCTGTTACCGGTGATGTAAGCGCGGAATCGCTCATTCTGTTTGCGATCATTTTTATGTGGACGCCCCCGCATTTCTGGGCGCTGTCCCTCTGGCGTGACATTGACTATGCGAAAGCAGGTGTGCCGATGCTGCCGGTCGTTGCCGGTCGCGACGTTACGCGGCGGCAGATCGTGTTATATAGCGCTCTTCTTTTTCCTATCGCCGTGATGCCCTATGTCCTTGGATATGCCGGCGTTTTCTATGGTGCCGCTGCAGCGGTTCTGAGCGGATTGTTCCTGGTGATGTCGCTTAAGGTGTGGCGGAAGAAGGATGAGGAAAGTGCGAAGCAGATGTTTGCTTTTTCCTTGCTTTATCTTTTCTTGATTTTTGCCACATTGCTTGGCGAAAATCTTGTTCTGACGGTGATGTGATATGACGCGTAATGATGAACATCAGAAACGTCAGCGAACCCGCAATCTGGTGGTCGGCGGAGTGCTCGTCGCGCTTGTGGTTTTATTTTACCTGATCACTGTCGTGAAAATGTCCGGCGGAACGGGAGCCTGATGAAAAAGCAGAGTAACAAATCGGTGCGTCTTGCGGCTATCTTGGTATCCGTGGTGGTCGGGATGGTAGGTCTGTCATACGCTTCAGTGCCGCTGTATGACCTTTTCTGCCGTGTGACGGGCTATGGTGGCACCACGCAGCAGGCGGAGATTGCGCCGGATGTGATCCTTGATCGTGAAATGACGATTGAGTTTGATGCGAATACTAGCCGGGAAATGCCTTGGGACTTCAAACCGGTTGAACATAAAATGACCATGAAGGTCGGAGAGACCGGTCTTGCTTTTTATGAAGCCTATAATCCGACGGACCGCAAGATTAAGGGAACAGCTACTTTTAATGTGACGCCGCAAAAGGTAGGTCAATATTTCACCAAGATTGATTGCTTCTGCTTTACGGAACAGGTTTTGCAGCCGGGTGAGCGCGTTGATATGCCGGTTACTTTCTTTGTCGATCCCGAGATTGATAACGATCCGAACGCGAGAGAAGTTAAGGTTATAACGCTTTCCTATACCTTCTTCGTCAGCGAAGATGATGACGGAACGGAAGTTTCGGCAAAAGCCGAGAAGAAATCGGTTGATGTCAATTGACCAATAGAGTGAATTTGTAACTTTCAGGTCCGGAGTCTTTCCGGGTGATTTGCAGGAGTTTAGAAATGGCAGATTCTCACGCCAAACAACATGACTATCATTTGGTCGACCCGTCGCCCTGGCCAGCACTTTCATCAATTGCGGCATTTGTCACGGCTATTGGCGCTGTCATGTGGATGCATGACAAAGGCTACGCTGTCTTCGTAATCGGGTTTATTGCTCTTTGTTATTCGGCATTCGTCTGGTGGCGCGATGTTGTCAAGGAAGGCGAGCATGAGGGGCATCATACGCCCGTTGTGCAGCTGGGCCTGCGATATGGCATGATCATGTTCATTGCGTCCGAAGTGATGTTTTTTGTTGCCTGGTTCTGGGCTTATTTTGATGCCGGCCTGTTTCCGAGTGAAGTGGGCGGCGGAATTTGGCCGCCAGAAGGCATTATGACCTTCAATCCGTGGCATATTCCGCTGTTGAATACCGTTATCCTGCTGTTGTCCGGGACAACTGTGACATGGGCCCATCACGCACTGCAGCATGACGATCGCAAGGGACTGGTTCAGGGTTTGTTGTTGACCGTTATCCTTGGCGCCTGCTTTACCGCGGTTCAGATATATGAATATTCTCACGCCGCGTTTGGCTTTTCGGACGGGATTTATCCGTCGACCTTCTATATGGCGACAGGGTTCCATGGTGCCCATGTCTTTATCGGAACGGTTTTCCTGCTGGTCTGTCTGATTCGGGCGACAAAAGGTCATTTTACGCCGTCCCATCATTTTGGTCTGGAGGCTGCTGCATGGTACTGGCACTTCGTTGACGTCGTATGGCTCTTCCTTTTCTTCGCCGTTTACTGGTGGGGTGCAGGACCGGAGTGGACCTGATCTAACTAAATGCCCTATTCCTATGGCATGTCAGTTTCCCCTTTTCGCGCCGGGCTTACCTGCAAATGCCCGGCATGTGGAAAGGGGAAACTCTTTTCTGGCTTTCTGGATGTAGCAGAAAGTTGCGATAACTGCGGGCAGGATTTCAGTGCCGTAAACAGCGGTGACGGACCGGCGGTATTTATCATCTTTATAGTTGGATTTATTGTTGCTGGCCTCGCGGTCGCTACAGAGCTGGTTTATCATCCGCCCTATTGGGTCCAACTGACAATCTGGTTGCCGGTAATTCTGATATTAAGTCTTGGGCTTCTACGGCCCTTCAAGGCGTATTTGATTGCCTTGCAATTCAAGCATAAGGCCAGCTCCGAGATTGAGCGTTATTAACTGATGAAAAATTTTTCGCCCGGACTTTTACCGACATTAATCACCATTCCCTGTGTGCTGATCCTGCTCGCGCTGACAGTATGGCAGATCAACCGTTACAGCTGGAAAGTTGATCTCCTTGATACGATCGAAACTCAGCTTTCGGCCGCACCGGAAGCTCTGCCCTCTGGCGACATCGATCCTGAACTATGGCACTACCGCAGGGTCAGCCTGACCGGGGAATTTGATCATAGTCATGAAATTCATCTGTTTGCGCATGCGGAAGCCGGTCGCGCGGGGTTCCATATCATCACGCCATTTAAACGAAGCGCGGAAGGGGATATCATCCTTGTAAACAGGGGTTGGGTGCCGGAATCCAAGAAAGCCCCGGAAACACGTGCCGAAGGATTAATTGAGGGAGAGACTACGGTTACAGGTGTTGCCCGGAAGCCTTGGGGGAAATCATGGTCGTTCTTGCCGAAAAGCAACGCGGAGGATAATGTCTGGCTCTATGGTGAGCTAACCGCAATGGCAGACCATCTCGGGATAGAAACTGCCCCGGTATTTGTCGAACTGGATGTAAATGACATTCCCGGCGGATTGCCGATTGGGGGACAAACCCGCATTTCCCTTCCGAATAATCATATTCAGTATGCATTTACCTGGCTCGGGCTGGCTGCGGCGATGATTGTTATTTACGTTGTGTATGGCCTCAAACGGGGCAAGGCGACGCAAAATCCCGATGTCTGAGACGTCAGCCGCTTACTCCCGGTTGGAGAAAGTCTTTACGCGCCTCTCCGCCATCTCCGGTGCGACGGCAATGCTGCATTGGGATAGCGCAACGATAATGCCTGCGGGCGGGAGTAAGGCCCGCGCAGAGCAGCTGGCGGCCTTAAGCCTGATATCCCATGACATGCTCGCTCAGAAAAATATCGGAGAGCTGCTTGACGAGGCCGAAGCCGGGAGTCATGCGCTCGATGTCTGGCAGAAAGCTAATTTGGCAGAAATGCGGAATCGCTGGCGGCATGCGACGGCGGTCGAGCCAGATCTGGTTGAGGCACATTCCCATGCAACATCGCACTGTGAGATGCTTTGGCGTGATGCGCGCCTGAACAATGACTTTGCCAGCCTGGTTCCCTCGTTGACAGAAGTGGTTCGTTTGACGCAACACATCGCGGAAGCAAAATCAGCCGCTTTCTCTCTTTTGCCCTATGATGCCCTTCTGGATGAGTATGAGCCCGGATGCTCAGCTTCCGTGATCGATCCGTTGTTTGCGGATCTGGAGGGATTTTTGCCCGATTTCCTGGGGGCGGTACTGGAACGGCAGAAAAGTGCGCCTGCCGTCGTCAAACCGAAAGGTCCGTTTGACGAGGACATTCAGAAGCAGCTAGGGCAGGAATTCATGAGAGCGCTCGGCTTTGATTTCAATCATGGTCGGCTTGATATCAGTCACCATCCGTTTACCGGCGGTATCCCGGATGACGTTCGGCTGACAACCCGTTACGAGGAAGATGATTTCACCCAAAGCCTGATGGGGACACTCCATGAAACAGGACACGCCCTCTATGAGCAGGGGTTGCCTGAGAAATGGCGGTCGCAGCCAGTCGGCGCTGCGCGCGGAATGGCATTGCATGAAAGCCAGTCGCTCCTCGTTGAAATGCAGCTTTCCCGGGGTCCTGATTTCCTCGCGTTTGCCTTGCCGCGGGTCAAGGTCGCATTTAATGGTAGCGGTGTCGCCTGGGAGCAGGAAAATCTGGAGCGGTTATATCTGGCGGTCGAACCGGGATTTATCCGGGTGGATGCCGATGAGGTGACTTATCCACTGCATGTCATCTTGCGCTATTCACTTGAAAAGGCGCTTCTATCGGGTGATTTGGAGGTGACAGATTTACCGGCGGCCTGGAACAGTGGCACGCGAAAAATGCTGGGTATAACGCCGCCAAACGACCGGCTTGGCTGTCTTCAGGATATTCACTGGCCGAGTGGAGCGATTGGCTATTTTCCGACCTATACATTGGGCGCCATGGCAGCCGCGCAGATTTATCGGGCGGCAAAGTCGGATATTCCCAATTTCTCCTCGAAGATTAGGGCCGGAAGCTTTAACGAATTACTTGGATGGCTGCGCCGGAATATCCACGCACTTGGCAGCTCTCAATCTACGGACAGCATTTTGCAGTCGGCGACGGGGTCCCCCCTGACCGTGGATGCCTTCAAGGCACATCTGAAGGAACGTTACTTACCATAGAAGAGACATCCGGACTTGCGCGAACGCAACGCATATGGTTACTCTCTCCCGCCATTTGATCCATATGTGGGAGAATGAGGTTGCGCTATATCAGCACGCGCGGAAAAGCGCCTGTTTTGAATTTTGAAGAAGTCGTCTTGGCTGGCCTTGCGCGGGACGGCGGTCTCTATCTGCCGGAAAGCTGGCCGCAGTTTTCCCGTGAGGATATCAGGAGCCTTGCCGGCATGTCCTATGCGGAGGCTGCGGGTTTCCTGTTGCAGCCGTTTCTGGGAGATAGCATTTCTCCGGAAGACTTCCGGGCTATGACAAGAAAAGCCTATTCCAGCTTTTCCCATGATGCGGTCGTACCGGTTAGCCAGATCGGCAGTAATGAATTCCTGATGGAACTGTATCACGGACCGACTCTAGCCTTCAAGGATGTTGCTCTGCAGCTTCTCGGATTGCTCTATGATCACCTTCTTGCGCGCGTGGGTAAACGGGTAACGATCGTAGGGGCGACATCCGGTGATACAGGTTCCGCCGCGATCGAGGCGTGCCGCGGGCGTGAGGCCATTGATATCTTTATCCTGCATCCGAAAGGCAGAGTATCGGAGGTGCAGCGGCGCCAAATGACCACCGTGACCGATGCAAATGTTCATAATATCGCGGTTGAAGGTGATTTTGACGATTGTCAGGCCATGGTCAAGGCGATGTTCAATGACCATGACTTCCGCGATACTCTCTCGGTCTCGGCGGTCAACTCAATCAACTGGGCACGCGTGATGGCGCAGATCGTTTATTACTTCACCGTGGGCGTCAGCCTTGGTGCCCCGGCACGCCCGATGTCCTTTTCTGTTCCTAGCGGGAATTTTGGGGATGTTTATGCCGGATATGCTGCAAGCAGGATGGGGCTGCCGGTCGAACAGCTCATCGTGGCGACCAATCGCAATGATATCCTCTCGCGGTTTTTCAACAGCGGCGAGTACCGTAAATCTGGTGTTGATCCGACCATCAGTCCCAGTATGGACATTCAGGTCTCTAGTAATTTTGAGCGTTTCCTTGCCGACCTTTATGGACGGGACGGGGCCGAGGTTGCTGAACTGATGGAGAAGCTGGACCAGGACGGAGGCTTTTCGGTCAATATGTCCCGACTGAACGAGAGCATTTTCGCGGCCGGACGATGTGATGAAGAAGACACCTTTGCGACCATCCGAGAAACCCTGGCGCATAGCGCGAAACTGGTTGATCCTCATACTGCGGTCGGTCTTTTTGTCGGAGAAAAATGCCGTAAAAACGAGAAAACGCCGCTGGTTACCCTATCTACAGCACATCCCGCGAAATTTCCAGAGGCGGTGGAAAAAGCAACGGGCGAACGGCCTGCTCTCCCCAAACATATGGCGGATCTGTTTGGACGTGAAGAGAGACTTGTGAGTTTGCCAAACGAAGTGGACACGGTAAAATCATTTATTAAAGATCATGCCCGCATACTGAGCGAGGCCTGAGGAAGAAAGAACATTGATGGACACGAGAGTCACAACGCTGAAGAATGGATTGCGGGTTATCACTGATCCAATGTTGGGTTTGGAAACCTCGGCGGTCGGAGTGTGGGTTGATACCGGCGCGCGTCATGAGACGGCGGCGGAAAATGGCATTTCCCATGTGTTGGAGCATATGGCGTTTAAAGGAACATCAAAGCGGTCGGCCCTTCAAATTGCGGAGGTGATCGAATCTGTTGGCGGTCACCTCAATGCCTATACCAGCCGCGATCAGACTGCGTATTTTGCGAGGGTGTTGAAGGATGATGTGCCGCTTGCCGTGGACATCCTCGGTGATATTCTGCAGCATTCCAGCTTTGATCAAACCGAGATCGCACGTGAGAAAGAAGTGATTGTCCAGGAAATCGGGCAGACGCATGATACCCCGGACGACATTATTTTCGATCATTTGCAGGAAACCTCCTATCCCGATCAGCCAATTGGCCGCTCTATTCTGGGGACCGTCGCGCAGGTGCGTGGATTTGATCGTCCCATGATCGCGGATTACATGAAAAGCCATTATCTGGCGCCGAAAATGGTTTTGAGCGCGTCCGGGGCGGTCGATCACGAGGCGCTGATGCGACTGGCAGAGAGAGCCTTCGGTGAATTGGCGACAAAAGGTGAAACCCTGATGGAGCCGGCGGTATATCAGGGCGGCGAGTATCGGGAAGAGCGAGATCTGGAGCAAGTTCATTATGCCCTGTCGGTGCCGGGGCTTTCCTATTCGGACGACGATTTCTATACAGCACAAATTCTGTCCGGCCTGTTGGGCGGGGGCATGTCGTCGCGGCTATTTCAGGAGATTCGGGAACGCCGCGGGCTGTGTTATTCGGTTTTCAGTTTTTCCTCGTCATTTGCCGATACGGGAACCTTCTCCGTTTATGCGGGAACAGGTGAGGATCACATTGGCGAGTTAAGCCATGTACTGAGTGATGAGCTGTTTCGTGCCAGCGATGACATTGAAGTGGCGGAGGTAGAACGGGCAAAGGCGCAGTTGAAGGCGTCTCTTCTGATGGGAATGGAAGGTCCGGCGTCGCGTTCTGAAGTGCATGCGCGGCAGGTTCTCATTTATGGACGTGTTCTGCCTGCTGCGGAAATCATTGAGAAAGTTGATGCCGTTACGGTTGAGGATGCGAAAAACCTCGCGGGACGTTTGTTTTTCGGCGTTACGCCAAGCCTCGCGGCGCTTGGCCCGCTGAAAAAGCTTGATCCGTTTGACAGGATCGCGGCAAGATTTAGCTAAGGTGAGATAAGGAGGCCGCGGTGATGTTGGATAAACTGTCATTGATGGGAAGCGGCCCAAAAGTCATCACAGAGCGGCTTATCTTGCGTCCGCCGCGGATTTCAGATTGGGAAAAATGGGCGGAAGTGCGTGCTGAGAGCCGTGACTTTCTTGTTCCATGGGAGCCTGTCTGGACTATGGACTCTCTTACCAAGGCAAGCTTCCGGGCGCGGCTACGGCGTTATGCCAGGGACGTAAAAGATGATATGGGGCAGGCGTTTTTCCTCGTTGATCGTGAGAGCGAAGATATTATCGGCGGCATCACGCTGGGGAACATACGTCGTGGCGTGGCTCAGACCGGGACGCTTGGTTACTGGACAGGGAAGCGATATGCCCGAAAAGGCTATATGTTTGAGGCGCTCTGCGGTCTGATTCCCTTGCTGTTCAGCGAGTTTGGCCTGCGGCGAGTTGAGGCGGCCTGCCTACCATCGAATATTCCGAGTTCCCGCCTGCTCGAAAAAGTCGGGTTTTCAAAAGAAGGGCTGGCGAGAGAATATCTCTGTATCAATGGTGTCTGGCATGATCACTCGTTGTATGCGTTACTGCGAACCGACAGAATCGCCCCCTGATGCATCACATCAGGCGTGACCGATATCACCGAAAAGGAGGGAAGGATCAACGCCCAATTTGTTGATAGCGACTTCCCACTTGGTATCAAGCGCTGAGCCAAAGACGATCTCTGTATCCGGATCGACGACAAGCCAGCCATTTTCTTGAATTTCCTGTTCCAACTGACCGGGACCCCAACCGGAATATCCAAGCGCCAGAAACCTGCTTTCAGGACCACTCCCCTGAGCAATGGTTTTCAGCATGTCTACAGTCGCGGTCAGCGCCATGTCATCGCTGATGACCAAGGTGGTTTCATACAGAAGATCGGTGGAATGAACGACGAAACCCCGCTCCGTATCGACTGGGCCGCCAAAATGAATATTGATCTGGCTGGCGCTATCCGTTTTCGGTATTTCCAGTTGTTCGAGCAGATCATCGAAGCTCAGGGCATCCAGGGAACGGTTAAGAAGAATCCCCATCGCCCCTGATTCTGAATGGGCGCAAAGAAGAATCACAGCCTTTTTAAACCGTGGATCTCCCATGCTGGGCATTGCAACCAGGAGCTTGCCGTCCAGATAACCTGTATCAATTGTGCTTACTGTCATAATGTAAATATGTGTCTTTTGACAAAAATTCCCAGCGCCAAAAACTTTTCATGACACGATTGTGACATACCAACCCTTAAATAATGTTTTATATAATTGTTCAAACCTGTTGATGGATAAAAGGTTCCGGCGGGATGAAAATAAATATACCAGCCTCATTGAGTATAATGCTGATGTGTTTGGGCGGCCTCTTTGCTGCGAATGTGAGTGCCGCCTCCAGTTCCGATTGGATCAGGACAGACCAATCCAATTTACGGCTGATATCCGAGCGTGATGGAGTAGCTGGCCGCGATTCTGTGCGCATCGGTCTTCAAATTAAATTGGCCCCGGGTTGGAAAACCTACTGGCGAACACCGGGGGACGCCGGAATCCCTCCGCATTTTGACTGGGTCGGGTCGGAAAATCTAAAGGACGCGTTAGTTGCTTGGCCTTTGCCGGAAGCATTTGAAACTTATGGCCTGACGAGTTGGGGGTATCATGATGAGGTGGTTTTCCCGATAGATGTCACGCTGAAAGAGGCAGGCGAACCGCTTGACCTGAAGCTGCGGCTTCAACTGGGTATATGTGAAAATATCTGTATTCCCTATGAACATGCCTTCACACTCGCTCTAGGTGCGGGTACAGCCAAGATCTCTAAGGAGGCTGCCATCATCGATCAATATGCAAAGCATGTTCCGGCTGTTATCGGAACGTCAGGCGTTGCGATCAGCAGGGCGAGCGCCATGGCGCTGAACGATGAAGATTTCAGGGTGACCGCATACACCAATTCTTCCTTCGATTCTCCGCAAATTATTATAGAGGGGATCGAGGGAGCCTATTTCGAGTTGCTGTCGAAGGATGTATCGCAGGACCGTGAGACGGCAAATTTTATTTTGAAAGCGAATCTTCCGGCGAAGACAGATGTTCTGTCCAGTCAGCAAATTGTGGTTACTATAAGTGATAAGGGGAAGGCCGCGCAGGGACCATTGCATATAGAATAAAAATCGGTGCCGTAACTTAGAAAACTTTTAATTTCGGCAGACATGACTATGTTAGTTTTACCGAAAGCCACTACGCAACTACATACAACAGGATATTAAAATGACGATAAAAGTTGGTGACAAACTTCCAAATGTCGATTTGATGATGATGACGGACAAAGGTCCGTCCAAGGTTTCAACAGCGGATTTGTTCGGCGGCAAGAAAGTTGCGTTGTTTGCTGTGCCCGGAGCCTACACACCGACATGTTCCGCCAAGCATTTGCCGGGTTTCGTTGATAATATGGCGAATTTGAATTCCAAGGGAGTCAGCGATATTGTCTGTCTGTCCGTAAATGATCCGTTTGTCATGGCCGCATGGGGGAAAGATCACAACGCGGGAAGTATCAAGATGGTAGCGGACCCGGATGCTGCCTTTACAAAAGCAATGGGCGTTGAATTCGACGCTTCCGGTGCAGGACTGGGCGTCCGTTCCCGCCGTTATTCCATGGTTGTCGATGATGGCGTGGTATCACAGCTCAACCTGGAAGAAACCGGCGGTTTCGAAGTATCCGACGCAGAGACCCTTCTTGGCCAGCTCTAGTTTTTTTAAGCTATGTGGGGAGGGCTTTGGCCTTCCCCACATCTGTCGACTTGAGTTGATCTCGCGGATTACTTCCTGAATTTTTCCATGCCGACGTTGGCAAGTTCGTCGGCTTTTTCATTTCCGGGGTCACCGGCATGGCCTTTGACCCATTTCCAGCGAATCTGATGCTTTGAGATGGCGTTGTCGAGCGCGAGCCAGAGGTCTTTGTTCTTTACCGGCTTTTTTGCTGCCGTTTTCCAACCATTTCTTTTCCAGTTGGCCATCCATTTTGTGATGCCATCCTTCACATAGGTGCTGTCTGTATGCAACTCGGCAATCGTGCTGCGTTTCAGCGAATTAATTGCTTCAATGGCGGCGGTGAGTTCCATGCGATTATTGGTGGTTTCCGCCTCTCCACCACAGAGTTCTTTTGCTTTTCCGTTATATTGGAGGAGCGCGCCCCAGCCGCCGGGACCGGGATTTCCGGAACAAGCGCCATCCGTGTAAATCACAACTATCTTCTCCGCCAAAATCATACTCCTGAATAGGTTTACAAAACGAACACCTGTCTAGGTCGGCTATTAGCATGATTGCCACAGCGGAGCAATTTTAGAAAAAGGAGTGATTTTAACCGAAAATTAGCGCCTTGCCGTCAAATTTACCGGGCATGAACGGAAATCTATACCCGTTTCGAATGAAGAGGTTTGAGTGAGCAAGATGCAGAAAAAGCTATTCTCGGCGGAAATAAAGCAATTTGGTTTGACCACCCCCATAGCTCACGATCCTGCTTCGGCTGGTATAAACAGCGAACAGTATCAAAACCTTATGGGTGCGCTCGGCGATATCAAGGCACTGCTTGGCGAGGCTGATCCTATTGCGATCACTGAAGAGGAAGCCACGGAAGCGAAGGCCTCCGCCGAGCTGGAGGTACTCCGCCGTGAGTTGCAGGAATTGTCTGACGTCATCCTTGAAACCCGGCGTGAAATAGCTTCCTTGAGTTCATCGAGAAGCGGCCAGAAGCTTGGCTCCGTCACCGATCAGCTTGACGCAGTTGTCGGTGATACGGAAACGGCAACAAATACAATCCTGGAAGCAGTCGAGACAATTGAAGACAAAAGCGAAAGTCTTGAGTTGCATACGAGTTCTCCGGAAGAAATGGAAAGTCTGGAAGCAATAAGCAAGGCTGTAATGAAAATTTATGAGGCTTGCAATTTTCAGGACGTGACCGGCCAGCGTATTTCGAAGGTCGTTGCTACGCTCGGCTTTGTCGATGAACGGATTACCAAGATGATTGATATTCTCGGCGGGGAAGACGAACTGCAAGAACTGGAGGCAGAAGAGTTTAAACCGCAGTTCGATGAGGACGTGGAATTAAGCGGCCCGCAGCCGGAAGGTCATGAAATTTCGCAGGACGAGATTGATTCACTTTTCGACTGATGTGATTCGATCTTCAGTCATTCCAGGCCATATGCGGCGACGGACGTTACGGCCTGATGAAATTGAAGCTTTTTTAAATATTCATGCGGGTCTTTAGGTTTAACGAGCGCCCCTTCAACCTGATTGAGCCAGTCAAACAGCCGGGTGAGTAAAAACCGCACAGCAGCACCCCGACAAAGCAACGGCAGGAAATCAAGTTCTTGTTGGGAAAAATCGCGGACTTCCCGATAGCCATTCAATAGCTTCCGCGCCTTGGTGATATTAAAACTATCGTCGTTTTCAAAGCACCAGGCATTCAGACAGATCGCCAGGTCATATGCAAAAAAATCGTTGCAGGCGAAGTAATAGTCGATAACGCCGCTTACCCGGTCATTCAGAAAAAAGATATTGTCCGGAAAGAGATCCGCATGAATCACGCCGCTTGGCAGACCCGATGGCCAGTGAGCCTCAAGATAGCTAATCTCCGCCTCGATCTCTGGTAAAAGATCATCGGGCATGTTTCCATGGTCACTATCCTGGCAAGCCGTAAAAAGCGGCCGCCAATTTGAAACAGAGAGGGTATTCGCGCGCTGGAGTTTGAAGTCGCTGCCAATGGTATGCAGTTGCGCCAGGGTCTGCCCCAGTAATGCACAATGCTGGGGTGTGATACGCCGAACGGACCGGCCATCCAGGAATTCAATGATCGCGGCCGGACGCCCCGCAACTTCTTTGAGGTTCCGGCCATCCTTTGCCGAAATAGGGCGAGGCGATATAAATCCACCCGCCGCCAGATGTTCCATCAGGCCGAGAAAGAAGGGTAGGTCCTCTGCATGCACGCGCTTTTCATAGAGGGTCAGGATGAAATACCCGACCTCCGTATGGAGCAGGAAATTGGAATTCTCAACGCCTTCCGCGATACCTTTGCAGGAAAGTGCCTGTCCCAAATCATATTGCCCGAGCAGGCCGTCCAGCTCATCATCTGAAATTTCAGTGTAAACGGCCATGATTCAGGCGGCGCCTTCGCGTTCCAGGATCTTCGGCATCTTGAAAACAACCTGCTCCTGATTGGTCACGATTTCTTCCACGAACACTTCATACCGCCGGGAGAAAGCATCGACGACTTCCTCCACGAGGGTTTCAGGGGCAGATGCGCCAGCCGTAATGCCGATTGTGCCGATGTGACTAAATCGTTCCCATGGAATATCGGACGCACGCTGGACCATCGCAACCTCGGCGCAGCCGGATTTTTCAGCAACCTCTACCAGCCGCATGGAGTTTGACGAGTTCGGTGCGCCTATCACTAGAAGACCTTCGCAGCGCTCAGCCAGAATTTTCACCGCCGCCTGCCGGTTGGTTGTCGCATAGCAAATGTCTTCCTTCCTCGGACTCTCGATGTCCGGAAAGCGCTCTTTCAGGATGCCGACAATTTCCCGGGTTTCATCAACGGACAATGTTGTCTGGGTGAGATATGCGAGGCCCTTGCCGGGCTGTTTGGGCACAAATGCCCGCGCTTCGTCTGCCGTTTCCACCAGGGTTATTTTCCCCTCGGCAAGCTGTCCCATGGTTCCGATCACCTCAGGATGTCCACGATGCCCGATAAGGATTATTTCCTTATCGTCGCGTTCATGGCGCTCGGCCTCCCGATGTACTTTACTAACCAGTGGACAGGTCGCGTCAATATAGAACATTTTCCGATTCTCAGCCTCTGCCGGGACGGATTTCGCAACACCGTGTGCCGAGAAAATAACCGGCACATCTTTCGGGATATCCTTTAGCTCATCGACAAAGACAGCGCCTTTTTTTTCAAGATTTTCAACAACAAAGCGGTTATGCACGATTTCGTGGCGGACGTAGACCGGTGCGCCATACTTCTCGAGTGCCCGCTCGACAATCTGTATTGCACGGTCTACGCCGGCGCAAAATCCACGCGGTGCCGCCAGTAACAATGTGCGTTTTTCTGTGTTCATGCTCTTTCCGCTCCGGGTCACGTTTCACGATCAATATCGTGTCCCGGTGAAAACTTGCTTATTGCATCAGTCCATTCTAGATTTGCCGGACTCATACAACAGTTTCAAGGGTAATGCCATAACAAGGCGAGGTAAATTGAAATGACGACGACTATAGTGGTGTGGCAATTTCTTTACATGCTGATGGATAACGTCGTTGATTTGTCGCCCTGCAATAGAACTTATGTTAAAAATTAGTCTTTAAATTCTTCGGGATCCTAATGCCCTTGCTTAAATTTTTAAATAAACTTCCCCGTATGTCTGTACTGGCAGCCCCGTTGTTTTTGGTGTCAGCATGCAGCGGAAGTGTCGATACGGATATCTTCAGTATTTTCGGATCGTCTAAACCGCCTCTGCCTTGTCCAAGAGTGGAAGTCCTGCCGGGCGCGGAAACAATCACCCTGTTCCGGGAAGGAGAGGGACGTGACCTTGTTGATGTTCGGTTTGAGGGAATCATCGTGCCATTCAGCGGGCAGTGTCAGTATGTGGATGACGATACAGCGGTTGTCGTTGAACTGATCCTGCGCATCGGCGCGACCAAAGGTCCGGCGGCAGAGAGCCAGACAGAGGAATTTCCGTTCTTTGTGGCAATCGCCGAAAGGTCAGGGGAGATTATCGCCAAGGAAGTTTTCTACAGCCCGCTGGAAGTCGAGGAAGGGCGGCGGCGCGCGACCGTTCAGGAAGAACTGCAACAACGTATTCCGTTGACGGGGCTTAAAACCGGCGGTGACTATGTCATCATCATAGGGTTTCAACTGACCAGGGAGCAGTTGGAGCTTTAAAGCTGAAAATCTATAAAAGAGCATTACTTGTTTGACTAAACCAAAATCAGTCTTATTATTCATGCACATTCAGTCGATCCCCGCGGGAGAGATGGGCGTCTAAACCATCGCCGAAGGAGCAACCACCCCGGAAACTCTCAGGCAAACGGACCGCAGGGGGATGAAACTCTGGAAAGCAAATCACAGTTGTGATTTCACCGAAGGGGTAAGCGAGATGGTTGTCATTGTTGTGGCATCCATAATCGTCAAATCTCTCAGGTTATAAGACAGAGGGGGTAGGTTCCAGCAGAGCTAGCGTTGGGACATAGCCTTTTGTCTGAAACCGGGATTGACGTATGAGTGAAGCATCTACCGCTAAAAAAACTATCCTCCATGATCTGCATGTTGAATTGGGCGCGAAAATGGTGCCGTTCGCGGGATATGATATGCCTGTCCAGTATCCGACGGGAATCCTGAAGGAACATTTGTTCACCCGCGATTCTGCGGGGCTGTTCGATGTTTCTCATATGGGGCAGGTCGTTATATCCGGGGATGATCCTGCATCCGCGATTGAAGAATTAATTCCCGGTGATATCCAGGCGCTGGCCCCCGGTGAAATGCGATATAGCTTCCTCACCAATAATGAAGGCGGCATCTTGGACGATCTGATCGTGACGCGCCGAGAAAAGGACCTTTTCGTCGTTGTCAATGCCGCTTGCAAGGAGCAGGATATTGCCTTGCTGGAAAAGGGGCTTGCTGGCAAGGCGGAAGTCCGGGAGCTTGCCGACAGGGCGCTTGTCGCCTTGCAAGGGCCGAAAGCCACCGCTGTACTTGCACGGTATGCGGATGTCGTGACGAAAATGCCATTTATGACCTTCCGCGAAGTGTCTCTGGATGGAGTTCCCTGTTTTGTGACGCGTTCCGGTTATACCGGTGAAGACGGCTATGAAATTTCCATTCCCAATGAACATGCCGTTGCCTTTTGCCGGAAGTTACTGGCGGAGGATGAAGTTGCGCCAATCGGGCTTGGCGCGCGCGATTCGCTGCGGCTTGAGGCGGGGCTTTGTTTGTATGGACATGATCTGAATGAACAGACTACGCCAATTTCTGCCGGACTGCTCTGGGCGATTAGCAAGCGTCGCCGCGAGGAGGGCGGCTTCCCTGGCGCTGCCGTCATAAAGGCTGAAATCACGAATAAGCCGACAATGAAACGCGTCGGTATCGTCCCCGAAGGACGGGCGCCGGCGCGGGAACATACGGAAATTGCCGACGAAGATGGTAATGTGATTGGCGAAGTAACGTCCGGTGGTTACTCTCCCTGTCTGGAAGCTCCTATTGCAATGGGGTATGTACCGTTCGCATTCTCAGCGGTGGGTACGAAAATCAATTTGCTTGTCCGAGGAAAGGCGCGCGCTGCGACCATCGTAAAAATGCCTTTTGTCGAGCAGCGTTATTATCGAGGTTAATTTTCTAACGGAGTGTATTGAATGTCATACAGGTATACGGAAGATCACGAATGGGTGCTGCTGGAGGACGATGTGGCAACGATCGGCATCAGTGATTATGCTCAGGGGCAGTTGGGTGACGTGGTCTATGTGGAAGTTCCGGAAGTGGGTTCGGATATTGCGAAAGGTGACGAACTTGCCGTGGTCGAGAGCGTCAAGGCCGCATCAGAAGTCTACTCTCCTGTCAGCGGTGAGGTGATCGAGGTAAATGAAGACCTAGAAGGGTCGCCGACACTGGTCAACGAGGCGCCTCTGGAGGGGGGCTGGTTTGCAAAAGTAAAGGTAACGGACAGTACCGAAATTGATGACCTGATGGATGAAGACGCCTACAAAAGCTATGTCGAGGGTCTCGACGAATGAGATATATGCCCCATACCGCGGAAGAGCGGCGAGAAATGCTGGCAAAAATTGGAGTCCCGTCCATTGATGACCTCTTTGCGGATATTCCGCGAGACGCACGGCTCGAAGGCTTGCTTGACTTGCCGTTGCATGAGAGTGAAATGACGGTTGAAAGGAATTTCCGTACTCTTGCTGCAAAAAACCTGTCCCCATATATGACGCCCTGTTTTCTGGGAGCCGGGGCATATCAGCATCATGTCCCCTCGGTTGCCGATCACACAATACAGCGCTCCGAGTTTCTGACGTCATATACGCCGTATCAGCCGGAAATCAGCCAAGGCACGCTTCAGGCACTGTTCGAATTCCAGACCCAGGTGGCGATGATAACCGGGATGGAAGTCGCAAATGCGTCAATGTATGATGGTGCAACCTCCTGCGCGGAAGCGGTCTTGATGGCGTGCCGCGTAACCCGTCGCAAGAAGGCGATTATTTCGGGCAATTTGCACCCGCATTATCGGGATGTGACACGGACAACCTTGCAATTTACGGAATTCGAGACAAAAAACCTCCCGCCTGTATTGGAAGGCGACGAGGATTTTGATGAGCATATCGGATCAGACATTGCTTGTGTCGTTGTTCAGAATCCTGACTTCTTTGGTCGCGTCCAGGATTTTACGGCGCTCGCCGATAAATGTCATGAAGCCGGCACCCTTCTGATTGTTGTTGTTAATGAAGTTGTCTCGCTTGGTGTCATTATCCCGCCGGGCGACATGGGGGCGGATATTGTCGCGGGGGAAGGTCAATCCATCGGAGTGCCGCTATCATTCGGCGGCCCCTATGTTGGCTTGCTCGCCACGCGTCAGAAATATGTCCGCCAGATGCCAGGACGGCTTTGCGGGCAGACCGTAGATCAGGATGGCAAGCGCGGATTTGTCCTCACTCTTTCTACACGGGAACAGCATATCAGGCGCGAGAAAGCGACCAGCAATATTTGTACAAATGCGGGGCTCTGCTCCCTGGCCTTTACAATACATATGAGCCTTTTGGGCGAGACCGGTTTTATGAAGCTGGCAAGGCTCAATCATTCTCAGGCTGTGACGCTGGCAGAGAAACTTGAGGCGATAGACGGCGTTGAAATCGTCAATGATACTTTCTTCAATGAGTTTACCGTCCGGCTTTCCGACGATGCGTCATCTGTTGTCGAGAAACTGGCGGCAAAAGACATATTGGGCGGTGTGCCGGTTTCTCGCCTGATCCCGGATAATCCAGATATGTCTAACCTGCTGCTTGTAGCAGCGACGGAAACCTGCTCCCTCTCAGATATGGATCAATTTGTCGCTGCGCTGGAGGAGGTGCTCTGATGTTGAATAATAAAGGTCGCCCAACCCAGCCTGCAGCTATTGATGACACGGGTCTGCAAATGGAGACATATACCGGTAACAAGGGACTGGAACTCGAATCCCCTCTTATCTTCGAACAGGGGGTGCCTGGACGCATCGGTGTGGATATGGCGGAGCCGGAAACTGCCAAAAGCCGTCTTGGCGGATTGGATCGGAAGGATCCGATCGGAATGCCCGATCTCTCAGAGCCGCAGGTGCTTCGGCATTTTGTGCGGTTAAGCCGACAGAACTATGCCATTGATTCAGGCTTTTACCCTCTTGGCTCCTGCACTATGAAGCATAATCCGCGGATCAACGAAAAGGTTGCCCGTCTTGTGGGCCTTGGGGACCTTCATCCCATGCAACCGACCAGTACGGTACAGGGCGCACTGGAAATTATCGACAGCCTTGCTCATTGGTTGAAAACGATCACAGGAATGCCGGCAGTTGCCATGTCTCCTGCCGCAGGCGCTCATGGAGAGCTTTGCGGCGTTATGGCCATTCGTGCTGCCCATGAAGCGAGAGGAGAGGCACGTACGCGTATCCTGGTGCCGGAATCGGCACATGGGACCAATCCGGCTACTGCTGCTCTTTGTGGCTATAAAGTGGAGGCAGTTCCGGCACGAAAAGACGGAAGGATGGACCTTGACGCCTTTGCCGCCAAGCTGGGCCCGGATGTAGCAGGGGTAATGCTGACGAATCCCAATACTTGCGGCCTGTTTGAGACGGACGTGAAGAAGATTGCCGATCTGGTTCACGAGGCCGGTGGCTACTTCTATTGTGATGGAGCAAACCTTAACGCCATTCTGGGGCGGGTGCGTCCGGGTGACCTTGGCGTCGATGCCATGCATATCAACCTGCACAAAACCTTTTCGACACCGCATGGCGGCGGTGGCCCGGGTTCCGGCCCTGTCGTCTTGTCTGACGCGCTGGCGCCCTTTGCGCCGGTTCCCTTCGTTACCCATGGTAAGGATGGCTTTGATTTGGTTGAGCAGACGGAAGGAGCCGCGCAGCAAAGTTTTGGCCGAATGAAGGGATTCCATGGCCAGATGGGTATGTTTATTCGGGCCCTCGCCTATATGCAGAGCCATGGGGCAGATGGCCTAAGGCAGATTGCTGAAGATGCCGTTCTGAATGCCAACTATGTAAGGGTAGGGCTTCAGGACAAGCTGCACTCTCCGTTCCCCGGAATTTGTATGCATGAAGCCTTGTTCGATGACAGCACTCTCAAAGGCACAGGTGTCACTACGCTGGATCTGGCGAAGGCGATGATCGACGAAGGTTATCATCCGATGACCATGTATTTCCCGCTTGTTGTCCATGGGGCGATGCTGATTGAGCCAACAGAGAGCGAATCGCGTCAGACGCTCGATCTGTTTATTGGCGCCATGAGTCATCTGCTTGAAAAAGCTAAAGCGGGAGAAGCAGATGATTTTATTGCCGCACCGCATTTTGCCCCTCGGCGACGGCTTGATGAAACCGGTGCCGCCCGCAATCCCGTATTGCGCTGGACGGCATCGGAAAATTCAGACAACGCTGGCATAGCCCTTTCTGCAGCATCCTAAGCCTCCCTTCGTTTGCTGCATACTATAGCCTCGCCTTAAATGGCGGGGCTTTTTTCTTGTGTCAGCGGTAAGGGATCTCGGGCACAAAAAAAGCCCCGTAGAAGCTACGAGACTTTGATTGTTGAGTTTCTCTTCAGCTAATTGAGCTGCTTTTCAAGCCCGGAGATGGACTGATCAATAAGGGCATCAGCCTTATCACCCTTGAGGCCATCCTGCATCAACTTGGTTGCGGCCGCGATCGCAACGTCAACGGCAATCCCCTGAACCTCGGCAACGGCTTTTTCCTCAGCCTGGCGAATCTTGATTTCTGCCAGCTCCTGACGACGTGCCAGGTTTGCCTCAAGCTCCTTGATGCTTTCCTTTCGCAGGATTTCCGCATCTTCCTTGGCCCTAGCAACGATATCTTCTGCGGTCTGCATGGCATCATGTTGCCGGCGCTGATAGTCTGCGAAAAGAGCCTGCGCATCCTCCCGCAGTTTCTTTGCTTCTTCCAGTTCGCTCCGAATCTTGTCGGCACGCGCATCCAGCTGCTTGGCAACCAGTGGCGGTACCTTGAAGTAGACAAGGAGGGCAATAAAGCCAAGAAACGCGATAGCGACCCAAAATGCGGGATCTTGTAGCATCAGGCGTCTCCCTTCATGCTTGCGGCAACCGCAGTCTCGACATCCTTATCGGAAACATCAAGAGCAACAAGTTTGGTTACAGCGGATTTAGCCGTATCGGCCGCGATTTCACGGACGTGACTAAGCGCTGTTTCCTTGGCTTGGCGGATACTTGCCTCGGCGGCCTTGGCTTTCTTGGCTAATTCCGCATCCAGTTCCGCCTTACTGGCTTCCTGTTCCTTGGCCATGGACGCCTTCAGCTCGGAAACGATCCCATGGGCTTTAGAGCGGGCCTGAGAAAGAGCTGCCTCATAGTCAGCTTTCGCCTTGTCTGCGTCTTCACTCAGCCGTTTTGCTTCTTCCAGATCCGACGTAATACGATTCTGCCGGCTTTCCAGAACATCTGAAATGCCGGGTATCGCCACCTTCGCCATCAGGAAATACAGGATGACAAATGTGATTGCGAGCCATATTAGCTGCGGCGGAAAATCTGCAATATTAAGTTGCGGCATACCGGCTCCTTAATCCAATCGATCGGTAATCTTTCGATGAGAAAGTTTGATTAACCGAACAGGATCAGGAATGCGATAACCAGCGCGAACAGCGCAACAGCTTCTGTCAGGGCAAAGCCGAGCAGAACGTTACCGAAAACTTTCGGAGCAGCAGCGGGATTACGCAAAGAGCCAGAAACGTAGGATCCGAAGATATTTCCGATACCTACGCCCACACCTGCAAGTGCGATAGTCGCAAGGCCGGCACCGATCATCTTAGCGGCTTCTAATTCCATAATATTCTTCCTTCTAAATCAAGAACAACCAAAGTTGAAGATTAACGAAAACTCAATGATGCAGGTGAAGCGCATCGTTAAGATAGAGGCATGACAGAATGGCAAACACATAGGCCTGCAAAAAGGCGACGAGGAATTCCAAGCCTGTCAGGACAACGATAAATCCGAGTGGCAGCCAGCCGAGGTAAAGGCCGAGACCGACAACAAATCCGCCAAATACTTTCAGCAGCGTATGACCGGCCAACATATTGGCGAAAAGTCGGACAGACAGGCTGATGGGGCGGACAAAGTAAGAAATAATCTCGATCGGGACCAGAATGATCAGCAGGGCAACCGGTACGCCGCTCGGGACGAAAAAGGTCAGAAACTTGAACCCATGCTTGAAAATACCGATAAGCGTCACACCGATGAAGACAACCGCGGCCAGTGCAAATGTCACGATAATCTGACTGGTCACCGTAAAGGTATAGGGGATCATTCCAAGCAGGTTACAGAACAGCACGAACATGAACAGAGTGAAAATGAAGGGGAAGTATTTCCGGCCTTCAGATCCGACATTGTCCTTGACCATATTGGCGATGAATTCATAGCTGAGCTCGGCCATGGACTGCATTCGCCCCGGCACCATGGCCCGGCCCCGCATGCTCAATGTCAGGAACAGGGTCACCGCAGCAATGGCGATTACCATAAAAAGGGAGGCGTTTGTAAAAGAGACATCAAGGCCGCCAACGTTCATTTCAACAAGGCGCTTAATCTCGAATTGCGCAAGAGGGCTATGTTCTGCCGCCACGATGCTGTTCCCGTTCTACTGTTTCAACTTTCCCAAGATATCCGCCATGAAGAGCTCGATATCTATTCCTCAAATTCACCGCTATTCATGCGTCTGGCAACCTTTATGACGTTGTATAGACCAACGGCGGCGCCGACAATCAAAAATACCAGCATCACCCAGGGCTTCGTGTCCAACCATTTGTCGAGCAACCAGCCAAACCAGCCACAAACCAATAACGCGGCGACCATCTCTACTGACAGCCTCCAGGCTTTGCCCGCGCCTGCGCTTCGCTCTACCTTCAAGTCGCTGCGTTGCCAGGATGCCTGTTCCTGTTTCTGCCGCGCCTTTTTCAGCCGAGCGCTGAAATCTTCTTCCGAGGGAGGTCCAGGTTCATTCATTTATGTCTCCTGACAGGTAGCTCATTGCTGCCCATCCACCCCTACAGAAAGCGCGGGAAACATACGGTCTGCCCCCTTGGGTGTCAAGACCTTACGGGCCGCTTTTTCGACAGTTTTTAAATTGCCGTTATTCGGTGTTGTTGTAAGGCCATAATGGGCTTATGCAGCGCTTTCGGTAATCTCCTTGGCTTTCTCAAGATCGACGGAGACCAGCTGTGAAATTCCCCGCTCCATCATCGTCACGCCAAACAGTCTGTCCATCCGCGCCATTGTGATGGGATGATGTGTTATGACAAGAAACCGCGTGTCAGATTCCCGGGCGATACTCTCAAGGAGATGACAGAGTCGTTCGACGTTAACGTCGTCAAGCGGTGCGTCTACCTCGTCCAATACGCATATCGGCGCCGGATTGGTGAGGAACACTGCAAAGAGCAACGCCACGGCGGTTAACGCTTGCTCCCCACCGGATAGCAGCGACATGAGCTGAAGTTTTTTGCCGGGCGGGCTCGCCATAATTTCCAGGCCAGCGGCTAACGGATCGTCAGATTCCGTCAGGGTCAGATGCGCCTGACCACCACCAAAAATCTGCTTGAACAACTCCTGAAAATGCTGATCGACCTTCGTAAAGGCGGTCAGCAGCCTTTCCCGGCCTTCCTTGTTAAGTCCGGCAATACCCTGCCGGAGTCGTGCAATGGCCGCGAGGAGGTCTTCACGCTCGTTCGTGAGTGTTGAAAGCTGTTCCTGTACTTCTTCGGCCTCTATTTCCGCGCGCAGGTTGACCGGTCCCATGCCGTCACGTTCGCGCTTGAGCCGGTCCAGCTTACGTTCACTGTCTTCAACGGGGGGGATTTCCTCTCCCTCTTCAATTCCGCCCGCAGACTTGATCTGGTCAGGAGTACAGTTGAGTTTCTCCCGTACCTGCTCGGCAAGGGTTTTCAGTACTTCCGTCATATGTTCGACATCGGATTGATGGCGAACGCGCTCTTCGCGGCAGGTTGCGAGGGCATCCTGGCATTTTTTCAAGGCGGCGTCACATTCCGATAGAACCGATTCGGCCTCCGCGAGCTTGTCCCTGGCGGCATTCCTTCGGCCTTCGGCGCGGGCGATTTCATCCATTAGGTTGTTACGCTTTGCCGCAATTTCCTCCGGCTTGCCCTCAATCTCGGCAAGTTCTTCCGCCGTATCCTTGAATCGCATTTCAAGCTGGACAAAATGTTCGGCCATATTTTTATTGCGATCGATCCAGCCTATGACCTCGCGGTCGATCGCAGTCAGCCGGTCACGTCGCGCGGCAGCCTCTCTCGTCATTCTATCCGATTCGCTTCTGAGGATGGCAAGCTCATCACGCTTTTCATGAAGCTCTGCCCTCAGCGTTTCTATTTCACTGCGGCTTCCGGCCAGATCCGGCATTTTAGCAAGGGCATCCTGCTTTGCCGCCAAATCATTCTCAAGGGATTCCCGCTCGGCGGATTGCTCGGCGATGCTCTCTTCCAGCGAGGATAAACGGGATTGTTTGGCGGCATTTTCACGAATCTCTTCCGCATGGACGGCGCGAAGCTTCGAAAGCTCTTGTTCCTGTTCGCGTTGTTGACGGCGCAGTGTTTTCAGTTTTTCCGTGCCGTCGTTCAGCAAATCTGTGCAGGATTTCAGATCATTTGTCATGTTCGTGAGCGTGGCACGCTTCTTTATCAGCTCTTTGGCAATTTCTTCCAAACGGTTCCGTTGTTCCAGTCGAGCAGCGGCCACTGTCTTGGCGCCCGATTTTTGCGTAAAGCCATCCCATCGCCAAAGATCACCGTCCTGGGTTACGAGCCGTTGTCCGGGTTTTAGCTTGGCCTGTAGATCCGGTCCGTCTTTCGCCTCTATGATCGCGATCTGGGCAAGCCGTGCCTTCAAGGCCTCATGCCCCGTGACAAACTCATCAAGCGTGGGAAGTGCGCCCGGAAATTCTTGCGAGGCCTCTTTGCGATCGATCAGGCGCCAGTACGCCGAAGCTGCCTCATCCGCTGGCGCTTCAAGCTCGTCTCCGATCGCGGCACCAAGCGCAACTTCATAACCTTTACTGACTGTCAGCGCTTCGATGATGCCCTGCCATTCGCCATCATCTCCGGTCTCGAGAAGCCGGATCAACGCGCTTTCTTCTGCTTCAAGGGCTGTCACGTCTCGTTCTGCCAACTTGACTTTCTCGCGCGCTTCACGCTCGGCACCGTCCGCAGATTGCCGAAGCATTTCCGCTTCGTCGGTCGCCGAGTTAAGGGCGTTGAGAGCCGCGATTTTCTCCTGCAATGGCTGGGCTGAGGGTGCGTCCGCTCCGCCTTCTCCAAGTTTCTCCTTCAAAGAGGCCTGTTCTGCTTTCAGGTCTGACAGCCGTCTGGTGAGTTTATCAAGCTGTGCTTTGGCGGCTTCAATCTGCTGGCTCAGGCTGTTCCGTTCCGCGATTTCGGTAGCGACAGCTTCTGTTTTTGCATCAAAACCGCTTTGAAACTCTTGGAGTGCCGCATTCCGTCCATTGACCTTTTTGAGGATCGCTTCCGTCTTTGGCCCTGCACTCTCTATCTCTTCTTGCAGTTCGGCTTTTTCCGCCTCCAGACGCGTAATCGCTTCCGCGGCATCTTTTTCAAGATCTTTCTCGCGGATCATATCGCTTGAAATTTGGCTTTTACGGTCTTCCAGCTGCTGCTTCGTCCGTTTCGCCCGCTCTTCCTCTGCATCCAGATTTTCCCGCGCGACCGTCAATCGATGCGCTGCAGACGCGGCCTCAGCCTCCGCATCGCGAAGCGGTTTGAGGGCTTCATTCGCGCGCAACGTGGCCGACTCGGCGGCGGCGGCCTGTCGTGTCAACTCGTTCACCGCCATAACCGCCTGTTCATATTTATGGCGTGCATCTGCCGCTTTTTCCTGAGCTTGCTGGTGCTTGCGATATAACAGGAGGGCTTCGGTCTTGCGGATATGACCGGAAATATTGCGATAGCGATTGGCCTGACGGGCCTGCCTTTTCAGGTTTGTAAGCTGGACCTCAAGCTGCTCTATTACATCCTCAACCCGTTCTAGGTTGACTTCGGCGGAGTTGAGACGGAGCTCGGCCTCGTGACGGCGGGAATGCAGTCCGGAAATACCAGCCGCTTCTTCCAGCAGATGCCGCCGTTCCTTAGGCTTGGCGTTGATCAGAGCGCCTACGCGCCCCTGACTGACAATGGCGGTGGAGTGGGCCCCGGTTGCGAGATCCGCGAAGAGAAGCTGGACGTCCCGCGCCCGTGCGACTTTGCCGTTAATGCGGTAATCCGACCCGGTTTCACGACGAATACGGCGTGTGACATCCAATTCCGGTGAATCGTTATATGCCGCAGGAGCAACCCGTTCTTTATTATCAAGGCCAAGTGTGACTTCCGCTGCATTGCGGGCCGGGCGCGAGGCTGTACCGGCGAAGATCACGTCATCCATGGCGCCACCACGCAAATTGCGCGCCGAGGTTTCGCCCATCACCCATGTCAGGGCTTCGACAAGATTGGATTTGCCACATCCGTTTGGGCCAACAATGCCTGTCAGACCATCCTTAATAAGGAGTTCCGTGGGCTCTACGAAGGATTTGAACCCGGACAGTCTTAAATGTGCAAACTTCACAGCCTCTCCATCACTCGGTAATCTACGCTAACGTTTTCAGGTAACTGTCCATTGCCTCGAAGCTTCGGTCGCGTTGGTATTTTTCGCCCTGAATGAACAGGGTGGGGGTCGAATCGACACCGAACTGTGTTGATCCGATCAGGCTTTCCGATGCAATGCCGTCCACCAGTTCCTGATCCGTGAGGCAGGTGACAAATTGTTCCAGAGAGATGCCGTTTTGCTCACCTATTTCGATGAGGGCAAGGGCTGGATCAGACGCTCTGGTCCATACTCCCTGCTGTTCAAAGAGAGTGCCGATCATTTCAAAAAACGCGCTGTCATCACTGGTGCATTCGGAGAGAATTGCCGCAATGAAGGCAAACCTGTCGAGCGGGAAGTGGCGATAAACAAACTTCGCTTTACCCGAATCCACATAGCTTTTCTTCAGATCACCGTAAGTGAAGTTATGAAAATTGCCGCAATGGCCGCAGGTCAATGACGCATACTCGATAATCGTGATGGGCGCCGTCGGAAAGCCAATCACGTGATCGCTTTGCAGGATTTGCGGTTTCGCTGCATGGGCATCCGTCGAGGAAAAAAGCCCTGCCGCCGCCGTTGCGGCAAATGGCAAAACGCTACCAGTTTTTATAAAATTACGCCGAGATATAGCCAATTTTTTAACTTTCATACTAGATATGGTGTCACTATAACTTTTCATTCTTCAATCCTCAAACGATTCCTGTGAACAATCGCAACATAATGCCGTTTTCTATATTTTACAGAGGCTGACCCTCTTTTAGGTGTGATCTTTGCTCTTCGTTTCCCTGTTCCGTGCGCCGAGCATGGACGTCGCGACAGCCTCAAGCCGGTTTTTAAGCGCAGTGTCCGAGACATTCTTAATCGTCTCTTTGACCCATTCCTTTTGCACATCGCTCAAGGGGACGGTACGTCTTTCTCGCTTTGCTTCTGGCCTTTTTATTGGTGCCTGGATCAACTGCAGTTTTGCTATCGCGCGATAGCCGAAAAAGCTGTTAATTCGCTCGATAATCAAGGGCTCGAAATGCTGGAATTCGGGAGCCCAGCCTGGCGCAACGCGGATGCGGAGGGTGGCTTCGCTGTTTTTCTGGCGGGAATAGTTGAGTTTTTCAGGGCTGGAACAATTCGCGAGATTTGGTCCGACGATTGTTGGCCAGTGCGTTAGAATGTCAGCTTGGGCAAAGCCGCGCCGAACAAGTGCTGCCCGAGAGGATTTGCCAACAAGGCTGGCAATCGCCCGCGGTCCGGCGCTGTTTTGAGTTTGTTTCACTCTCTTCCTTTAGTGCTCATCATTAATGCTGGGGGAGATTATCATTGCTTGTCGTCGCAAGTTTGCCCATAACGTCACGTTAATATGATCCATCAGACGCCTTCACGAAAGTCTTTTTCTGCCGCCATTCTCGATTGGTATGACAGTCATGCTAGGCGGTTGCCATGGCGAAGCCTGCCGGGTGAGCAGCCGGACCCATATCATGTCTGGCTGAGCGAAATAATGTTGCAGCAAACGACGGTCGCCACTGTTGGTCCGTATTTCAGAAAATTTCTGGAAAGCTGGCCGAGTGTGTCCGATATGGCGAAGGCGCCGCTCGATGATATTCTGACCGCCTGGGCCGGACTTGGATATTATGCGCGGGCACGCAATCTCCATAAATGTGCCCTTACTATTGCCAGAGACCACAAAGGCGTCTTTCCGGACAACATGAGCGGACTACTATCGCTTCCCGGTATCGGACCATATACCGCAGCGGCGATTTCGGCCATTGCCTTCGGGAAAGCGGAGACGGTGGTGGATGGAAACATCGAGCGAATTGTAAGCCGCCTTTATCGCATCCGGACTCCGTTGCCGGCCGCAAAAAAGGAAATTACCGAATTTGCGGCGAAACTGACGCCGATAGAGCGGCCGGGCGACTACGCGCAGGCTCTGATGGATATCGGCGCGGGCATTTGCCTGCCAAGAAATCCGAACTGCTCTGTCTGTCCGGTGTCATCCTGTTGTGCTGCTCTCGCGGCAAGGGACATGGAAAACTACCCTGTCAAAGCACCAAAGAAGATTAAGCCGACGCGGCGGGCGGTAATTTTCTGGCTGCAGCGGCCGGATGGACATGTGCTCATGCGCCGCCGGGAAGAGAAAGGCTTGCTCGGCGGGATGATGGAGTTTCCGTCAACTGACTGGGTAGAAGAAACTTTGGAAACGGAGGCCGCGGTGGAGCATTTACTTCAGGGGCAATCCTCAAACCTCTTGAACGATATTTCTGTTCGGAAGCAGGTGCGCCATACCTTTACCCATTTTCATCTAGAATTACAGCCCGTAGCTGCACGGCTCGCGTCGCCCGAGAAACTGGAACTCGACGGGGCCGTCTGGATCGACCCCAGAGAGTTTGATAACCATGCCTTGCCGACTCTTATGACCAAGGTGGTAAAGGCGGTTCTCGAAAGCCAGTAACGTTATTGGAGCGGTTTAGAGGCCCGGGCTCACAAATTCGTCCTTGGAGACCTGTCCGTCAGCATTCTTGTCGAGCGATTTGAAGCGAGCGGCGCCAGCGGCCGTGATTTCCTCCATTGTGACAACGGTGTCACCATCGCTATCCATCTCGCGATATTCATCCGGAACGGGAACTTTGGAGTAAGGCGTTGCGGTTACGGAACGCAGGCCTTCCGCCTCGACATATTCCTCATATTCGACCTTGCCGTCGGAGTTGAGGTCATATTCCTTGAACAATCGGGCCCGATAGGCCTGGGCTTCTTCCATCGAGATCGACCCGCTGGCATCCCGGTCGATGCCAAGGAAACGGGATTCCTCATATGAGAATGCCGGATTAATAGCGGATAAGGCGAGAGCCCCTCCGAGGAACAGAGCTGTGGATACTTTCTTCATTGCGACCCCTTACATTTTCCGGGGCGCAACGCCCCTAGTTCATTTCTGCGCGGACCTGCTGCCGGAGCACGTCAATGGATACTGCCGTACCCTCAACGTCAAAATGCCAGAACGTCCATCCATTGCAACTGCTGGCGCCTTGTAGCTGGGCCCCGACTTTGTGAATGGATCCTGTTACGTCAGAGGCAACGAGACTCCCGTCCGCCCGCACTCTTGCTTTATATCTTTTACGCGCGTCAAACAATAATTCACCGGCGGACAACAAGCCACGTTCGACAACAGAGCCAAAAGGAACTCTCGGTTCCTGACGTTTGCTGCGCGTGATTTCGAGGTTTTCCTCGGGCAACTGCCGAACTTTACGTATACGCTCAAGTGCGACAGCAATATATTTTTCCTCGCGTTCCAGACCTATGTAGTGCCGTCCGAGCTTCCTTGCAACCGCCCCTGTTGTGCCGGTTCCGAAGAAAGGGTCGAGGATAACATCGCCCGGGTTGGAGGCCGCCGTGAGTACCCGATAGAGAAGGGCTTCCGGCTTTTGGGTTGTGTGGGCTTTTTCGCCTTCAACCTTTAACCTTTCACTTCCGTTACAGATCGGCAAAAGCCAGTCCGAGCGCATCTGGATATCGTCATTCATGACTTTAAGCGCATCATAATTGAACGTAAGGTTCTTCGCTTCCTGCCCCTTGGAGCACCAGATGAGTGTTTCATGCGCATTGGTTAAGCGGGTTCCGCGAAAATTCGGCATCGGATTTGTTTTTCGCCAGATGACATCATTCAGGATCCAGAATCCGAGATCTTGCAAACTTGCGCCGACACGGAAAATATTGTGATACGAACCGATGACCCAAAGCGTGCCGTCATCCTTCAGGACCCGCTTTGCAGCGGCAAGCCATTCTCTCGTGAAACGGTCATAAACCTCGAAGCTCTCGAACTGATCCCAGTCATCAGTGACGGCATCGACGAAGCTGTCATCGGGACGCCGTAACTCTCCGGAAAGCTGCATGTTGTAGGGTGGGTCAGCGAAAATCATGTCCACGGACTTTTCTGGCAGACTGTTCATCAATTCGATGCAGTCGCCCTGCAAAATCCGGTCGAGCGGCAGGCTTTGTTTCTTGGTCATGTGAATTATTCTGTTATTAACATTGCGAATATACTGATTCGGTCGATTCTCTACGTCAATATTTTTCGTTGAATCAGTATGTTAGAGAATAATTCTGAACTTTCGCTTAATCACATGCAAGAAGCGCGCGAATTGGCGCAAAGCTTCGCCTATGTTGTGGTGTTACGCCGAAATCACGCAATCCCTTGCGATGTTCCGCTGTTCCATATCCGACGTTTTTCTCCCATCCATAGTGGGGAAACTCTTCCGCAAGAGCGCACATTTTCCGATCCCGTGTCACTTTTGCCACTATCGACGCCGCCGCAATGGAGAGGGAACGGCTATCTCCCTTCACAATCAGGCGCGTCGAAATTCCAAGTCCGGGGTCACGGTTTCCATCCACCAAGGCAACATCGGCGGAGCAGGGAAGGGCTGCAACCGCCCGTCTCATTGCCAGCAGGCTTGCCTGCAGGATGTTCAACTCGTCAATCTCCGCGACGCTTGTTTCCCCTATTCCGACTTGTGACGAAGCCAGTATCAACGCAAACAGCTCTTCTCGCTTTGTCTTGGGGAGTTTCTTGCTATCCTGGATACCGGGGGGGATATTCAACGGGTTCAGGATGACAGCGGCCGCGACAACCGGTCCCGCAAAAGGGCCGCGTCCAACCTCGTCAACACCCGCAACATAACCTTTTTCAAGGCTTTCAAAAGATAAATCAGGAAGTATCGAGGGCGGCTTTGGCATCCGCCCTCAATAGCACAGGCATCGATCTAAAATAAATCCATTTGTCGTCGGTCCTGTCCCGGTTTGACAAACAAATCTGTCGCAAGGTCGTATTTACTGCCTGAAAAGCCGAGTTGGCGACAGGCAAGCTGAAATCGCTTGTTAATAAGCGCGGCATAGGGACCGGTGCCAACCATGCGAGTGCCGAACTCCGGATCGTAATCCTTGCCGCCGCGGGTGGAGCGAACAAGTTTCATTACTTTTGAGGCCCTATCCGGGAAATGCTCTAGAAGCCAGTTTTCAAACAGGCTCGCCACTTCCCGCGGCAATCGCAGCAACAGATAAAGGGCGCTGTCTGCACCTTTATCTCGGGCCGCGGTGAGTATCTGCTCCAGCTCTTGATCATTCAGCCCCGGAATAATGGGGGAGGACTGCACAAGGGTTCGGATACCCGCATTGGATAGAGTTTCTATTGCCTTGAGGCGTCTGTGCGGCGCGCTGGCTCTCGGTTCCATAACACGGGACAGGCGATTGTCGAGCGTCGTGACGGAGATGCCGACAGCAACAAGATTATCCTTTGCCATCGGTGCCAGAATATCAATATCCCGTAAAACCAGATCTGACTTAGTTGTTATGGTGAAGGGATGGTGGGCTTCTGCAAGCACTTCGATGATTTCACGCGTTATCCTTAAATCCCTCTCAATCGGCTGATAGGGATCCGTATTGGTTCCAAGCGCTATCGGGCGGCAACGATATGCGGGCCTTGAAATCTCACGAGCCAGCAGTTCGGCCGCATTCGGCTTGGCGAAAAGCTTGCTCTCGAAATCGAGACCGGGGGACAGATTCATGTAGGCATGGCTCGGCCGGGCATAACAATAGATACACCCATGTTCGCAGCCCCGATAGGCATTGATCGATCTGTCAAAAGGAAGGTCCGGCGAAAAGTTCTTACTGATAACTGATTTCGGGTGTTCCAGTGTTACGGATGTCCTGAGCCTACCCGACTCATTCTCTGAGTCAGCGGAATTCCAGCCATCGTCAATAAAGTCCCTCTCTTCTGATTCAAAGCGGCTGTCAGGGTTGACTGTGGCGCCTCGCCCCCGGCGTTTGTTTTTATCAAAGGGTATGACTTCGGTTTCGCTCATAATCGGATATTAGCAATACAAAAAGAACAAAACAAGAACAATAAGTATAATGAACTTGCAACGGAATTCCGGCGCTTTATCGTTGAATGTAAAGACGGACAAACGGGAAGGAGAAGGAAATGAGGAAATTCAGTTATCTCCTGCTGGGGGCAGTCGTGCTGGGTGGCCTGCTGCCATTAGAGGCAGATGCGCGCAACGACGGAAAATATACTTATGAGTCAAAAGGTCAAAAGTATCAGCATTCTGCAACGGGTTGGACGGGAGGCCAAAAGAAACACTGGAGTGATCAAAAGGCAAATCACCCGGGAGGTAAAAGACATTCCAATCAAAGTAAAAAATATCATTCAAACCATGGCGACAAGGTGTATTACGCAACGCCGAACCCGAAGAGGGTAAAGAACGTTTATTATGCGAAGCCGGTCCCGAAGCATCCGCCCAAGGTTTATTATGTAAAACCACGTGCTGAGCATTATTATAACCATCCGTACCGGCCGAAATATGTCTATGTGAAGCCCCATCATTATCCTCGTTACTATGGGCATTATCATTACCGGGGGTTCTACTGGCCATTTGTCAATGTGAGGTTCGTCGTCAATTTATCCGCGCTTCAGCTTGAGAAGCACCATCAGGCCCTTTATCTGGCGCTGGATGCGCCCGTGGGGCAAATAATCAGCTGGCGCGATGGTGTCCACCGCGGCAGTATTGTGATACTGCGCGAAGGTTTCGATAACCGGGGTAGCCTCTGCAAGCAGTATCGGCAGATATTATACCATCGCACCCAAAGCACGAGCCATGTCATGACATCCTGTCTGTCGCCGGACGGGTATTGGGTGTCTGTCTAGGGCCGGGGCTGACTAAGTGTTACGAAGTTGTGCCAGTCTTTGCATGCTTGCTTGTTCGAGGAAGTCATAGGCTTCCTCGTCAAGCTTGTTAAAGCTGAAAGCCACCTGGTTCTTGCCGACGAGAATGCGGGTGACCACCGCAATTGAATTGGTTGTGACAGTGTTTTCCGTATCATAAGCGATTTGGGTAACGCGTATTTCTTCGCCGACCGGAGGGCGTTCCTTGAAATCATCTATGCGAAACCCGCCCAGACTCCAGTCATAGGTAGAGAATTCTCGATCACCTAGCATCAAATGGAGTTTGGGAACCTCGTGACGGAGGTCCTTGCGATTATGTTCGCGGTATCGAGCCGTCGTAAAAAAGCGTTTCATTCAGTATCGTTGATTTCTTTTCCGGATGTGAAACCTGCATCTTATCGGCGAGGAATTAAGATTGAGTTTCACTAATCAATAGGATTCGCAGCAACAGATACCGGTCACTAGCTTTTCGAGCGTTTTTCATGTTCCCGCAGACGGTCAAATAATTCGACAAAATTACACGGCATAAAGCGGTAATCAAGCTGATGCACAAGTATATCATCCCAGGCATCTTTAACCGCCCCAGTGGAACCCGGTAGGGCAAAAAGATAGGTGCCCCGCGCAACCCCGGCGCTCGCTCGTGATTGAATGGTCGAGGTGCCGATTTTCTGGTAGCTTAGCATCCGGAAAAGCTCCCCGAAGCCGAGAATTTCCTTTTCGTAAAGGCCAGCGAATGCTTCCGGCGTGACGTCGCGCCCGGTGACGCCGGTACCGCCTGTTGATATGACAACATCGACATCGGTGTCGGCGATCCATTGATTTACTATTTTCTGAATCTCGGAAATCTCGTCCTTGACGATTTTGCGATCCGCGAGGATATGCCCTGCTGCCTCCAGCCTGTCTACAAGTGTCTGTCCGGACCTGTCTTCGGCAATGGTTCTGCTGTCTGATACCGTCAGAACAGCAATGCGGACCTTGATGAACGGGCGGGATGTATCAATTCCCGGCATTATCGGCGACCTCGCTTTCATTCAGATCCAGCGGCTGGTACTCTGGCCAGCTGCCGCTTGCAATCTGGTCCAGCCCCGGCAGGTCCTGTCCCATCCGGTGACGATATATCCAGAAGTTCGTCAACACACGCTTGATGAAGTTACGGGTTTCCTTGCTCGGCATTGCTTCAATGAAGAACAGCGGGTCTTCACTGTATTTCGTCTCCGACTTCCATTTTTTCAGATTACCAGGTCCGCCATTATAGGCCGCTGTCAAATGGAACAGATTGGTATCGATATCCTTGTATTCCATCAGATATGTCAGATATTTCTGGCCAAGCTCAAGATTATACGTCGGATCGAAAAGCTTGTTGTTGTTTCTGTTCCGCAACGACCTGTCGCCCGAGAGATAACTCGCGGTAGAGGGCATAATCTGCATTAGGCCCTTGGCGCCAGCGCCGCTGCGGGCAAGCGAATAAAAGCCTGACTCCTGTCGCATAAAGGCATAAAGAAGGGCGCGGTCCACCTTGAAGCCGTCTCCGGGCTGCCATTTTGGCATGGGATAGATAGCGGCATCCCAGGTCACATTCTCGCTTTCCCAGAGATATAATCCCATTCGCATGGCAACCGAGGGCGCTCCGATATCTTCCGCAAGAGCGAGCAACAAGGGGGCCAGTTTCTCGTTTGCACTCGGGAATGCGGCGCGCAGTTCCTGAGCGGCCATATCATATTTTCCGACTTCGCTGAGCGCGACAGCCCGTTTCGCAGATGGAATTTTCATCAGCCAGGCAATGTTCTCCGGCTCCAACGTCGGCAGGTCCCAACTGAATGGTTTCTCAACACCAAGCTGACGCAATGCCAGCAAGCCGTAGAAGGTGCGCGGCTGGCTTGCCGTCTTCTCAAGATAATAATAAGCCTTTTCCGGCTCACCCAGTTTCAGATAAGCACGTGAGGCCCACCAATTCGCAGCTGTGAAATTCCAGTCGGAAATTCGGCTCGTTTCTGCGAGGGCGGCAAAGTGCTGCGCAGCTTTTTCGATTTTTCCGAGGCGCCAAGCGGCCAAACCCGCCGTCCAGTTCGCAAGTGGGACATTTTTCCGGGACTTGTCGAGCGCGGCTTCTGCAAATTCGATAGCTTTGCCGTCCCGGGCATAAAGGAAATAGCTTTTCGCTATCTTCTCTCGCAAGAGATCAAGCTCCACTTGATCCAGCAGGTTTCGTATTTTCTTTTGCGAAATGTATTCGGCGGCATTCGTCGGCTGTCCGCGGTAAAGATAGCGGCTCACGACGCGTTTAGCATGGGCGACATCATTGCGCGTCTGCGCAGACCGCTTCCGCTCACTTTTATAGGGGCGCGAAAGAAATATGGGCTGCCCTGGTCCGGTACCACCTAGATACCGCCCGTGTAACGGTTCTGGAAGAGGTTTCCATCCCTTTAGTCGTCGGCTTTTGGCCAGCCGGTAGAGGCGATGGGCTTCCGGATGGTCATAATAGGCCTTCATCCATAAATGAAGCTCCTCATAACTCGCCTGATATTTTGTCGGATGCATGTAGCGTTGAAATTTGACGTGGCCAATCAGGATATTATTCGTAAGAGCCTTGATCAGCTCATCAGCTTTTTTCCATTGTCCGGTGTCTTGAAGCGCAAAAATAGCCCGATACCGCTCCGCATCGGCGGCCGAAAGAACCGGGGGAACAGCGTTCGCTATCGCCAGGGACGGCACCCACGCGAGGCTGGATATCAAAAGTGCCAGAACGGCAATTATTCTGGGAATGAATTTCATGAAACAGACAATAGTTATTCTAATACAGCCGACAGGTTACGGCGAACCCGTTAGGAAATAGTTATTGTTTCTCTCTCATCGCCGCTTTTAGACCAAGTAGATCAGACCATGCATACCGCTTTAACCCGGGCTGATCGATCAGAAAGGCCGGATGAAAAATCGAAAGCATTTTTGCCCGAACTGAGTCAATTTGCAAATCTTTCCATACGCCTCTCAGCTTGTTGATCCCGGTTTTTTGATTAAGAAGGTAACTAGCGGCCTCTCCGCAGGCCAGAACAAAGTCCGGTTTCACTAATGCAATATGCCGAAGGGCAAACGGGAGACACAGGGCGCGTTCTTCATCCGTAAGGGCGCGCCCTCCCGGTGGGCGCCAGGGAATCGCGCTGGCGAGATATACATCGCTGCGATCAATCTCGATAGCAGCCAACATTTTTTCCAGCATCTCACCAGCCATTCCCGAAAAGGGTCGCCCTATCCGGTCTTCATCCCCGGACGGCTGGCGATCGATAATCATAAGCCGGGATTGAGGGTTTCCTTCTGCAAAAACAGTGTGAGATGCCAGCTTTTTAAGTGAACAATATTCAAATGTTTCGAGAGCCTGCCTGAGTTCATCAATCGTTTTGCATGATTTGGCGATTGCCTCCGCCGTACGAATTCCTTCCGCCAGTGACGGAACAGCTGGAGATTGTACAATCTCCGGATTTTTGGCTTTCGCCGGGTTTGCCGGATGCAGGGCGGGCGCATGTTTTGGCGCAGCCATTGCTTTCGGCGGCATCATATTAAAGCGGTTGACCGGCTCTTCACCGATTGTCTCGTCCACCCCGGCATCGAGGTAGAAGTTGAGCAGTGCGATGATATCAGCGGGATTCTGAAGCATGGCCCATCATAACAACCTTTTCCATGGTTGGAGAAGAGTGTAGGCAGCAAAATTTATTTGAAGTAGGGCGGTCGTCGCGAGTTGCCTGTTCAGTTAGCTTGATTTTAGAAGGTTTAGTGACATTATCATACAGAAGCCCTGCAATAAAATGGCCGGAAACTGCCGAAATGGCTCGCAATCGGGATTGACGCACTTTAAAAAAAATATAGTGTCAGGGGCGAAATTGTCAGACATTGGCACTTGGGAGGTAGTTTTGAAAACTCCCGATCAACAATATGTAACGGCTGCCAATAAGCCGGAATAAGTAAAAAGAGGCTTGTGATGGAACGCGAATCTATGGAGTTTGATGTTGTTATTGTCGGTGGCGGCCCTGCCGGGTTGTCCGCAGCAATAAAGCTGCGTCAGTTGAGTATTGAATCCGGCATCGACATTTCTGTCTGCGTTCTTGAAAAGGGGTCTGAAATCGGTGCCCATATCCTCTCGGGGAATGTATTCGAAACCCGCGCTCTTGATGAGCTTATTCCGGACTGGAAGGAAAAAGGCGCTCCCCTCGATACACCAGTCAAATCCGAAAAATTCTTCTTTATGACAGAGTCGAGCGAGCTTCGTTTTCCAAACTTTCTGTTGCCAAAGCAACTACATAATCATGGAAACTATATTATCAGTCTCGGAAATCTTTGCCGTTGGCTCGCGGAGCAGGCTGAGGCGCTCGAAGTCGAAGTCTACCCGGGGTTCGCGGCGGCTGAAGTCCTGTACCATGAAGATGGCAGCGTTAAGGGAGTTGCAACCGGAGACATGGGGATTGGCCGGGATGGTGAGCATAAAGGCTCTTACGAGCCGGGTATGGAACTGCATGCCAAATACACTTTGTTCGCGGAAGGTGTCCGCGGTTCCCTGACGAAAACACTGTTCGAAAAATTCGGCTTGCGGGAGAATTGCGATCCCCAGACGTTCGGTATCGGGATCAAGGAGCTGTGGGAGTTGGACCCGGAACAGCATAAGGAAGGCCAGATTTTTCATAGTTTTGGCTGGCCGCTTGACCGCAACACCTATGGCGGGTCATTTGTCTACCATCTAGACAACAATCAGGCCTATGTCGGCTTTGTCGTCGCGCTTGACTATGAGAACCCCTATCTCTCTCCGTATGATGAGTTCCAGAAGTTCAAGACGCATCCAATGATGAAGGAGATGCTAAAGGGCGGAAAGCGTATTTCCTATGGTGCGCGGGCGATCAATGAAGGCGGGTTCCAGTCGGTTCCTGAACTGGTTTTTCCGGGTGGCGCTCTCATTGGCTGTTGTGCAGGTTTCTTAAACGTGCCGAAAATCAAAGGCTCCCACACTGCCATGAAATCAGGGATGATGGCTGCGGAAGCCATCGTTGCGGAAATGAAGTTGAATGCAGAGGCGCCCGGCAAGGTTCTCGATACATATCCGGCGCTTTACAAGGATTCTTGGGTATATGAAGAGTTGTATCGGGTGCGCAACAGTCGGCCGGCCTTCAAGTGGGGCTTGCTCGCTGGAACATTGTACACGGGGCTGGATCTGAAAGTCCTCGGGGGCAAAGCCCCTTGGACGTTCAAGCATCATGATGACTATTCGGTGCTGAAAAAGGCGAAGGATGCGAAGAAAATTGAATATCCGAAGTACGATGGTGTTTACACTTTTGACAAACCATCTTCGGTCTTTCTGTCCAACACCAATCATGAAGAAGATCAGCCGGTCCATCTCACCTTAAAGGATGACAGTATTCCCGTTTCTGTGAACTATGCGGAATATGCGGGGCCGGAACAACGGTTCTGCCCGGCGGGCGTTTATGAGTTTTTGACAGAGGACGATGGGTCCAATCCACGTCTGCAGATAAATGCGCAGAACTGCGTTCACTGCAAAACATGCGATATCAAGGATCCGACACAGAATATCAATTGGGTCGTGCCTGAAGGTGGCGGCGGTCCAAACTATCCGAATATGTAGAAAATTCGCCTGAATTCCGGAATTTTGTTTAATGCGGGTTCTGGATGCCCTACATACCAGAGAGTGGGTTGGCGTCTCTGACGTGTGAAACGTTGGGTCCTAAAGTTAAGTATAGATCGACAGATATGACGGACACAGGCGTGAAAATGTTTAAACTGGTATTTGGTAGCGTATTTTTGACGGTGGCGCTTGGTGCATGCGCCACGAGCAGCGCCTCGAACGAGGGAAACTCACTTCCGGGCATGTTTCAGGATGCGGGCGGTACGGAGGAAGAGTTTTCATCTTCTTACTTCGGGCAGTATCTTGCGGGGAGGGAAGCGCTCCGTGAGCAAGATGCTAATGCCGCGCTTCTATATTTCGATGAAGCCTTGCGAAACAGGGAGAGTGACAATGTCCTTCTAGGCCTTACATTGCAGGCGGCGCTTGCAAAAGGCGACGTTCAGCGGGCAAAGGCCCTTGCCCCCAAAGTTGTGGGGCAGTCCGAAGATAATTCGACAGCCAATCTCGTTCTGGCAATTGAGGCCTTGCGTCAAAAGGATTTTCCCGCCGCGCAAAGCTATCTGGAGAAAACAGGGGACAACGGGTTTAATGTGCTGTTGAAGCCATTGCTTATGGCCTGGATAAAGCTTGGGCAGGGACAGACGGATACGGCGATTGCAGAACTGGATGCTCTCGATAAATACAACGGCTTTGATGCGCTCAAGCAGTATCAGATAGCCTTGCTGAGCGATGTTTCCGGGAACCGCGCGCGCGCGGATGAAGAATACGCAAAGGCGCTTGAAGGGCCTTCAGGGCGGGCAGTGCGTCTGGTGCAGTCTTATGGATCCTATCTCGACAGGACAGGGCGGAGGGAAGAGGCCCGCAAAATCTTTGAAGACTATATTCAACAATATCCGTTGAGCCCGACAATACATCTTGAACTTGTCGATCTGGCGTCGGGCAGTCCGTTGACGCCTGTTGTTGAAAATGCCGTTGATGGCGCGGCAGAAGCGCTTTACAGCGCCGCGTCCATCATCGGGCAGGAACGCGCCGTCGGTGTTGCTGCAACCTATATATACTTCGCTCTCGATCTGAAACCGGATTTTCCCATGGCCCGGATACTGCTTGCGGAGACAGCGGAGGATCGCGGCAGGTGGCAGGAAGCCCTGAATTTATACAGTGAAGTGAAAGCGCAATCCGCTCATGGCCGCAACGCACAAATCCGCGCGGCATGGGCGACATATAAACTTGGCAATATCGATGAAGCAAAGGCCATGCTCGAGTCTGTCGCCGCTTCATATCCAAAGGATATTGAGGCACTTGTGGTGCTTGCAGATGTCAGTCGGGATTCCAAAGACTGGGTGACGGCAGCCGAGGATTACGGACGTGCCATTGACCGTCTGCCGGATTTTCAGCAACGGCATTGGTCGCTTTTTTATGCCCGGGGTATCGCCTATGAGCAATCCAAGCAATGGCCACTCGCTGAAGCGGATTTGATAAAGTCGCTGGAGCTCCAGCCGGATCATCCGCAGGTTTTGAATTACCTCGCTTACTCCTGGGTCGATCGGAACGAAAATCTGGAACAGGCGAAGGATATGTTGATCAAGGCCGTCTCGTTGCGTCCGCGTGACGGCTTTATCGTGGACAGTCTCGGATGGCTTTACTATCGGCTTGGGGATTATGACGATGCGGTAACCCAGCTTGAAAAGGCCGTATCGCTGGAGGCGGCGGATCCGACAATCACCGACCATCTCGCCGATGCTTACTGGCGTGTTGGTCGGCGGGAAGAAGCGCGCTATCAGTGGCAGCGGGCACTCTGGCTTGAGCCCTCAACCGAACTCGCGCCCCTAATTCGCGAAAAGCTGAAATCTGGCCTTCAGGATGACATCAAGGCCGAGAAGTAATTCATCGCACATGTTGACCGGCATCGCCCGTGCAAAGATCAACCTCTATCTGCATGTGACAGGTAAGCGGCCTGATGGCTATCATCTGCTCGACAGTCTTGTCGTATTCGCAGACTATGGAGATGAGCTGACGGTCGAAAGCGACAGCTCGCTTTCATTGGAAATTTCCGGACCTTTTTCTGCCGGTATTCGAGCAATGGATGATAACCTCATTTTAAAGGCAGCCCGGCTTCTTCAGGAAAAGGCGGTAGTTAAAAAGGGCGCTAAAATAAAACTGGTCAAAAATCTGCCGGTCGCGGCGGGGATAGGCGGCGGCTCGGCAGATGCCTCTCTTGCCTTGCAGCTTCTCAATGAACTTTGGGGAACTGGGTATTCCGATCGGCAACTGGCGGAGCTCGGCCTCTCGCTCGGCGCGGATGTGCCAGTATGTCTATATGGCAAGCCAACGATCATGGCCGGCGTGGGGGAGCTGCTCAGCGCAGGCCTGAAGATTCCGAAGATTCATATTATACTGGTTAATTGTAATATATTGGTATCTACTGCGGATGTTTTTCGGCGTCTGGAAATATCAGATACGCCGAAAGTCGGCTTGGGCATAGAGGGATGCACAGAGGTAGATATCATCTCTGCTCTGAGGACAGCGGGAAATGATCTGCAGGCTCCGGCATTTCAAATCGCGCCGCAGATTGAGAGTGTTATTGACGAAATTGCCGGAGAGACAGAATGTCAACTTGCGCGCATGAGTGGGAGTGGTGCAACGGTTTTCGGCCTTTTTGAAACGTCAGAAGGCGCCCGCAAGGCGGTGCAGAACATACAGTCGCGACACCCCGACTGGTGGGTTCTGGCGACAGTAATCAACTGAGAAGCCACGGCGTTTTCGCTTTTCCACATTTTTTCAAATTTTGCCTTGAGCTTATCCGGGCCTTTAGCTAGAAAGAGGCTCCTCATTGGGGTGTAGCCAAGCGGTAAGGCAACGGGTTTTGATCCCGTCATGCGCAGGTTCGAATCCTGCCACCCCAGCCATTTATTATTTAACTATTTCAAATACTTAGACTTTTTGCGGGTCCCCACCAAGTGCATTAGCGTTAGTACACTTTGCTAGTACACTTTTGTTCGCAAGAGGGCTCAATGGGACGCTATCTCCAGAATCAAAGTGGCACCTTTTATTTTCGAAGGAAGGTCCCTACTGAATTCAAGGAAAGAATAGGCGTTACGGAAATTAGGCGCTCACTGGGAACGGGTAGCAGGAAGCTTGCTAAAATTCGCGCTGCGCAATTATACTTGGTAAGTGAACGGCTTTTCGAGTACGCAAAAATGAATCCCAGACAAGCGAGCAAATATATCCAAAACATTGCGAGGGAAATATTCTCACGGGAAATAGAAAAATGGGAAGAAAGTTTCGCATTGAAAAGTGCGGATGTTTTTTGCGAGGAAACCAATACAATTGAATCATCACGTTCATTCACACGAGCATTGATGCAGTCAAGGTTAGATGACGAAAAATCCGCTCACCTGACCAACATTAAGTCTTTAAGCTCGCTCAACATTGAACCGTTTTTGTCTTCGGTCGGTATTGAGAGATTGCATGATGACGAAAGCGAAAATCAGGCACTTATGCAAATACTGGCTCGATTTGTCCAGCGAGGGCAAATTGCTGCATATGAAACCATGCTTGCACGTCTAGACGGCGACTATTCCTTTCGGCCAAACGATACGCTCTTCTCAACAGTTCTAGACATGATGGATAGGGGAAAAGCGGAGTTTTTGCCTGAGAGAAGTGAAGCTGGGGGAAATGACCAGCCGAAAAGCGAGCAGGTTCGAAGTAAAAGGCCCGTTCGATTTTCAGAAATCTATGAAACTGTAATTGCTCAAATGATACAAACAGGCCAATGGAAAGGGCAGACTGTAAATCAGAATAGGACTACTTTCATCAGGTTCATTGAGGTCGCTGGGGATAAGCCAGTAAGTGAATATCAAAAATCTGATATTGCTGGATTTATTTCTCTAATCAGAAAATTGCCAAGAGACTGGGGACGGTCCGTAGAAAGTCGAGATTTATCACTTCAACAGATAATAAAAAGCAGCGAAGGTAAAGATCAAGAAACGTTAGCGCTTAATACCTTGAAACGACATCATCGAGCCCTATCAAAGTTTTTTTCGCATCTTCTGAATGAGGGCACTTATGAGGGCCGCAATCCGGCCTCTGGGTACAAATTTGCAAGGGATAGTTCGAGGAGAAATAAGCGACAGGAGTGGTCTGTAGCAAATTTGGAAATTTTATTTGCTTCGCCAAATTGGCAAGGGTCAAAATCAAAGGTGCATCGATCTAAAGCGGGAAGCGTCATTACTAAAGACGAAAAATACTGGCTTCCGTTGTTGGCGCTGTATCATGGCAACAGACTTGAAGAATTTGCGCAATTAAGGAAATCAGATATTCAGTCGGAAGCGGATGTATTTTTTTTCCATATCCATGGCGCTGGCGGTAGGCAGATCAAGAATGCACAATCCGAGCGTCGAGTGCCAGTTCATCCGACTATCGTGAAGCTTGGCTTTTTGGATTACGTAGATCGTATCGTGACTGAACCAGAGAGATCAATTTTTCCAGCGCTAAGACCGGGCGGTGCGGATAAAAAATACGGCTTTGCATTCTCGAAATGGTTTTCCCGATATCGACAGGATATAGGGGTTTTTGAAAGAGGAGTAGATTATCACTCCTTTCGACACGGCTTCATCACACAGCTACTCAATAAGGGCGTATCAAAAGAACTAGTCGAGGCTTTAGTTGGGCATGACTCCGGTGAAAGCATGACTACCTCCGTTTATCATAAAGGGTTCAGGCTAAAAAATCTGGCGGAAGCGATAGCTAAGCTGGAGTGGCCGGAAGTTGAGAAATTATTCGCCGAAAGAGTTGCTGGCAACTCAGAGTAAGAACAAGTCACCTTTTATGTGCTCTAAATGGCACGATAAGCGCGCCTAGGAGCATTTTGCTGATTTTACGAGAAAGAGATAGCTGATAGTCGCTGGAGGCCACAGGGGCGAAATTCTGAATGATTTGAACTATTGACGGTACTTGGGAGCAACCCCAGTATTAAGTCAATCTGGCATCCTAAAGTGCCAATTTAGTAACTTCACCTATGGCCCAGTTGATTACAGCGGTCTTTCCTGCATGGGAAAGTTTTTCTATTGTTTCAATATCTTCGTTTGATGCTAGTGACTTATCTAAATCAGCTATAGCATTGTCTAGTAGTTTTTGGCAGGGCTCATATAGAGATTCGCGGGTACGTTTGAATTTCCGCACAGGTGATATTGAATATTTCACCAACTCGGCAAGTAACAGTTCAGGAATCTCGTATATTGCCGCATCAATCCTAATTTGTTCGTATGCTGCTTTTGCTGCATGCGTTAGATTTCTGGATTTTCCAAAGGGCGTCGGTCCAGTAAGATCCGTGTGCATTTTTTTTGTCAGAGCAATAGCTTTAGACGAGTATGTTGCCCATCCAATATCCTTAATATAAGCACCTTGGACCATTCTCCCTTTGAGGAATAAGGGGTATGGAATTTTCTGTTTCTTTTTTTTGGGGAGCAACGAACTGGATGGTTTAGGCGTTTTTAGCTTTAACTGTTCTGCTCTTTTATCCAATCCTTGTTGAAACCGGGCAAGATCAGACTTGTCTACTAGAAAACCAGCATGAATATCAAATCTCCGAGGAGAGTTTATCGTATCCACATATTTCTTAGCTTTTTTTCCGCGAGAAATCTTTGGCTCAACTACCAGCCAGTATGTAGGGCGCTTTCCTAATATGTGCCGGACTTTGTGAAGAACTTCCTTTTTGAATCCTATAGTGATATTTTTATGTTTTGATATCCAATTTTGTCGTTGTTCATCACTAATATTGAAAGTTGTAGAAAAATTAATCTTAAAGAAATGTCCTACTATTTGTTCCATTACAAATTTTTCACTGGAAGTTAAATCTGTCCATCTGGGTGGAGAATATCCTGTGAGGTATGAGAGGCTACTGACTTTACGGGAAATGCGGTCCAAATCATACTCTCCGGTCATTGCTAATTCAAAAATCCTCAGAAAACTCCGCCGTTGACGAGCGCTTTGCGGGCTTTCATACGCCGTGGGAAGCCTAATTTTTGAACTTTTTGCCATGAAAATTATGTTTTCTTTTGGTGTATATAACGATGTATTGGAGATTATACTGGCATGAATTTATAAATTTCTAGAGCCAAAAAATGTGTTGCCCAAGCGAATAATATTGTCTGTGACATGATTTTTCTAATGAGCTTAATCTTCATTGCCGGTCTATTCTTCAGCCGAAAAAGTGCATTATGAAGTCGTTATTATATTATTTGATTAGCTAGGTGGATAAATTCAAATTTTTGGAAAGGAATTGAGAAAAAATCAACGTAACCTTAAGGGGTGAGGAAAATTTGACACAAAGAAGGAGCCATAGTGAGCACGTTTTGATATCGATTTGATATAGAATATTTGATAAGTAATTGAATATAAAGGAATAATCCTATATAATTTACAGATAAATATGTGCTCAAGGTCGCGAATTCGGCTGAAAAGGGCTATTTTTTTATATATTTTTTATATCATTGATATAAAAATCTATATATTTATATCAATTTGATACATAGAGATTGATATAAATATACTAAATCCCGGTACCTTGAACCCCTCTTAAACACCCTCTTTTTTTCTCGGGGGACCACGGTCGTATCTAGGCGGGGGTGCCGTTTTTTTTGTTCCGGCCTGAGATTTTGTTGCGTATTTTCCAGATCAAGTAAGGTCCTTGGAAAGGATCTCTGTTTGTCTGTTTTGTCGTTGGAATACTCGTTGTTTTTTAATTTGTTGCTATCAGCTGATTTGTCACGGCATTAGAAGTTTTTATCAGGTCATTGATCGCACTAAATGGTACAGGATCGGGGAAACGCCGCCATTGTGTCAATGCATTGATATTACTGTGTTTTGATAACAGCTTTGTTGATCAATGTCTCACTTACGTGTCACACCAGTAGACCATAGAGGCATGCATTACAACAAAGTCATCCATCTTTGTCAGGCACCTAAGTTAATAGTTTTCCTAAACACTCAATAAAACCGGAGTGCTCCATACTACCAAGCTAGATTTGGATGCGCACATGGGCAAGCCCATACATTATTTTCCAGTTAGTCTGCATTTGGTCCTTTGCGGGCATACGAAAGCTATATGCGCGATGGCTCCTGGCTGGTGGACAGGCGATATTTCAAAGCCGCTACACTACTATAGATGTTATTTTGAGTTTGGTGTACACTGAAAATCTCGGTCATATTGCGACGGAGACATCACCGGAGTTGTTATGGCGAAGTATTCTAGCCCGATCTTGTTTTCGGCACATTTTGGCATTGATCCCAACGAGCTGGATAAGGCAAACCTACTAGATCCATTTCTTAATGTAGACTTGGAACTTTTCATTGATCCAGTCTTGCTCGAAAAGTGTTCCTATGAAGAAATTTCGAAGGGTGCGGTCGAAGATTTTCGAAAATACTTCAGTAACGTCATTCGGCTCTTAGCGATAGCGGAGAAAGAAGGTGATGCTGCATGGAAGGGGGCAGAAACCCTTTTAAACCTTAAAGAACCTCCAGAGAATGGATTGGGCTATGGTGGTTCAAGCAGGTCCGGCAGCTCCCGATCTGATGAAATCAAGCAGTCAATTCTCAGAACTACATCAGACATCATTAGGTTGGGTGTAAAAGACCCGGACATGATCTCTCTTATGGGTTTCTTTGAGGAAGGCGTGGGCCCTGACACTATTAGCGATTTTACTACACGGGTCATTTTTTTTAGGCTTGCAGGAATTACCAAGGACTTTTGTGAGCGCACGAATGTGATAACGCAAAGACTTGACGAAAACAGCGAAGCAGAACTACCCGTTTACGATGATGGGAGTGGTAAAGTCAGGCCGTTCTTATTAGTTCCAAAAGATATTGTTCGTGATTTACCTATCGCAAATGACTGGTCAGATGTTCAGGCTGCCGCCATGTTGAATGATCAAATTCGGACGCGAGTTAGTCAGATGCTCGCAGGAATAGCAACACCGACTGTTACGGAATACAAAGAGGCTTTGCGGAGTGCTGCACTAAGCTCTTCTGACGCTTTCAACCACTTTCTTGCATCTGTTATGGCAAACGCCAAAGCATACGACGCTGATGAAGATATACTGGGTTACTTCCGCTTGCGACAATTGATGTTGCAAGACAAAACAAGATTCGAAGAGAAATCAAATGTGGATTTGACTAAGGGTCCCGAGGCAATCCGAGATGTTGTGTTAGAGGCGATTGGGATGTTCAAAAAGCACGTTGAAGTTGGTGACCTTTGGAAGGAGCTATGGTCGGGCGATAAGCCCAAGCTGGAGCGGGCTTCACAGATAATTTTCCAACTCGCCGCCGATGCTTTTTGCAAGGCTAACAATATTGATATGTCGCCCGAAGCAAATATGGGGGGCGGACCCGTCGATTTCAAATTCTCGTCCGGCTATGAGGCGAACGTGCTAGTAGAGTTAAAGAGAGATACCGGCAAAGTTAAGCACGGTTACGAGGTTCAGCTTGAGCACTACAAAAAGGCTAGCAGCAGCTTTTTTGGTATCTTCGTAGTTATTGACTACGGAAAGCTGGGAAACAAACTCGAAACAATCCAAGATATAAGAAATAAGCGGATTGTTGCAGGCCTACGAGCTTCCGATATCATCGTTATTGATGCGACGCCAAAGGAATCTGCCAGCAAGAAACTTATATAACTCAAGATACTGCACGCTCGCGTACCAGATTTTGGAACGGGGTGCAGCGAACTTCCGCTCTCCGCCCATGAAAGACTTTCGTTGCTATGCCTTTTATAGTCTCTTCAGGTCGATAGTAAACAGTCAAACGTCGGTCTATAATAGCGTGACTATTCCAACAACAGTTAGAACAGATGAAGAAGCACAATCACGCGCCTAGCGACCTGAAGATACAGCTTAAAAGGCATACCAAGAGCCGACCTTATCGATACGCTTTTTATAAATCAGGTAATGCGTACAAACTAACTTCCATAAAACAAAATATCATTATGTTGGTAAAGTGGACCGCATATATTCTTCCCAAAAATGGTGCGTTATTACGAGAGTCCACATCAATCATTGGACATTCTAAATTCCCCCATACCCCCCTCAATCCAGTTTTGTTTGATCTCACTGGCTCAGAACGGCCAGAGGGACTTGCTGGCTGGAGTAAGCAAACTTGGAAGGGGAAATTGACATTCTAAGCTAAACCCTCTCAGGGCTGCTCTAAGGGTGATTAACGCCCATTTTCTTCCCACTAGACCTTGCCCTAAAGATACACTCCAACAGCATCCCTATAGCGTCTCAAATAAATAGTATTTGACATTTGAGATGAAATTCCCACATAGTCTTATATCTAATGATACATTTTAGGGTGCAAAATTATGAAGATTGGCTATGCGAGAACGTCAACACTTGAACAGGTCGCGGGATTTGAGGCTCAGATAGAGGAATTGGAAACACAGGGGTGTGGTAAGATATTCAAGGAACAAGTTTCTTCTGTAGCCCAAAGAAAGCAACTAGCTCAGGCGCTGGACTATATGCGCGAAGGCGATACGTTGGTTGTTACTAAGCTGGACCGTCTGGCCAGATCTATGAGGCATCTCGGGGAAATCGTTGAAACGGTTAAAGGTAAGGATGCCCATCTTCAAATACTCAACCTCGGAATAGACACCAGCAATGCCACTGGAGAACTGGTCCTGAACCTTTTGGGGGCCGTTAGCCAGTTTGAGAGGCAAATCATGCTGGAGAGGCAGAGAGAGGGTATTGCCAAGGCCAAGAGCGAAGGGAAGTACAAAGGAAGAAAGCCGACAGCTAGGGCTAAAGGCGATGAAGTGCTAAAACTGGCCTCAGACGGAGTTAGTGCGACGGAGATTGCGAAAAAACTAGAAATAGGCAGGGCTTCAGTTTATCGAATACTTCGTAATTAGCTCGCCATGACGTTGAAATATCTCGGCGGTATATGCCTAAAATGCCGACATTTAATACCAATTTCGGTGTAAAAAATAACTTCAGTTTGTGGAGTTTGACTTATTCATCACGTAGATTTTCCATTATATCTTCATACCTACAATCCCAATCCCTCCATTTATCGAATGGGTCGTTGGTTCCACCTGATAGCTTTCCTGTTTTTTTGCCCGCACTCCATTGACCCTGCAGTTCGGTCACTACTTTCTTTACTTTGTTTCCGTCTAACTCATATGTGACAGAATATTCACAAAAATAGTTTTCTTTCTCCATGACTGCGGTAATGCGGACTGGAGAACTCTCTTTGATTTGGAAACCTTCATCAACCAATATTCTCACGTTAAATCCTGCAGTCAGGACTTTTTCCACTTGCGATTGGGTCATTTTCAATTGCTTATGGTCTATAAGTAGGTGTGGTTCGGTTGGATGTTCCCATGAGGGTTTTTCTTCATTTATCTTTTTGAACCAACCAAACATCTCACCACTCCTTTATCTCACTTATTTTTGAAAATTTAAACAAGCGAGCTATCCGCAGACGTCTGGAACTACTAATAGGCTAATCGGTATTGAAGTGATCAGTACACTATGAATCAGCGGGTCGAAGAGTCGATTAGCCTTCAGTTCACTAGTGCTCCAGATCTAAATTCAACTCCCGTAGCAGTAGCACGAAAATGACAATACATTATCGAGGGAACAATGTTCCCGCCTCGATTCCTTGCGTTCGCTTTGCCTTTAAATCGAATTCCAACATGGGGTGTTTTAAGAATATCTTTCTCTGCAAGTTTTAGAGGCGCTGTGATATTGAGTGAAGTTGGGTCTAACAACACCCCTTTAATGTACTCATAGCATTCACTTTTCAAATCTTCATCAACTAAATATGCAGCAGAATAAATAGACTCTGCGACTGCTTTGTTAAACGCTAGACCTTCTTCAATCGGGGGAAATATTGGTCCAGGAACTCCATATATTGCGTGGGTTTCATGCCCTACTTTAGTTTCAAAGTATATATCTCCATCCGGCGTTTCGCGGATGTTATGGGACCACCCTAATTCATCAAAGTACCTGACTGTTTCTTTCCCTCCCTCTTTTTTAGGGGGCCAAGTTACAACCATTCTGGCGTACTCAGGAGCTGGCTTTTTTATTCCGGCATAAGGCGATATATTTTCTAACTTTTTTTCCGCACCGATTACCGGCAGGGGATTGCTCAACACAATTGCGCATATTGATACTGTCAACGCTGCTAATGCATTAAATTTCACAACTATTCCTTTTTTAGAATAAAATTATTATCCGCATTAGTAAAATCAGGCGATGGATTTACTGTCAAGAGAAACAAGTAAAAATGTATGATTAATGTGTAAACCTAGAGGCTATTCACTCATTCTTAAGCTGCAAGGTATCTACAAATCTAGGGGCTATTCAGTGTAGGACTGTTTTGTTGATGATACAATATTCCCTACTCGTATTATCTTGCTTGAAATACGACTACCCCCAGGTTGAGAAAGTAAAGACATATGAATGAAGCCCGGCTCAATGCTAAGGTCAATCTGCCGCCAAGTCCGTTAATCCTCAAATAGGAGGCACTTCTTGGCTCAGACATTTGTTCTGCTTTGTGCTAGAAGGCGACATTGAGCGCAGCGTGTAAATTACAAGAAATGCCTATGGGATCTCATGCTCATTCCGGCAAGCCCGCCCGCCGGAGGGCGCTAAGGACCAGCTCAAGGGAGTCGGGGCTCCTGATAGGCAGAGCTATTTTATATTTAGCAACTGTTGCTTCTGATGATATTGTTAAAAGTTTCTTGGTTGCAACTCGAGCTTCTGACAATCGATCAAGCTGGGTGTAGGCAGCAATTAGCACCCAATAAGTCGAGTCCCATTCCGAGTTGAGGGCAAGAGAGCGTTCAGCCAATTCAGCAGCAAGATCGGCGCGATCATTGAAAAGGTGTGCTACTGCTGAAACAGTCAAATGGCTGAAGAAATTGGGGTCCATCGGACTTAGTGTCATTGCTCGCTCCAAAAGACGCAACCCGGCCTCTAAATCATCGCCGAATACAAGAGCACAGCCAGCCATTGCATTTACGAAACCTGATCCTGGGTTTAGTTTAACTGAGCGACGGACAGCATCCAGTCCAGTCGCGTAGTCCTGTTTCAACATCACGAGCGTAAAGCCGCCAAGCACGATACTCACCGCATCGTCTGTCTCGGCGGCGAGCGCCCGGCGGGCCATCGAGATTGCCGTGGCTAAATCATCGCTGCCGTAAGGTGGCCAGGGTCGACTGATCCGTTGCACAAAACACCAAGCAGCATGTGCAAAAACTGGTCCGTATGACGGGTCAAGATCAATAGCACGATTGAGCAAATCAAGCGCTTTCCGGTTCTCATCAGGACGTACAGCATAAATATTGGGGAGCGCCTGAAGATAAAGATCGTAAGCATCTAGATTACCGGCTGATTTGCGTCGTGAGCGTTCGATCTCGGCCTTGCGCACCGTCGGTTCGATCGCTCCGATCACATTGTCAGTAATTCTGTCCTGCAGATCAAACACATCTTCCAATTCACCATCAAAGCGGTCTGCCCACAGGTGAGCGCCTGAGGTGGCATCAATTAACTGTCCGGTAATACGCAAACGGTTCCCTGCCTTACGTACGCTGCCTTCTAACACGTAGCGTACACCCAGTTCACGGCCGACCTCCTTAATATCCACAGCCCGGCCCTTGTATACGAAGCTCGAATTTCGGGCGATGACGAAGAGCTGGTTAAAACGTGACAGCGCCGTGATGATATCCTCAACCATACCGTCAACAAAGTATTCCTGCTCGTTATCTCCAGACATGTTCGTAAACGGCAGAACGGCAATTGAGGGCTTTTCAGGAGTTCTGAGCTTTGTGGCTTTATTTGTCTGTAAACCGAGTTGTTCCGCCGCCACATCCTTCATAGTCAGCTCATTGCCAACCGCCAGCGAATAGATCCGGATGGGTTCTGCAATATTTTTGAGAGTCGTTTCGCCGTGGTCTGTAACAGACAGATTGATCTTCGCTCTTACTTGGCGATATGCGTCCTCAGATAGACAGACTGCGCCGGGCTTGGCGATCCCTTCCAGACGTGCCGCAATATTAACACCGTCACCCATCAAGTCGCCATCGCTCTGTTCAATTACATCTCCGAGATGAATGCCTATGCGAAGTACGAGGGTATGCTTCTCCTGCAAACCGCCGTTGTGCTCGATCATTGCTTCTTGCACGTCAATTGCGCAGCGCACAGCATCAACCACACTTAGGAATTCGACTAAGACACCATCCCCTGTTCGCTTGAACACACGTCCATTATGGGCGGTTATGTTTGGATCAACCAGATGGTCAAGCACTGTCCGTAAACGCGTCAGTGTGCCTTCTTCGTCAGCCCCCATAAGACGGCTGAACCCGACAACGTCTGCAGCGAATATTGCTGCTAGTTTCCTTCGTTCAGTCATGTGTGATTCAGATCTTGCCAGATACGCGATCCCAAAACTCTGCACGATCATTGGTGCGTGGAAAAGGGGCATCGGGAACCGGCACGTCCAGGAAAGCACAGAGCGGCGCCCAACCATCCTTAACCTTATAGACAAGGAGTTGATCGGCGGGAATCGTTGCTACGACCGCCTCATTATGAGCGATGAAAGCTTCCCTCAAATTTGCTTCACTAAGTCCAGAAGGAAATCCTGTTTTATCAATAACCTTGCTGGTCATGTCAAGCCACTCCTGTAATTCCTCGGGGGCCTGGTCCCGTTCAGCAAGCAATCTGTAAATCGTATAGGAGAAGCTTTGTGCCCAGCTTTCTGGGGTGCGATGCGTCAGTATGAATTTGGCTGTTGGATAGGCCGTGTACAATTCCCTAAAAAATCCAGCCGTAGGCCAATCGACGGCACTTTCATATCCCTTGTAGATTGCCATCCAATCAGGAGCGCCTTTGGCAGCTGCCGCCCATAGTGGCACTTGCGCTGGCTGATTGTGGAGCACTTCTTCCATATGATGGCAGGGTCCCAGCCCAATCTGATTGATCGCGAGCTTAAGAGAATAGGTGCCTGTTCTGCCGACACCGACGCCGATCACCTTTATTGGCATAATAATCCCCATAAATATCAGACTGCAAAAAAAACGTACCGCAGCGCTTAACTATTCGTTAAAGTCTGCCCCAATAAGGTAAACCTGACAAGAAAAGAAGTCCGAGTTGGGTCAAACTGAGAAGTTATTGATGGTTTAAAACTACTTCTGCTTCGCATCCCTTTACAGAAATTGACGGCAAATAAGTCAGCTTACTGTTAGCATCAACAATTTGTATAGATGGCGAGTAGTAATTTCGTATAAAAATGAACTGCTGTATGAGGATTCATTTATCATAACTGTCATGACGGTTTGTTGCTTAGGGATGATGGCAATTAGGACAAGCTGAACTAACTTGAAATTTGCTTCATTTCGTCTTGACTTAGTACATTTAAGTGATACAAAATCGGTTTTTATGGGGTTGCAGTAAATTTTTAAGGTATTGATTTATTTAGATAAATGGGTTTAATGGTGCGCATCCTGCCACCCCAGCCAGAACCTTATTTCACTTAATCCAATGTTATCCAAAATATACAATAAAAACAATGATATATTGGAATTTCGCGTCTTATGTAATCCGATACTAACCTCTTGCATCCAGAAAATTTGAGGGTAAGATTGGGGGTACATTGAAAATGCCAAAAATCATGTACCCCCAAAATGCCGCTAACCGATATCAAAATCAAGAGGGCAGGAGCGAAGGAAAAAGCTTATAAGCTGTCCGATGGAAAAGGCCTTTATCTGGAGGTCCGGCCTAATGGCAGTAAATATTGGCGTTATAAATACCGGTTTGTCGGCAAGGAAAAGCTTCTGGCTCTTGGGGTGTATCCGGAAACATCTTTAGCAGAAGCAAGGGGTAAGCACCTCCGGGCACGCAAACTGCTGGAGAATGGAATTGATCCCTCCCAGGACAAGAAGAAGAAAAAGGTATTAGCGAAAGAGAATGCCGAAAACACTTTCGAAGTGATTGCACGAGAATGGTACGAGAATCGCAAAAGCCGCTGGCGGAAGCGATATGCGGAAGAGATTATCACCAGGCTTGAAAAAGATATATTTCCAGAGATTGGCAATTTTCCAATTTTAGAAATTGAACCGCCGTTGCTGTTGCAGGTCATCCGGAAAATCGAGAATCGCGGGGCGCATGAACTGGCGAAGCGCCAACTGCAAAAATGCGGTGAAATTTTCCGGTACGCAATTGCGACAGGTAAAGCACAGCGCGATCCGTCTCAGGATATCAAGGAAGCCTTAAAACCGGTTAAGAAGGAACACTTCGCGGCATTGGATGTAGGGGAGTTGCCGGAGTTTATTGCCGCGCTGGAACGGAACGACGCGAGGCTTTATCAAAGTACCCGAAACGCTCTCAAGCTAATTATGCTGACGTTCGTGCGTACGAATGAGCTGATTAATGCCAGATGGGAAGAAATCGATTTCGATAAAAAAGAATGGGTTATCCGCCGGAGATAGTTTCTAAGGTATATAGGAAGACAAATTATCTATCGATCGTAAACGGATGATAACATTTAACGAAACGCATGATCCAAATAGTATGAGCTGGGTTGAAACAGCAAATGAACAGGGGAATCCTTTTCCCTTGCAGAACCTGCCCTATGCGGTGTTCCGCAGCGCAGGGACCGATGAGACCTTTCGTATCGGCGTGGGGATTGGTGACAAAATCCTGGACCTGACGGCGTTAGGTCAATCGGAAGTCGCGCGGGCCTCCCGATTGAACATTCCTGAAAGTCTGTATGCATCCACTCTCAATGACTTCATGGCAGAGGGAGAGGCTATCTGGTCCAGTACCCGAAAAGCATTGTTTGGGGTGCTAAGACAGGGAAGCCTTTATGAGATCGAAATTTCGGATTGCCTGATAGATCAGTCAAATGCAGAGTATGCGCTCCCTGCGATGATTATGGACTATACGGATTTCTATGCGTCGATTGATCATGCGACGAATATCGGAAAGCTGTTCCGGCCGGATAATCCTTTAATGCCGAACTATGAATGGGTGCCGATTGCATATCATGGCCGTTCGTCTTCGATCGTCGTTTCGGGGGAGCCGATTGTCAGGCCGAAAGGCCAAATCCGGTCTTCGATTGATGCCCCGCCGCATGTATCAGCGTCCGAAAAGTTGGATTATGAAATGGAAGTCGGACTGTTTGTCGGGGCGGGTAATCAACGGAATGTTCCGATTTCAATTGACGAGGCAGAACAACATCTCTTTGGGATTTGTCTACTGAATGACTGGTCGGCGCGGGATATCCAGGCATGGGAGTATCAACCGCTCGGGCCGTTTTTGGGCAAGAACTTCGCAACTACAATCTCTCCCTGGATTGTCACTATGCAAGCGCTTGCGCCGTTTCGAATTTCCATGAAGCACAAAGGGGAGAGAACCATCCTTCCTTATCTTAGTTCGGATAGGGAAGAGGCAAATTGCGTCATAGATATGCATCTTGATGTTTCCGTCCAGTCAGCGAAAATGAAGGTGGAGGGAGTGCCGCCCAAGCGCCTCGGACAGAGTAACTTCAAATATTCATACTGGACACCGGCGCAGATGGTCGCGCATCATACGTTGAACGGATGCAACCTGCGGCCGGGAGATCTGTTTGGGAGCGGCACTATGTCGGGTCCGGGACCAGATCAAACCGGTGCCCTGATAGAGGTAACAAAAGGAGGCGAACTCCCTGTCCAACTTTCGAATACTGAGAGTCGCAGATTTCTGGAAGATGGAGATACTGTCTTCCTGTCGGCTTGGTGTGAAAAGGACGGATACCGGACAATCGGTTTCGGGGAATGCAATGGCACAATAATATCCGTGGCTGAGCCCGTCTGATAAGGAATTGTTGGAAAATTTCTATCGCACTTGCGAAAGAAGAGATTAATATGTTTAACGACACCGTCAGTCTGCCTGCCAGGTAAAATTACCCTTGTTCACCAGCTTTACGATGAAATTGCTCGACCAGCTCAAATCAAATCTCAGATCTCAGTATGACAAATGCCTATCTTTTTTTCCGGGGCTGCTGCTGTGCCTGACCATTGCCGCGGCCGCCCGGCTTCTGGCGGAACACTATACGGCACCGCAAATGTTGTTTGCCCTTTTACTCGGGATCGCATTTCACTTCCTGGCTGAAGAGGGAAAATGTTCAGCCGGTATTCAGTTTTCCTCCAGTACATTGTTGCGTTTTGGTGTGGCGCTGCTTGGACTGCGATTAACGCTTGATGATGTTCTATCCCTCGGATGGGCGCCGGTAGGGATTATCTTGACGGGAGTTGGTGCGACTATCCTTGTCGGTATTCTGCTATCCAGTTTACTAGGGCGTGGCAAGCGTTTCGGACTTCTGACCGGTGGCGCGGTTGCGATATGCGGCGCGTCCGCGGCGCTTGCCATATCAGCTGTTCTGCCCAAGACCCCAAATAGTGAACGGGATACGGTTTTTACGGTTATTGCTGTAACGGCGCTCAGCACTTTGGCCATGATCATTTATCCTATTCTGGTCAACGCCCTGCATCTAGATGACAGCTTTGCGGGAATTTTCCTTGGCGGCACAATACATGACGTCGCGCAAGTTGTGGGGGCGGGATATGGCATATCGTCGGAAGTGGGGGATATATCGACGATTGCGAAGTTGTTGAGAGTATCGTTATTGGTCCCGATCGTGCTGGTCATTTCCCTGTATTTCCGTAGGAGAAGCTCAGGTGCTGTAAAAGGCCTCCCGCTGCCGTTTTTTGTGGTTGGTTTTTGCCTGTGTGTTGGGCTCAACAGCATGCATATGGTTCCGGCGATTGCGAAAGATTTTCTGATCCCGCTTTCATCCTGGTGTCTGGTGACTGCTATAGCTGCTTTGGGGGTAAAAACCTCCTTAGAGAATATTCTGACCATCGGGTACCAACCGGTCCTTCTTATAACGTTGCAAACCCTGTTTATCGCAGCTTGGGTGCTTATTGGTGGGGTATATTTTCTTTAAAGACTGTGCGGCCCAGGATTCATAGGATATGAAGTAACTTAGGTTGCTTCCCAATTCAGGATATAGCTTCGTTTGAGGCCGGGCGTTTCGGCGCCATCAGCGGTCAAGTCCACGGCACCCAGTATTATGTTGATATTGTCGTCTGAATCTCCGAATGGAAATAATGCAACATCAATAGTGACCCAAGTCTTTTCAACAAACTGAACTTGTTCACGAACAGCAATCGGTTGCCTTTCCGATACGCATTTCTTGTACGCCCAGAGAATGTCTTCTGCTTTCTCACCATAGAGATCTTCATTGAGCCATTCTCCCGTTGCATCGCGTCCTGCGATCTCGGTGATTCCGGTTCCAATGAGCCGATAACGAAACCGCGCCGGATCTTGAAAGACATCAACCAGCGTTACATAAGGGAGATAACGGACGATGGCGGCGGGATCGAATTCCGGGCGCGTCGGCATTCCTCGGCTTCCCCGTAAAGACATCCAATAGTCACGAACTCCTTTCAGACTATCGGGTGATAGGGGAAGGTCTGCATAAACTCGATCCATCGCTCTCCTGAAGGGCCTAACTATCTAAACGTTATAGTAGCAACAGCTGCCTGAGCCCGCTCTTCATTCCATTGTTCTGCTTCGCCTGGCGCTATGTTCATGCCATTCACATCGACGCCGGTCCCCGGAGTACTTACAATCCGACCACCATCCGAATTAAAGACAACGATTGTACCCTCGAACAGAAAGACACCATAAGTGCCCATGGACGGCCCGCCCCAGAAGTCAGTTCCGCGGATGCCAATCGTGGCGAGACTGGTTTTTACTTCAAGGCGCTTCTCCTTCATCTCGCTGATTTTACCAGTGATAAAGCGGAACGGTCCTTGAAGCGCACTCAAAATTGCAGTGCCAATACCATCTTTCGGCTCATAAAGATACTCATCAATTCCTATGCGGGCATTTTCTCCTATCAGGAGCTTTGTCCCGTCATTGAAGGTAATTTCAACGCGGGCATCTGATTTGGAGTTAATTTCATCATTTTCCTGAACGATTGAGCCAACTTCGAGAGGAATACCCTTGCCGTCACGAACGATTTCTGCAGTGCTTTGCAGTCGGGTAACGGTTCCGACCTCGGAATTGGCAGCCAGGCTCTGTCCAGTCGCCGAAATGGCGCCAACAATCGTCAGTGAAATCACCAGAAGTATTTTCTTTAACATACTGCTCTCCTCGAAAGGGAATTCATAGATAATGGGTCAGATGGGCAGATATTCCCAACCTTGCATACTACCCATGAATACGAAGTAGTCACCGTAAAGGATCACTTTAATTCCGGGCAGTACAGTAAAAACGAGAAAAATCGGGTTAAAGTTTCATGCTTTAGATGGTTAATTTTATAGGGCCGTCTGTATGCCCTGACGAACTCTTCAATCTAGAATGCGACAGCGGCAAGTGCCTCGGCGGCCCGGCCAGCTCCCCATGTCGTCACCTCACTTGGCGGCACATCGTTACTTGTCAGGTTAACGCCGGTTCCCGGTTCAGTGAGGATACGTTGACCGGATGGGTTGGTCACAGATATCGACCCTTCAAGCAGCAAGACGCCATACTGACCGCGTGACGGACCAGCCCAGAAATCGGTCCCACGGACGCCGATCACACCAAAGCGGGATTGAACGACGATCTGAGGATCACGGGTTTTGCCAATGTGGCCCGTGATAAAACGAAACGGTCCTTGCAGGGCCCTTAAAATTGCAATGCTGATACCTACATCGGGATCGAACATAAATTTGTCGATGACGATATGACAATCTGCCCCGATATTGAGCTTTGTTCCGTCATGAAAAGTGATTTCAACGCGCGCCTCTTCTCCGGACAGAATTTCATCGAACTCCTGAACCTTGAAGCCGGTTTCAATATTCATTTGCTGACCGGCACGAACAACAGATGCCGTGTTTTTCAGCCGAGTTACTGTTCCAATGTCCTCGGCCATTGCTAGTGACACTATGCATATTACGAACAGAGCCGAGACAACAACGTTTAAGAGAAGATTTCTAACCATGGCGACAGTGCTCCTGATTGACTTCGTACTATATCATTCAGGAGGGACGTACAATGATAGATACCGGTAGTTGTGATCTCAGGCACGTAACAAAGCTTGCAGTTCCTGCAACCGCAACAAACTGCTCTGTGTATCCGGCGCGGCGATGACGGACAAAGCATTCTCGGTTGCCGCTTTCAGGCAGGTCTCAAGTTCCGCCCCGGCGGCGGCGTAGGCGGAGAGAGTGGTCGCGAAGGCATCTCCGGCCCCTGCGGTATTGACGACCTCTGCTTTGCCGGCTGGATGAAACCGGATGCCGTCTGATGTGCCGGCATAGGCCCCTTCAGCACCATTTGTGACCAGCACAATCTTTGGTCCAAGTTTGCAGACTTCCCTAACAAAACTCTCGAAGGATCGCCCGCCAAGTCCTCTATCCAGAAGAAGCGGGCCATCACTCGCGGCTCTTTCTGCGGAGATCGGCTGCCCTTTAGGTAACAGGGTCAGGGCGAGTTGTTCGGCCTCGACAGCATTGATGGAGAGCAGATCTACATGCGCCAAAGCCTCTACAATGTCGCCTGCCCAATATGTAATCTGGCGGATGCCTGGATTTGTTGCCACGAAGGCGCCTGCTTCCTTGGCGAGGCGCGTAATATGGGTGAGGCAGGCCGCTGAATTACCGGATAGGCTGGCGATATAAACCAGATCCTTCTGGTGAAACAGATCGGGATTGATTTCGTCAGTTGTGAGTGACGTGTTGGCCCCCCGGTTGGTAAATATAGTGGGGTTGCGGACATGAGACATGATCATGATGGCCTGCCCGGTCGCAAGTCTATCATCCATAATCATCAAGTCGGTTTCTACGTTTTCCGCTTCGAGCTCTTCTTTTATTTTTGCCCCTTCAATATCTTTGCCGGTCTTTACGAAAGCGCTTGTGCGATATCCAAGGCGTGCGAGCGCAACCGCGGAGTTTGCGCCGCCACCGCCGACAGAAGACTTGATGGAACTGACGTCAATCTTCCGGCCTTCTTCGAGCAGAAGGAAGGATGACGTGGCATTATGCATCGTCATTCGCTCGATATCTTGATCCTCGACCGAGGCGATAATATCAATTGTCGCGGAACCGATGGTAAGGGCGGTTAAATTCTTTAAGTCCTTCATGAAACCTCCGACGGTTGCAAAATCTGGCAAAGCAAGGCCGCCAGTTTTTCATTGTGTCCTGACTTTAATATGGCATCATGATCGACATAATTAGAGATGACCAATCATCCTGAATAAAAATAAAATACCTTGGGAGAAAAAAGAATGGCGAATTCGCTGAAAGCCTTCAACTTACCCTTTAATTCGCTTGCGGATGTCGAAAAGTTTGAGCAGACACCGATCGAGCAATGGGTTCCTTATCATTCTGTATATGATGCCTTTTGCGCGACCGTTGAGAAATTCGCGGACAAGCCTGCCCTGATCGCCTTGCCGCCGGGTGATCCAATGGGAGAGGGTATCCCAATCACATACCGGGAGTTGCTGGCCAAGACGAACCAGACGGCCAATCTGTTTCTTTCCGCAGGCCTGAAGAAGGGGGAGACGGTTACCTATATTTTGCCGCTCTGCCCACAGGCATATTTTACGATGCTGGGTGCGGAGGCTGTAGGAACGGTCAATGCAGTCAATCCCTTGCTGGAGCCGGAGCATATTCATGGTATTGCTGAAGCCGCGAATGCCACCATCCTCATTGCGACCGGACAGGCATTGAGCCCTGAACTCTGGGAGAAGGCCGCCTATGTTATCGAACGCATGCCAAACCTTAAGGCCGTATATGTGCTTGGTGGTGACAAGGAATGTGACGGCAAGAAAATTTTTCCACTTGATGCGGAGACAGCAAAGCAGGATGCGAGTGCGATAAACGGCCCGCTTAATGACTCTCTGGATGATGTTATTGGCTACTATCATACAGGCGGAACGACCGGGGTGCCCAAACTTGCGCCCCACACCAACCGGATGCAGCTCTCCCAGATCGCCTCGAGCGGTTTCGGTCTGGGTTATTCTGAAAAAGACTGCCTGTTGGCCGGGTTGCCGATGTTCCATATTAGTGGTTCCATCGTCGTTGGGCTGGTCCCGATGCTAAACGGTATCACTCTGGTGATTGTTAGCCCTCAGGGTTTTCGTGACCCTCTTGTGATCGGTAATTACTGGCGCCTTGTAGATAAATATAAAGTAACTGTTCTCGGCGGCGTGCCGACCATGATGTCGGCATTGTTGAACGTACCGGTCGGGGACGCCGATATCAGCACTTTAAGAGCCGGACTGACCGGCGGGTCTGCCGCGCCGATTGAGGTTCTGAAGGCAATCAGTGAAAAATCCGGTGTCCCCATGCTTGAAGGCTACGGGATGACGGAGGTGACATGCTTCACCACCATGCAGCCGCAACAGGGTGAGGTGCGCTTCGGTTCCGTCGGATTGCGCTTTCCTTTTGTCGAGGTAAAAGCGGCGGACATTGATGAAAGCGGTCATATTACCCGGTTTTCCGATGTGGACGAGATCGGTGAAATTATTATGAAGGGCATCTGCGTCACGCCCGGTTATGTGCAGGCAGAGTATAATCAGAAGGCATTCACGACCGATGGCTGGCTGCGTTCCGGCGACCTTGGGCGGATTGATGCGGATGGCTATATCTGGCTTACGGGCCGTGCAAAAGATCTGATCATTCGTGGAGGCCATAATATCGATCCTTCGATCATTGAAGAAGCGTTGCATGAACATCCGAGCGTGGAGCTTGCCGCCGCTGTGGGACGACCCGATGCCTATGCCGGTGAAATGCCGGTGGCCTATGTTCAGTTGAAGCCGGATGCAAATGTAACGCCGGAGGAGTTGAAGGAGTTCGCGCGTGAGCATATTCCGGAGCGGGCGGCGAACCCGGCGGACCTGACCATCTTAAGCGAAATGCCGCTGACGGGCGTTGGGAAGATATTCAAGCCTGCGCTCCGGCATGATGCCGCAGTGAAAGTCTTCAATGCCGAACTCAAGGCGCTTGCCGCAGACGGGGTAGTCATTACGGTGACGGTCGATAATCATCCGGTGCACGGCAGTCTGGCGACCGTGTCAGTCACGGGTGGAGACAAGGACCAATTGGGGCCACAGATAGCGGAAAAACTCGGGCCTTACACATTGCGGCATGAAGTTGTTTGGCAAGGATGAGATCGAGTCCCATATTCTATATCAGTCTCACACCTGTTGAGAAGGAGGCATGTCATGAATATCCGCAGCCCGATTTCTAATCTGCCCACCCATGAGGTGACAAATGTGCCGCCACCTCTCGGGGATCAGGATCTTTATGGCAAAGATTTGCCGTTGCAGGAAGGGCTGCGCCGGGAAGGGGCAGGATGGGCGGAACGCAATATAATCGATTTCGCCATGAAGGCGGGTAAGGAGGAAACGCTTGAATGGGCCAATCAAGCAAACCGGTACCCTCCCGAAATGAAAGCGTTTGACCGCAATGGCATGCGGATCAATCAGGTAACCTTTCATCCGGCCTATCACAACCTGATGGACCTCGCGATCGCCAACGACCTTCCGAGTTTTGCCTGGAACAATCCGCGCTTCGGAAACCATGTTGCCCATGGCGCACTTTCCTACCTTCTTAATCAGATTGAAGGCGGGGTTCTTTGCCCGATGGCCATGAGCTATGCCGTGGTGCCTGCCCTCAAGGCCACACCGGAGATAGCCGATGTCTGGATTCCGCGGCTGCTGGCGCAGGAGTACGATCCCCGGGATATCCCTGCGGAAGAGAAAAAAAGCATAACCATGGGCATGTTCATGACGGAGAAGCAAGGCGGCTCCGACGTGCGTGCCAATTCGACGAAAGCGAGGCCAGAGGGCACCAAAACCGGGCCCGGGGCTGCTTATATCCTCACCGGGCACAAGTTCTTCTGCTCCGCGCCGATGTCGGATGCCTTCTTGTCGCTCGCCTACACCGAAAATGGACTGAGCTGCTTTTTGCTTCCGCGATGGCGTCCCGACGGGACGCGAAATGGTCTTTATATCCAACGCCTGAAGGACAAGCTCGGAAATAAATCCAATGCGTCGAGTGAAATGGAACTTGTTGAGGCCTGGGGCCTTATGCTCGGTGAGGAGGGAAGGGGCGTCCGTACCATCATTGAGATGGTGCAGGGTACCCGCTATTACTGCGCAGTCGGATCCGCCGCCTTGATGCGACAGGCGGTGACACAGGCAATCCACCATGCGTCGCATCGCTCGGCTTTTCAGAAAAAACTTATTCAACAACCCTTGATGCAGAATGTCCTCGCGGATCTGGCGCTGGAATCAGAGGCTGCGACGACTTTGTTCCTGCGTCTTGGCCGTGCGATAAGTGATGCGGAAAAGGCCCCTGCAGAGGCGGCGCTGGCGCGTATCGGGACGGCCATCGGGAAATACTGGATCTGCAAACGCACGCCGGGCCATGTTTACGAAGCCATGGAGTGTCACGGCGGACCCGGATATATCGAAGAAAGCATCCTCCCCCGTCTTTATCGGGAGGCGCCGGTGAACAGTATCTGGGAAGGGTCGGGCAACGTGATCTGCCTTGATGTCCTGCGCGCGCTTTACAAGGATCCCGGTGCTCTTCCTGCATTCTTTGCGGAAGTGGAGCGCGCAAAGGGCGGCAATAGAAACCTTGATCTTCATATCACACGGCTGAAAGCTGAAGTCGATGAGCAGGGCAACTTCGAGGCGCGGGCTCGCCGTATCACCGAAATGATGGCGCTTGCCTGGCAGGCGGCACTCTTGGTGCAACATGCGCCGTCAGCGGTATCCGATGCCTTTTGTGCCTCACGGCTTGGCGATTACTGGTCCGGGGCCTATGGCACTTTGCCGGAAGGAACCGATTTTACCGCCATACTGAAACGGGCTGGCGCTTCGCTGTGATTAATATCGCTATGTCGGTAATTGGGAATTGCCTTTGGGTTGTTCTATCCGTTAAATATTCGGTATCAGAGATTACCTCTTGCGGCGGATTGTTGCGGTATGGGTGATCACTTCCTATAAATCAAGAAGAATAACAACCAGTCGGAGGCATCCATGAAAACAAGAATAACGGAACTTTTCGGTATTGAGCATCCCATCATTCAGGGGGGCATGCATTATGTCGGATATGCTGAATTGGCGTCAGCGGTCTCCAACGCGGGTGGGCTTGGTATCATCACGGGGCTGACCCAGAAAACGCCGGCGGATCTTGCCAATGAAATAGCCCGCTGCAAGGATATGACCGACAAACCCTTCGGCGTGAATTTGACTTTCCTGCCGAGCTTCACAGCGCCACCCTATCCGGAATATATCGAGGCGATCGTTAAAGGCGGTGTCAAGATTGTTGAAACGGCGGGTCGCAGCCCCGAAGCCTATATGCCGGCGCTGAAAGATGCAGGTATCAAGGTTATTCATAAATGCACCTCTGTTCGCCATTCCCTGAAAGCGCAGAAGATTGGCTGTGACGCGGTCAGTGTGGACGGTTTCGAATGCGGTGGACATCCGGGGGAAGACGATATCCCGAACATGATCCTGCTGCCCCGCGCGGCAGAGGAGCTTGAGGTTCCGTTCGTTGCGTCCGGCGGAATGGGCAATGCCCAACAGCTTGTTGCATCCTTGGCGCTGGGGGCCGACGGGATCAACATGGGCACCCGTTTCATGGTGACCAAGGAAGCTCCCGTCCATCAGAATGTCAAGGATGCGATCATTGCGGCAAGCGAGTTGGACACGAAGCTCATCATGCGGCCACTTAGGAATACGGAGCGTGTGTTGAATAACGATGCGGTTGAGAAGGTTCTCGAGATCGAGCGGGAAAAAGGTGCGAACACGAAGATCGAAGATATTGTCGATCTCGTCGGTGGTGTCTATCCGAAGGTCATGCAAGAGGGGAACGTCGGTGTTGGCGCCTGGAGCTGCGGCATGGTTGCCGGCCTCATCCATGATAACCCGACCTGCAAGGAGCTTATCGACAGAATTATGAGTGAGGCGGAGGAAATCATTAATAGTCGCCTTAGCAAGTTCGCCGCAGCTTAATAGTAGCTACCGTCTGGGCTGAAGGTATTGTAGCTTTCAGCCCTACTTGCCCGTCCAGACAGGTTTGCGTTTCTCGACAAAAGCTCTGCGGGCTTCCTTGCTGTCCTCTGATGCAAATGCAAGCGATAGAGCATCGAGCGCCGTTCCGGGAACGGTCTTGAAATCCATATTTTCCATTCGGTAGATAAGTTCGCGGGCGGCTCTCAGGCCAACCGGTGACATGCTGGCCACTTTCGCCGCCAGCTTGCGGCTTTCAAAGGCGAGGTCCTCTGGCGCGACGACGCGTGTAATCATACCGAGGCGCTCGGCTTCTATGGCGGATATAGGATCGCCCGTGTAAATCAGTTCCGCCGCTTTCATTCGGCCAATCAAACGCTGCAGGAACCAGACATGCATGCCGGGAGGGGCTGCGAGATTTGGAACGCCGGGATAGCCGAACTTCGCATCAGAAGATGCGATCACCATATCGCAGGCGAAGGCGAGCGTGCAGGCGCCTTCCATTGCATATCCATGCACGGACGCCATGATGGGTTTTGACAATGCGCGAACCTTGTCAATCATTTCGACGTAAAAGCGGGACAGAAAGGCTTTCATGTCAGTCGGGCCATATGTATCCAGCAGCTTCAAATCGACGCCCCCTGACAATCCTTTGCCCTTGCCGGAGAGAATTATAATTTTTACGTCCGGATCTGCATTCGCCTGATCAAGCGCGGCGAAATACTCGGTTGTCATTTCCGGATTGATGACATTGGCGGGAGGGTTGTCGAGAACAATATCGGCAATCCCGCTTTCCACGGAATAGTGGAGCAGGGAGAAGGTGGTCATTTTCTAACTCGCATTATTTTTTTACATATTTTCTGGATTGAAAGTAAATCATAACGCATGCTAGCGGAAGAAAATCAATAAAAAGAGGCTAAGATGAAGACGCCCGAATTTCGAGAATTCCTGAAACGGTTTTCAAATGCCGCAGAATCCGGCGATGGGGAGGCCTTCGCCGCCTGTTTCACCGAAGACGGCATTTATCATGATTATGTCTACGGAGATCACCAAGGGCAGGCGGAAATCGCCGATATGATGGAAAATCAGTTTCATCGTGATGCCGGAGAGGACTACCGCTGGGAAATGTTCGATCCGATCTGTGAGGGCAACATCGCCTATGCATGGTCTCTGTCGAGCTTCACGTCTACAGTCCCGGAGTTTGCGGGGCAAAAAGTCGTCATTGACGGTATGAGCCGATTTGAGCTCCGGGATGGGCTGATTGCGGACTACAGGGAATCGGTCAATGGCGGGGTTGCCATGGTGCAGCTCGGCGTTCAGCCCGAGCGGATGGCCAAAGTATGCGCCAAATGGGCACGCATGCTGATCGAGCAACCGGAAACTCAGGAATATCTCGCCCGGTCAAAAGGGTCCCGGAAAGACGGACAGTAAAAGATGACCTCATCAGGCGGTAGGGACAGCACGCCGGAGGGCGGAAGTTTGGCAGCGGGCATTCCCTATGGACCGCTCATTCTGACGTTGGCGATGCAAACCCTGGCGACGATGGCCGCCTTTTCCGCGCCGACCCTTGCGCCGAAGATTGCCGAAGATCTTGGCGTGGACGGCCATCTTATCGGCTTTTTTGTCTCGACTGTTTACGGCATAGGTATCTTCTCTGCGCTTCTCTCCCCCGATTTTATCCAGAAGTTCGGGGCGGTTCGCGTCGGACAGTTTGTCATGCTCGGCGTGATTGCCATGCTTGCGATTGCCGGGTCCGGTGGATTGTCCGCCCTGGCATTCTGCGCAGTAGTTCTGGGGCTCGGATATGGTGCGACGGCACCGGTTTCGACACATCTGCTTATTCCAAGAACAAAACCCAATGTTCTCAATCTGGTCTTTTCCATACGTCAGATCGGAGTCCCGCTTGGGGGCGTGCTGGGGGCATTGATATTACCGTTTCTGGCAGTGGAGTTCGGGTGGCGCATTGCCTTCTGGGCACAGCTATTTCCGGCGGTACTTCTGCTTTTGTGGTTTCAGAATTACCGTAACAGCTGGGATGCGGATAGGAACCGAGCGCATATGCTCTTTAAAGGAGAACTTTGGCGACCGCTCTATCTTCTTCGCGATAACCGTTTGATGCGACTGCTGGCAATTGCCAGCTTTGCCTATGCAGGTATCCAGCTCTGTTTTATTGGTTTTATGGCGCTGCATCTGACGGAAATGACTGGCCTCAGCCTGATTGCCGCAGGGCAGGTTCTTGCGCTGTATCAGATCTCGGGTGTTGCCAGCCGTCCACTCTGGGGGTGGATTGCCGACAGATATATAACATCGATACGCCTGCTGGGCGTGCTCGGGCTGGTGATGGGTATTGCTGCCATAGCCGCCGGACAGTTTTCCGATAGCTGGTCGATCTGGTTTGTCCTGCTGGTAGCTGTTGTGGCCGGTGCAACGGCAAGCGGTTATACCGGCATTGCGTATGGGGCATTTGCCGCTTTCGGCGGAAAATACAGAACGGAAGCAACGGCGCTGGGGTCAGGCGCTATGTTTGCCGGGGTGCTGATCATGCCAACGGTCTTCGGCCTTATCGTCGGTGATGCAGCCCAATATTGGCAGGCATATGGCGTGATGGCGCTGATTGCGGCGGCAAGCGGGGCCTGGCTGATGATGGCAAAGGTGCCGACTGAAGTAACCTCGGACTGAAAGTCGGTTCGGATAAGAATGATGTCAATAAAAAGAAAAGGAGAGGTAAATGGAAATCGTTGGACTGGGGCTACATTTTGAAGAATTGCCCATGGGCAAGCAATTTAAAACGATCGGGCGCACGATAACTGAGTCCGATATCGTCAATTTCATCAATTGTACTGGAATGACAGAGGTATTGTTCATAGATCTTGAATATTTGGAACACCACTCGGATATTCGGGGGCGGGTCGCACCGGGAGCGCTTGGCTATACAATTGCGGAAGGACTTCTCGTACAGTCGACAATGCAGCATACAGGGCTCGCATTTTTGAATATGGAGCTGGATGTGCGGGCGCCGGTATTTGCGGGGGATACGATCCATGTCGAATGCGAGGTAATCGAATCACGGCTGACATCCAAGGGAACACGGGGGCTGGTTCGCACAAGAAACAAGATAATCAATCAAAACGGGCAAGTTGTTATTGAGTATACGCCACTTCGTATGGTTAAATGCCGTGATATTGACTGAGGGCGGCTAACTTTTTGGGGAGGGGCGATGGCAGCGAAGGAGAAACTTACGGCTGCGCAAGTGAGTGGCCTTGCCGCCTTGCTCATCGGAACGCTAGTCATTACCAATGACTTTACGGCCCTCAATATCGCCATCCCTGCCATTGAGAGAGCTTTCCGCGTCGATGTCACGACGGCGCAATGGGTAATTAGCGGATATGTGCTGGTGTTCGGGGTGTTTATCGTAACAGCCGGTCGCCTTGCTGACATGTTCGGGAGGCGACGTATTTTCCTTATTGGAACTGCAATCTTTTGCCTTTTTTCGCTTATTGGTGGCCTTTCAGAGAATGCCTGGGCTCTGCTTGGCGCAAGAGCCATAATGGGCATTGGCGGATCAATGATGTGGCCCGCCCTGATTGGCATGATGTATGGCCTTTTACCGGAAGAGAAAGCGGCGCTCGCGGGTGGTCTTCTTATGGGGGTTGCCGGTATCGGGAATGGTATGGGGCCCATGCTGGGCGGCGTCTTTACGGAATATCTGAGCTGGCAGTGGATATTTTACATTAACGTCCCGGTGTCAATCATCGCGGCTCTCACCATCTATTGGGCCGTCCCTGCCGACAGTGATGAACAGGTGAAGGAGGAGATCGATTATCCTGGAATCCTGACACTATCGTTCGGTCTGTTCGGTTTGATGCTTCTGCTGGATATTGGTGCAGATATTGGTTGGTTCAGTCCTGTAACTATCGCTCTTTTCGGCGTGTCCGTTATTTTTCTTGTTTTCTTTGTCATGGTAGAACGCCGCGCAGGACAAGGTGCACTGGTGCCCGAGGAAGTTATTGCAAACCGGGAGTTTGTGATGATCAATTTGGCTGCGCTCATGGTTTCGGCTATCTATTTTGGCGGGCTTATGTATCTTCCACAATTCATGATGAAGGAGCTTGGCTATTCTGCGGCACAGGCAGGGGCTGGCCTCTTGCCGCTCCTTGGTATGTTCGCGGTTTCGTCTTTCATTGCGGCGCCGCTTTACGACAGGCTCGGTCCGAAGTTGGTGAACAGTCTGGGCGCCTTGTGCCTTGCTGGAGGGATTTATCTGTTATCCTGGCTTGATGCCTCAACCAGATTCTCAGGGTTGGTGCCCGGCATGATGATTGTCGGATTGGGAACCGGTCTCTTCTATTCCTCGCTCACCACAGCCGGGATAACCTCGGTGGGTCAGGCGCGAAGCAGTCTTGCAAGCGGTATCATCTTCATGGTGCAGAATGCGGGTGGGGCCGTCGGTCTTGGGCTGACCACTGCCATCGTCGTGACGGCGCCATCTTTAGCGCAAGGCATTGAGCGGGCCTTTACGGTCAATGCGATATTGGCACTTCTTGCAGTCGCGGTAATTCTATTTTTCGTCGCGGGTCCTTTGACGCTTGAGAATCTTTTTCCGACTCGCAAAACTGAAGAGGAAGATTAGTTTTTGTTCTCTTCCATCAAAAGAAATTAGGCCGTTCAGGCGTTCTTGATCGTAAGGCCCGCATCAACGGGCAGCGCCACCCCATTGATGTAGGAAGAGGCCGGCAGAACGAGGCTTAACGTCGCATGAGCGACCTCTTCCGGCACGCCATAACGTTTCAGTGGAATGCGTCGCTTGGCAAAAATCTCTTTATGCTCGTCCTTGATCCGTGAGGTTATGCCTGTATGGATCGCTCCCGGACAGATGCAGTTCACTGTGATCCCGTATTTAGGGAGTTCCACCGCCAGAGAGCGAGTCAATCCGATAACGCCATGCTTGGCGGAGGTATAGGGCGCCACTTCAGGTGTTGCGCCAAGCCCTTCTGTGGAGGAGATATTCACAATTCTCCCTTCGCCGGAAACCTTCAAAAGGGGCAGTGCCGCGCGGATAAGCCGGACATGTGCCGTCAGCAAGCCGTCGAGATGTCGTTGCCAGTTTTCTTCAAAGGCATCGTCTTCGACCGACATGTGACCGGAGAAACCGGCGTTGTTGATCAGGATATCCAGCCCACCAAAATGATCGCCAATTTTCGTAACAATGGACTGAATTTGCGATTTGTCGGTCACGTCCAGAACCCAGCCTTCAGCAGAGCCGCCTGCAGAACGGATTTCCGCTACGACCTTATCCACCCCTTCCTGCGTCAGATCGGTGACAGCTACATTTGCCCCCTCATCCGCAAAAAGATGGGCGGTGGCCCGTCCCATTCCGCTTGCCGCGCCTGTGATCAAGGCGGTCTTGCCGGCGATTGAGCGACTTAGCTTTGACAGTTTTGTCATCTGCTTTCCTTTTTATATCTGCTGTATGGGACTTATAAAATGAGCCCGCCATCGACGACAATCGTCTGTCCGACAACATAACTCGCCAGCGGAGAGACCAAATAAAGCACTGCCCCGGCGATATCGCCCGGAGTGCCAAGCCGCCCTTGTGGAATAGTCGCGATTGTCGCCTCCCGTCGTTTCGGGTTTTCCGTTGTCACCTTGGTCAACTTGGTGTCGACAAGGCCGGGTGCGACCCCATTAACCCGGATACCTTCCCCGGCCCATGCCTGGCCGAGTGTTCTGGTCAGGCCGAGCGCTCCGGTCTTAGACGCGTTATAGGCAGGGTTTCCTTTGGTCGCATGGTATCCAGCAGTCGAGCTGATAATGACCATAGATCCATGCGATTGCGCCAGCATATCATGAAATTTTGCCGCGCAGGCCATCAGGCTGTTCAAGTTAGTATCGATAACTTTCATCCAGCCCGGCATCTCAAACTCACCGCGGCTGTAGACGACCGTTCCTTGTGACAGGACTAGGATATCCAGCTTATCGAATGCCGGGGCATAGTTGTTGATGGCATCAAAATCACTGACATCCATCTGCCCATACTTAAGGCCGCTCAAGTCTGAGCCTTCGACATCGTCGTAATCTTCTGCGGTCTTGCGTGTACCCCAGACATGAACTTCCGCCCCACGGTCCTTGAGCGCATGGGCGATACCATTTCCAATTCCGCTTGAGCCGCCCACTACGAGCGCTGTTTTCCCTGAAAAATCAAGATCACCCACCGGCTCCTCCCTCTTTTTATTTTTTTCAAACTTTACGGCGTAAGATGCAACGGAGTAAAGCATAACCTCCAAGCTTTCAGGTTTGCCAGGGAAATTGCAAGACATGGTCACGCCCGTTGAGATATTCGAACGCTATGAGGAAATCCGACCGCGGCTTCCCGCGGCAAAATTTCCAAGCCGTAGTCACTCGATTGACAACCTCAGCACCATTTCAGACGAAATAGATGTCTTTCTTCTGGATGCGTTCGGCGTCTTGAATGTGGGAGAGAGGGTCATTCCGGGCGCTGTCCATAGACTTGAAATGCTTGCTGATCTTGGAAAGCAGATATTTGTTCTAACGAACGGCGCGACATACGACAGCGGGCAGGCATATCAGAAGTATCGTAAGTTCGGTTTTAATCTGAGACCGTATCAGGTGATTTCCAGCCGCGATGTAGCCGTATCGGCACTGAAAAATTTCCCCGATCGATTTAACTGGGGCGTCGCCGCGACGGATTATTCAGGCATTGAAGAGTTGCCGTACCAAACCAGATTATTGACTGATGATCGGCGTTCGTATGAAGACGTCGATGGCTTCCTCTTCTTAAGTTCCGCTGACTGGACAGATTATCGGCAGCGATTACTGACGGAAGCGCTTCGGCGTCGCCCACGTCCCTTTATTATAGGCAACCCAGATCTGGTTGCTCCGCGTGAGGAGGGATTGTCCTTGGAGCCGGGCTATTTTGCCCATGCGATTGCAGATGAAACGGGGAGTGTGCCGGCTTTTTACGGCAAGCCGTTTGAAGATGTGTTTAATCTTGCGCTCGAGGCAGCGGATCTATCGGGCATTGACCGCCGCCGGATCGCTATGGTTGGCGACACTCTGCATACCGACATCCTTGGCGGTGCCGCCGCAGGGTTGCGGACGGTTCTTGTGACGGATCATGGGCTGTTCAAAGGGATAGATACGTCAGGCCTGATAAAACGCTCTGGGATCGTACCGGACTTTATTGCAACAACGACCTAGACATCCGTATTGGGTCTGGCGGCAATTGCATTGGAGATCAATGCCATGCCGACAAAGAGAAAATTGATTCCAACGAGCAAGCCGATGGCCCAGCTTGCCGTATCAGGCCATCCGCGCATGATGAAATAAGCAAGGAATAGGTCAACTATGCCACTGACCATCGTCCAGCCCCAACTCCTGATATGATTTCGAAATTGCAGGGCAACAATAATGGAGAAAACACCCTGAAAAATGAAGAGGGCTACAAGAACCATCGTCAGAGTCAGGATGCCCTCGGCGGGTTTTGCAATCAACAGGACACCAAGGACAATCGCGAGAAAAGCTCCGAGAAGTGATAGGACTGTCCCTGGAAGACTGCGGGAGCGAAACAGGGTAATTCCCCGAACAACGCCTCCCATGATCAGGATCCAGCCGATGAAAATGTCTATCGCCAATGTCGCGATCTGTGGAAGTACAATTGCCCCCACACCCAAAAGGCTAAGAATTAGTCCCTGAAACAGGAACAACTTCCAATGCTTGGCGAGCTCCGCCGCCATCATATGCTGCAATTCTTCCAGCTTCGGTGGAACATTTTCACTCATGGCTTCCCTCGTTCCCAACGTGTTTTCCTGCATGCACTATAGGGGCTTGAGGGGGCAAATCAAGTAAGTAATTCGCGCTCTGGTCGTTCCTAACCCAACTTTATAGTGCGCAATCTGAGGGCATTCGAGATGACTGAAACGGACGACAGGCTCATAGCCGCCGCCGCTATCATCGGCGAGAGAAGAGTTCCGGTAAATGGGTAGAGAATGCCTGCTGCGATAGGAATACCCGCGCCGTTATAGGCAAAGGCAAAAAACAGGTTCTGCTTGATATTGCTGAGGGTTCCCGTTGCAAGCTTTCTTGCCCGGACGATACCGTTAAGGTCACCTTTGACCAGCGTAACGCCTGCACTTTCAACGGCAACGTCTGCGCCCGTTCCCATGGCAATGCCGACATCCGCCGCCGCAAGGGCGGGTGCGTCATTGACGCCATCTCCGGCCATGGCAATGAGATGTCCATCTTCCCGCAGCTTTTCAATCAGGGTTTTCTTGTCTTCTGGCAGGACATCGGCTTTCACCTCATCAATGCCAAGGCGCTTGGCTACCGCTTTCGCCGTGCGCTCGTTGTCGCCAGTGGCCATAATAATCTTAATGCCTAGCTTGTGCAGGGCCTTGATCGCTTCTTGCGTTGTTTCCTTGATCGGGTCCGCCACCGCAACGATCCCGGCAAGAGCGTCTCCATGAGCGATATACATAACCGTTTTCCCGTCATTCTGCAGGTCTGCCGCACAGGATTCCAGTTGTGAAATATCGATATTTAGATGCGCCATCATTGCCCGGTTGCCAAGGGCGACGGTCTTATTGTTGACCTGTCCCTCCACCCCCTTGCCGGTAACGGCATTAAAATTAGAAGCGTCCGGAATTTCCAGTTCCTGCGCTTCGGCGCCGGCAATTATTGCTTCGGCAAGTGGGTGCTCGGACCCCTTTTCGAGGGCAGCCGCCAGCGTAAGCAGTTCATCTTCCCCACCATCGGACAGCGCAATGACATCGGTAAGCTTTGGTTGCCCTTCTGTCAGGGTGCCGGTTTTATCCACGACGAGAATATCGACAGCGGCGAACCGTTCGAGCGCTTCCGCATTCCGTATGAGGACACCTGCCATGGCCCCGCGGCCCGTTGCGGTCATGATAGACATTGGGGTTGCCAGCCCGAGGGCGCAAGGGCACGCAATAATCAAGACGGACACTGCCGCGACGATCGCATGCACCATCGCCGGAGATGGGCCAAATACGGCCCAGAGGCCAAACGCCAAGATTGCGATAACCACGACGGTAGGCACAAACCAAGCGGCCACCTGATCGGCCAATCCCTGGATGGGTGCGCGGGACCGCTGGGCAGAGGCCACCATCTCGACTATTTTGGAGAGTGTCGTGTCGGCACCAACAAGTTCTGCCCGCATAATCAGAGAACCGTTGCGGTTTAACGTTCCACCAGTCAGCTTGTCCCCGTCAGTTTTCTCGACCGGAACTGGCTCTCCACTGATCATGCTTTCATCAACAGAAGAATGTCCTTCAAGGACCACGCCATCGACCGGGATGCTGTCACCGGGGCGTACGCGGAGTTTGTCGCCTTCGAGGATATTTTCTAGCGGCACGTCCTTTTCCGTTCCGTCCGGGTTAATCCTCCGGGCGGCTTTCGGCGCAAGATCAAGCAATGCCTTGATCGCGGAGCCGGTCTGTTCGCGGGCGCGCAGTTCAAGGACCTGTCCAAGAAAGACGAGGGCAATAATGACGGCGGCGGCCTCATAATAGACGGGAACCGTTCCTGCATCAGTCTGGAAAGACGGCGGAAAACTTCCCGGAAATAATGTTGCGACGACACTGAAGCCATAGGCCGCCAGAACACCCAGTGAGATCAGCGTCCACATATTCGGGCTGCGATTAACGATCGAGGTCCATCCGCGCTTAAAGAACGGAAATGCGGCCCATAGAACAACAGGAGTCGCCAGAACCAGCTGTATCCAGGTAAAAAGCTGAGCGCCAATCCAGCTTTCGAAAGGTAAGCCAACCATTTCCCCCATGGTCAGGATCAAGATCGGTAGCGCAAGGGCTGTGCTCACCCAGAAGCGGTGGGTGAAATCTACCAGTTCTTCATTAGGCCCTTCGTTTCCAGTGGGTATGCCCATGGGTTCGAGCGCCATGCCGCATTTCGGGCAATCGCCAGGATGGTCCTGAACGATTTCCGGGTGCATGGGGCAGGTGTATTGTGTGTCTTTGGAGGCAGATTTCTGTCGTTTCTTGTGATTACCGCTGAGGTAGAAATACGGGTCCTGCTCGAACTTGTCGTGGCATTTTTGTGAGCAGAAATGATAGGTTTCACCATTATATGTATAGCTTGGCTTACCTGCATTTTGATTGACGGACATGCCACAAACCGGATCGGTTGCCTTTTGTTCATCGCTGGAGGTCATCATATTTTCCCGCTGTTACTCAACCGGCTATCCCGACTGCAGTTGGCGCCTTTTCTGATACATTATGTACTGAAGTGTCAGGCGACTACAAGCGGGTGCGACTATTCGCCCGTCGAATAGTTGGCGATAATGACCTGCATGACAACATCACTAATCGAGGGTGGCAAACGCCTTGTCCATGATTTCCGTGAGATTTGAACTGCTGAGCCCGATAGCGACAAATCCGGCTTTCCCGGAGAAATTTTCAGGCGTCGTCAGGCGGCTGAAGTCAACATATGAGCCGACTTTATGAACTGTCCAAAGTTGGTCGTCTTCCGATGATTTGAATATGCCTTTGAGCCGCAAGACGGAGGAGGGGAGCATTTCCAGTATCTCAAGTAATCCTGTTTTGTCGACCGCACCCTCAGCTTTGAAGGACCAGCGGGAAAAATCCGACTCGTGACTGTGATGATGTTCATCCTCTTCCGTCGGGCCGATGCCAAGCGTGGGATTCTCGATCCCAAAAAATATATCCGTTGCAAGAACGCCATTTGAAATTGCCAGAACAGGCGCCGACTTGTTCAGTTCGCGCAGGGCTTCCTTGTGCCGTTCAATATCCTGCGAGCCAACCAGATCACATTTACTCAAAAGGAGCATATGGGCGGTTTGTATTTGGTTTTTCAGTATTTCTGAGAGCCTTGCATCTGACCGGGTGATCTCATAATTAAGGGCATCAACGACGGTCACGATACCGTTCAGGGCAAGGTCCGGCTCCGCCCGGGCAAAGTTGGCAATCCGCTTCGGTTCGGCGACACCACTTGCCTCAATCAGCAGGTGATCCGGCGGGGGCATAAAGTCGAGTGCCGTAGAAAAGGCGGCAAATAGATCTCCGCCCATGGAGCAGCAGGCGCAACCGTTGGCAAGGGTCAGGATATTCTCCTCTCTGGTGGCGATCAATTCCTCATCTATGGGAAGTTCACCGAAATCGTTAACCAGCACCATGATTCTCCGTCCACCCGCATGCCGGAGCAGGTGATTGACAACTGTTGTTTTGCCCGCCCCTAGAAAGCCGGCGAGCACGGTCATCGGAAGCGGCTTTTCGCGGATCGTCATGGAATCTTGTGCTTCTCTCCGGCCAGCACCGTTCCCCAAATACCGACATCCTTGAGCTTCTCCGCGCCGATCGTCTCCGGATCATCTTCGAGGATTGCAAAATCGGCCCATTTGCCGACCTCGATCGAGCCAATTTCATGGTCCATGTGCAACGTGGCCGCGGCGCCGAGGGTAATCGCTTCCAGCGCTTCGGCCACTGTTATTTTCTCATACTCACCAAGTGTCCTACCGCTCTCGGTTAGCCGATTGACGGCACACCAGGCTGTGAAAAGCGGCGCCATGGGCGTCACTGGTGCATCGGAATGGATAGTGAAGGTCACGCCGTAATCTATCGCGGACTGACAAGCGTCCATACGCAGCGCCCGGTCTGGCCCCATCGTCAGTTCATAGTGCTTGTCACCGAAATAATAGAGATGATTTGCGAACAGATTGGCGGCGACACCCAGTCGCTTCATCTTGCGGAACTGAGCCCGGTCTGCCATCTGACAATGCTGCAGAACATGAATTAGATCGGGTCTGTTTTTCTGTATTTTTGCCATTTCCAGCGCGTCCAGCGCAACCTCGATCGCTTCATCACCATTTGTGTGAATATGCATCTGGACACCGGCCTCATTTAATATGGCGACCAGTTCATTAAGTTGCTCAGGCGCGATATTCCATATTCCGTTTGGCGCGCCATTATAATGATAGGGCCATCGAAGCCGCGCCGTAAATCCCTGAATAGAGCCATCGGTGACAATCTTCACAGCCCCGAGACGGAGCTTGTCCGTGCATTTTTTCTTAAGCTCCAGCGCCCGTGCGCTGGTTTCCTCCGCCGGTTGAGCAAGGCCGTTGAGCAGCGACATGAGGCGAATAGGATAATCCGATCCATTCGTAATATCCGTCATTTCGGCAACGTCCTCGTCCGGCAGATCGTTGATCAGATCGGCAGCTGTCGTCACGCCGACCCGGTTGCAGACTTTTCCAAAATCAATGACGCTTTCTCTGGATCGGCCGACTTCCCTGAAATTTATGCCAAGACGCCGCATGATGGGGAACATGGCGGCCATCTCCTGTAACTCACCGTTAGGGGTGCCATCAGGTCCGATTGCTATGCCCTCGATATCCATGTCAGCAACATAATTCGCGAGGCTTAGGGAGGTGGAATTCACGGTCATCAAGTGAAAGTTGGAATGCATAACAGCGATAGGGCGTGAACTGCTGACGGCATCCAGGTCTGTTTTGTCAAGCCGCCTGTCCATAAGGAAGATCGGATCAAAGCCCCAGGCCACAAGTGGTTCGTCCGGGCCGAGTTTTGCTTCGGCATCCGCCAGCCGCGCTTGCACATCCTCCAGTGTTTTGACGCCGGGCCAGTCATTGCCATCCGGATCTATCCTGTCCTGGTACCCTACATATACGAACTTCCAGATTCCTCCCGCCATCAAATGGCAATGCCCTTCGACGAGGCCAGGCATGATCACCTTGTCTTTAAAGCTGTTATCGATAGTGTAATCGCCCCAGCCCTGAATATCGTCAATCGTGCCGGTGGCGATAATCTTGCCGTCACGCACCGCAACATGGGTGACGGTCGGGCGCGCTGGATTCATAGTGATGATCTTTTTTGCGCTGAATACGGTGATAGCCGACAAAATATGTCCCTCTTGAATTCGTTTTTGGTAGACAGAGTTTAAGCCTCTCTTTAACCTCTGAAAAATAGTTTATTCCGGGGTTATTCTAATAAAAACCAGAGGAATTGATGCGCTATACCTTAAAGCAGCTGACATATATTGATGTTGCGGCCCGGCATAAATCTATCACCGGAGCTGCCAAGGCCCTCAATATATCGGCTTCCTCCATTTCGTCGGCGATTGATGCCATTGAAATTCAGACAAACAAGAAGCTCTTCACACGATTACCTTCCAAAGGCATCAGCGTAACGCAGTTTGGCCATGTTTTCCTGTCCAACTCCCGGCAACTCCTGAAAGCGCATCTCACATTTGAAGAGGCGGTGGATGAACAGGCAAAGGCGATCAAGGGGGCCGTTCGGATGGGCTGCTTTACGCCAGCGGCACCAATCATCCTGCCGCTCATCACCAAGTCCGTTGCGGATAATCATCCCGGGATTTCCATACATCTGACAGAAGGCGATATAGCTCAGAATATGCGGCAGGTGGTTGATGGTAAAATTGACCTGGCGATTGGGGTCAGCGCACATCTTGCCATGAACATTGCCTTTGTGCCGTTATTCGTTGCACCCCCACATATCGTCTTGCCGCATGATCATCCGCTGGCGGATCGAAGCATGTTGTCACTGAAGGATATCTGCCATGAACCGATGGTATTGCTCGATCTGGATGAGACCCGTGACTATATGTTCGGACTGTTCAATCAGGATGACCTGACGCCTCGCGTTGCCTACTCCTCACAATCCGCGGAAATGGTCCGCAGTATGGTTGCGGCGGGGCTCGGTTATTCGATCTTCAATCTCAGATCATTGCAGAAACAGCAATATACGGTTGGCGATCTTGTGCGGATACCGCTGACGCCCGGCTACCGGGCGGTCGAATATGGCATTATACATCGCGACGATGCTCATTTGAGCAAGGTCGATCATGTTGTGATCAACACATGCATCCGGTTGCGCGATAGCGGGGCGTTCAATCGGGCAGTTTTACCCGAAGGGCGCGTTCCTGCTGATGATCGGAAAAATGTATTAATAACAGCATAAAAATATATTTTACGAATGAAGGTCCCTGAATTAGCCTGATTACAGTCAATTATAGTTAAAAAAATTATTGAAAATCTCAGGAGGCAGGATGAGAAAATTAGGATTTATGGCGGCTGCGACGGCGATGCTCATGACCGTTGGCACGGCCACAATAGGACAGGCGGATGAGCCGAAAAATGGTGGGACGCTAGTTATGGGCACAACGCAAAAAGCGCGGCATCTCAACCCGGCCGTACAATCGGGCATTGCGACGGCCATGCCGGGCACCCAGATTTTTGCTACGCCGCTGCGCTTTAATGACAAATGGGAAGCACAGCCATATCTGGCGGAAAGCTGGAGCGTTTCCGATGACGGGAAAAGCATTACCTTGAAACTTCGGGAAAATGCGAAGTTTCATGACGGGAAGCCGATCACCTCTGAAGACGTTGCCTTTTCCCTGCAAACCGTGAAGGAGAACCATCCCTTCAAATCGATGTTCGCCCCGGTGACCGGCGTAGATACGCCCGACCCTCTTACCGCTGTCATCAATTTCGATAAACCGCATCCGGCGGCCTTCCTCGCGATGTCGAGCGCGCTTCTGCCGATTATTCCAAAGCATGTCTATGGCGACGGACAGGATCCGAAAAGCCATCCGGCAAACAACGCGCCGGTCGGTTCAGGCCCGTTCAAGTTTGTGGAGTTCAAGCCGGGTGAATACATCATTCTGGAGAAAAATCCGGACTATTTCATTGAAGGGCGTCCGTATCTCGACAGGATCATTATCAAAAACTACAAAGATCCAACAAGTGTTGCCCTGGCCATGGATACGGAGGAAATCAATATGTATCCGTTCCTAGCGCCAACCAAGGACATTGCCCGGCTGAAAAAGAACGATAAGCTTGTCGTTACGGACAGGGGCTATGAAGCCGTGGGCCCGATTAACTGGCTGGCATTCAATACGCAAAATGAGTATCTGAAAGACAAGAAGGTACGTCAGGCAATTGCCTATGCCATGGACCGTGATTTCATCATAAATGCGTTGTTGGCCGGTCAGTCCAAGGCAGCGACGGGCCCCATCGTTCCGGGAAGCCCGTTTTATGCGGACAATGCGGAAAAATATGATGTTGATCTCGACAAGGCGAATGCCATGCTTGATGATGCCGGGTTTGCCCGCGGAGATGGCGATATGCGCTTCAAGCTCACAATCGATTATATCCCGGGATCAGCCGAGCTTCAGAAGGGGGTTGCCGAATATCTGAAATCCCAGCTCAAGAAAGTGGGGATTGATGTTGAACTCCGCGCTTCCCCGGACTTTCCAACCTGGGCCAAGCGTGTCGGCGGACATGATTTCGATATGAGCATGGACATTGTCTTTAACTGGGGCGATCCGGTTATCGGTGTGCACCGCACCTATCTGTGTGACAACATCAAGAAAGGTGTGATCTGGTCAAATACCCAGAGTTACTGCAATGAAGAAGTGGATAAACTGCTGAACGAAGCAGGGTCGGAACTTGGTCAGGAGAAACGCATTGCACTTTATAAAAAGGCGCAGGAAATCATCGTTGATGATGCGCCTCTCGTATATATCAACGTGCTTCCCTATCATACCGCATATAACAAGCAAATCGGCAATCCGCCGCTGACGATCTGGGGCGCTATGTCGCCGCTTGATGAGGTATATATTAAGTAATATGCATCTGCGTATGAACAAACCGCAGCGGACGGTCCGGTCATGACAATGACATTTATGGTCGTCCGTCGCTTATTGCACGCCTTTCTCCTGATTCTGGCGGTTCTGGTTCTTAACTTCCTCCTGATCCATCTTGCGCCGGGCGATCCGGCAGATGTAATTGCCGGGGAGATGGGGGGCGCGACGGAGGAAATGCTTGCCGATATCCGTAAGAACTATGGTCTCGACAAGCCCGTGTATGTGCAGCTTGGCCTTTATTTGGGGCGAGCATTGCAAGGAGATCTTGGCCAGTCTTTTTTCTATAACGCGCCGGTGCTTGATCTGGTGGCGGGGCGCGCGGGCGCGACGATCCTGCTTGTCACGACGGCCCTTCTGTTCGCGATCCTGGTTGGAACGTTTCTCGGCGTCCTTGCATCCCATAAACCAAAAGGTATCGTTAGCGGGCTGGTGACACTGATTTCGGTGATCGGCTATTCGGCGCCCATCTTCTGGACCGGCATGATGCTGGTTATTCTCTTCGCCTGGGTCTATCCGATTTTCCCTATTGCGAACATGTATGACATTACAAAAGGTGGCGGCATTTTCAGCCGTATGATCGATATTCTCTATCATTTGGTATTGCCGGCCGTCACGCTCGGCATTGTGTATCTGGCGCAGTATGCGCGCCTCACACGCGCGAGCATGCTGGAGATATTGGGATCCGACTATATCCGCACAGCCCGGGCTAAGGGTGTGGCGGAGATCAAGGTCTATGGGCATCATGCCCTGAGGAATGCAATTTTGCCGGTTGTCACGATTGCAGGCCTCCAGTTCGGCAGTATCATTTCCGGTGCGGTTCTGGTGGAAACCGTATTCAGCTGGCCAGGACTGGGGACCCTCGCGTTTGATGCGATTCTCGCCCGAGACTATCCGACTATCCTCGGAATCCTGTTTTTCTCTTCGGTGCTGGTAATTATTGCGAACCTGATCACGGATTTCGTCTATCGGCTGGTCGATCCGCGAATTCGAAAGGAAGGGTAGGATGGCAGCGGTGGACAACAGTATCCAGATTGTTCAAAGCCAGAGCCCGCTGCGGGAGGCCGTGCATGCTTTCCGGCAAAGCTGGGCGGGGATGCTTGGCATTCTGATTTTGATCCTTGTCATACTGTTCACATTCGTCGGGCCCGTTTTCTATCCGGTCGACCCGTTCGAGATTGTCTGGGCGCCATTGACGCCACCGGGCGTGGCGGAACAGGCTCCGCTTGGTACGGATTATCTTGGCCGGGACATACTTGCGGGACTTGTCCATGGAGGATCAGCGACACTTTATGTTGGGCTGGTCGCCGGCTTGATTACAATAACAATCGGTATTCTGGTAGGAGCGTTCGCCGGTTTTTATCGCGGCTTCGTCGATGAATTTCTGATGCGGGTCACGGAGTTTTTTCAGGTTTTACCAGCGCTGCTTTTCGCAATGGTTCTGGTGACCTTGTTTTCCCCGACAATTTACGTCATTGCACTCGCAATTGGTATTGTAAGCTGGCCAACGACGGCCCGGCTCACGCGGGCGGAATTTCTCCGTATTCGCGGCCTGGAATATGTGAATGCGGCCCGTTCGATTGGTGCGCGGAACCAGCGGATCATATGGCGGGTGATCCTGCCAAATGCGCTTGCGCCGCTGATCGTTGCGGCGACCTTGACCGTGGGCATCGCGATCCTTTTTGAGGCAGGCCTCAGCTTTTTGGGGCTTGGCGATCCGAATGTGTTTAGCTGGGGGCTGATGATTGGCGCCGGGCGGGAATATATTCTTGATGGCTGGTGGGTCGTGACCTTGCCCGGCTTTATGATTTTTCTGACTGTGCTGGGGTTCAGCCTTGTCGGGGATGGTCTCAACGATGCTTTCAACCCGAAACTGAGGGAGCGGTAATGTCGGCTATCCTCTCCATCAATGACCTGATTGTTGATTTCAAGACGCGGGCGGGAAACGCTAGGGTGCTGAATGAGATCTCAATTGAGTTGCAAAGCGGTGAAATCCTCGGAATTGTCGGTGAGTCTGGTTGCGGCAAAAGTATGACGGCGTTGTCAATCATGGGCCTGGTTCCGAGTCCGCCCGGAAAGATCTCCAGCGGCTCCATCCTGCTGGAGGAAGAGGACCTGGTGAAGGCTCCGACATCTCGTATGCGCCAGGTACGCGGAGGTATTATCTCCATGATTTTCCAGGAGCCCATGACGTCGCTTAACCCAGTTTTCCGTGTTGGCGACCAGATTGCCGAATGTGTTTTGCTGCATGAGGAAATAACGAAGGAGAACGCCTGGAACAGAGCCGTTGAAATGCTGACGAAGGTCGGTATTCCGGAGCCGGAAATCCGCGCGCGGGCCTATCCGCACGAACTGTCCGGCGGAATGAGACAACGGGTTATGATCGCCATGGCGCTTTCCTGCCGTCCGCGCATCCTGATCGCGGACGAACCGACGACGGCACTCGACGTCACAGTACAGGCCCAGATTTTTGATCTTTTAAAAGACCTGCAACGGGAAACCGGCACGGCTATTATCATGATTACGCATGATATGGGGGCAATTGCCGAACTGGCGGACAGGGTGGCTGTCATGTATGCCGGGCATATCATCGAGACCGGCAAGACGGAGGATATTCTTTCCAATCCGCAGCATCCCTATACGAGGGGCCTGATCGCCTGTGTTCCGCATCTGGAGGAAAATCCGTCGGAGATCAGGCCTTATCTGAGTGAGATTAAAGGGGTTGTCCCTTCCTTGACCGAGTTGGGCAAGGGCTGTGCCTTTGCACCGAGATGCCCCTATAAGACTGACGTCTGCGAGGAAGAGCGGCCGCCTATCGAGCTGGTTGATGGCGTCCATGCCGTTGCTTGTTACAACATCAAATATGTGGTGGCGGTATGAGTGAAGACCCGCTTCTGGAAGTCCGCGATCTGAAAGTTCATTTCGGCAGCAAGAAGCTGTTCCGGAAATCCGTTGTTGTTCATGCGGTGGATGGCGTGAGTTTTTCTGTTCCCAGAGGAAAGACACTTGGAATAGTGGGAGAGAGCGGATCAGGAAAAACGACTACCGCTCTTGCTGTCTTGCGGCTGGTGCCGATTACCGATGGTACTATTCGCATTGGCGATGCTGAAATAAGTGCGCTTGAAAAGGAAGAGCTTCGCGCGGCGCGGCGTAAGGTCCAGATGGTGTTTCAGGACCCCTATTCGTCATTGGATCCACGCCGTCGGGTGGGCGATATCGTCAGAGAACCGCTTGATCTTATGGAAATAGGGGCCGAGGCGGATCGCGATCAGATGGTCCATGATCTCTTCGTCCAGGTTGGATTGCGCCCCGAACTTGCAAAGCTGTTCCCGCACCAGTTTTCCGGCGGCCAGCGTCAGCGTGTCGGGCTCGCCCGGGCGCTAGCCACCCGACCGGAACTGATTGTCTGCGATGAGCCAGTTTCGGCGCTGGACGTTGCTGTTCAGGCGCAAATTCTCAATTTGATGCGTAAATTGCAGGAGGAACTTGGCGTAACCTATCTGTTCATCAGCCATGACCTTGGTGTAGTCCAGCACCTTTGCGATCATGTTGCGGTTATGTATCTGGGGCAGATCGTCGAGCAGGCGGATCGTATTTCGCTCTTCTCAAATCCGCAGCATCCGTATACCCAGGCTCTTCTTGCGGCGGTGCCGAAAGCGCGGGCGCGCGATGGCAGTGAAAAGCGTGTTCCGCTCATCGGGGATCCGCCAAGCCCGATTAATTTGCCAAAAGGCTGCCGATTTGCAGGGCGTTGCCCGGTTGCAATGGAGAAATGTCATAGCGTGGTTCCCGAACTGAAAGATCGCGGGAATGGCCATTTGGCTTCCTGCCACTTACTCGATTAGAACTCGTCCCGACGAAGGCGGAAAAGCGTTTCCAGCAGGCCCGCTGTTGATCCATCGTTGCTCTCCGTGGGTTGCTCGTTCTCGATAACGGGGAGCAGGCGGGCAGCCAATTCCTTGCCAAGTTCAACGCCCCATTGATCAAAGCTGTTGACGCCCCAGATAGCGCCTTCAACAAAGACCCGATGTTCATAGAGCGCAATGATCCGGCCAAGTGTCGGGGGATCGAGCTTGCGATAGAGCAAGGTGGTAGAAGGGCGATTTCCAGGGAACGTCTGATGGATCGCCTGGTTTATCCGGTCATCAGAAGCGCCCTTTTTCTTGAGCACATCGGTTGTCTGGGCAAGGGTGCGCCCATGCATCAGGGCTTCAGACTGGGCCAGGCAATTGGCAAGGAGCAGATCGTGGTGGTGCTGCAAATCAGCTTCATGAGATTGCGCGGCAACAAGAAATTCACATGGTATCACATGACTTCCCTGGTGGAGAAGTTGATAAAATGCATGCTGTCCGTCCGTGCCGGGTTCCCCCCAGACGATGGGGCCGGTCATCCGGCTGACAGGATCACTGCTTAAAGTAAAGCTCTTGCCGTTACTTTCCATATCCAATTGTTGCAGATAAGCAGGCAGACGACCGAGCCGTTGGTCGTAGGGCAGGACGGCGCGGCTGTTATATCCGCAGATGTTGTTGTGCCATATGCCGATCAAGCCGAGCATCACTGGCATATTGCTTTCAAGCGGGGCGGATTGAAAATGGCAATCCATTTCATAGGCCCCTCGCAGGAAATCGGCGAAGTGGCTTTTTCCAATGGCGATCATCAGAGAGAGACCGATCGGGCCCCAGACGGAATAGCGTCCGCCTACCCAGTCCTCAAACCCGAAAACACGATCCGGGTCAATGCCGAAATCTGCCGCTTTTTCAACTGCAGATGAGATTGCCGCGAAATGCCTTGTCGCGGCATAGCCAAGTGCCGCTGAAACCCACGCCTTTGCCGTATGGGCATTTGTCATGGTTTCGATTGTTGTAAATGTTTTGGATGCGATGATGAAAAGTGTTTTCTTCGGATCGAGTGTTTTAAGAGTATCCGCGATATCCGCCCCGTCGATATTGGAGACAAAGTGAAGGCGCGGGCCGTCATGATAGGGGGCGAGGGCCCGTGTGGCCATGGCAGGGCCCAGATCGGAGCCGCCAATTCCGATATTGACGACATCCGTGAAAGGATCGCCCTCATATGTTGTGATGGCGCCTGATCGAATTCCGTCGGCAAATGCAGCCATTCTTTCCCGTGTCGCCGTAATATCCGGCATCACATCTTTGCCGTCGACATAGACCGGTTTATTTTCGAGGTTCCGAAGTGCGGTATGAAGGGCGGCGCGTCCTTCTGTTTTATTGATAGGGGCGCCGCCGAACATGCCGTCGCGCTTTTGTTCCAGATGGGTGCTTTTTGCGAGCTCCAGCAACAGGTCACGGGCAGTTGCATCAATGCTGGTCTTTGAATAATCCAGCAGCATGTCATCAAGGAGCAGGGAAAACTCTTCAAACCGCGCCGGGTTCCGCTCGAATTGTTTTACGAGGGGAATGCTTTTGATGTCATCATAGTGTTTGGCGAGACGAAGCCAAATATCTTCAACCATTAAGCTTCTCCTGAAACAACTGCCTTGAATAATAGACGGTTGATTTTGCGTAGTACTATATTGGCAGGCATTAAAGTTCTCTCAAGGCACATATTTTCTTTTACAAATGGAAGGATAGCCTGGACGCTGGTCACATAATATTCTCGACAAGCTCGATCAGCTCAGCACCTTCGATCCCCGTTGCTTTGAGAAAAGCATCCGTGAAGGCAGGGCGCATGATGTTTTTCAAGGCCTCCACTTCTGCAGGTGTCGCAATATGCACACGCATTCCTTCCTCCTCAAGGAGCCGAGGGGCCGCGGCCGCCGAGATTTCACTTGCTTCTATTGCCCAGAGGGCCGCCTTATCGCTCGCCTCCTGTATCGCCTGTCGGTTCGCTTCTGACAGACCGTTGTACCATTCCGAATTAAGATAGCCGTTATAAAAGATGGTTAGTAACGGCAGGATCGTAACATGGTTCTGAACATCGAAATAACGTGCAGACAGGGCAGATGAAACATTGGTGAGCCCTGCATCCAGCTCACCCTGCTTCAGCGCTTCAACGGCCTCAATATCGGACATATCGACGGCTGCCGCCCCCATTGCCGTAAAAGAGGAATTGGAGATTGGGCCTAGTCCCTGTATCCGGATGCCGTCAAAGTCCCCGGGCTTTACCAGAAACTTGCCTTTGGACGTTATCGCCGTTCGCCATGTAGTGAATAGCCATGCAATATTGGTGAGGCCGGTTTCCTTGATTTTCTCCTCTAGCAGATGTGCCGCATCGGATTCATCCCATTTTTCGAGAATTTCAACGTTGCGAAGGGCAAATGGTTCTAACGTAACATCCATCAGTGGCAGGGTGCTCGTCCATTCGCTGTTCATTGAAAAAGCGCATTCAATTTCTCCGGCTTTTACCGCGGCGGCATTTCTGGACGCCTGAACCAGGCTTCCGGCGCCATTAATCTGCACATCTATGGCATTTTCCGTGAGGGTCTCAATCTCGACGGCCCATTGATCAATGACCTTGGCTATATGATTATCGGGCGGAAGCTCATGACTGCATCGCATGATTTCTGCGGATTGAGCAGGGGATATAATAATACTTATTAGCAACAGGCCGATAGCGGCGCCTGAAATTCTTCTCAACTTCACTCTTCCTTTGGTAAGAACCATACGCACGGACACGCTCTTGGTGCCGCAGCTTTTACTGCGAATGAGTATACCGACAATGTTGCGGCTTTGTCATTCCTTTGCTTCAGGCAATCGCCGTTTCACGTTCTTCCCATTTGACGGCCTTCAGGTCGAGAACGAAGATTGAGTAGATTATGGGAACAAGCAGCAGCGTCGTAAAGGTCGCAATGGTCAACCCTCCGATCTGGGCGTAGCAAAGCGGCTGCCATAACGGTCCGCCATGCAATGCCAGGGGCCCAAGACCAAAGACGGTTGCACCGACGGTTATCAGAACCGGTCGCAATCGGACGATACCGGCATCCAGCAAGGCCTCGCGCAACGGCTCGCCCTTCTCGTGCATTTCCTCGATAAAGTCGAAGAGGACGATGATATGGCTGACAATCACGCCGATCAGCGCAACGATACCCAGAAATGCCATGAAACCGAATGGACTGCCAGCGATCGCCAGGGCAATAAGGGCGCCGATCACACCATAGGGAACAGCGGCAAGAACAATGAGCGGCTTGATCGCGTTTTTGAACTGAAACACGAGGGCGACAAAGATCAGGCCGATGGAAATTGCCATGACTTTGGATAGTTGCTTGAATCCTTGCTGCGCATTCGCCTGTTCGCCGGTAACTTCCATGGAAAATCCAGGTGGCAGTTTTTCTTCAAACACGGCAAGGTCATCCTTGATAGCCGCCATAACTTCGGACGGAAGAACGCCTGCCAGAGGAAAGGCGCGGACATTCACCGTCCGAAAATGCTCTTCACGCTGAATTCTCTCTGTATGGAGTTGATATTCCACCGTGGCAATCTGCCCGAGCGGAATTTTCTCGTTGCTGGTTGAGGCAAACACGTAGATATTTTCAAGGTCGGAAAGCTGCGCCCGTTCAGATGGTTTCAGGATTGAGACAACGGGAATATTCTTGTCGCCGCGTTGTAGGGTGGTGACCTGATTACCGTTCAGGCCTGCGGAAGAAGAGGCGGCAATATTCTGGTTTGTAACGCCGGCAAGGAATGCCCGGTCCGCATCGATATTTATCCGGAGCCGGAGAGATTCACCGCCCCAGTCGTCTCTCGGCCGCGCTGCATTGGGCGCCTTGCTGAGAATCTCAACAACCTCTCCGGCAAGCCGACGAAGTGTGGCGATTTCCGCCTCCGATTCCGGTCCTTCAGACTGAACAGCGGACTTTGCCGCCAGTCTGATCTCCACCGGATAGGGAACAGGGTTGGTCTGGAGTTGGCGTACATCGATAACGGCATCGGGAATCCTGGAGCTTAAGGCTTCCTGGAGCGGGGGAATCAGCTCGGCTGTCAGATCCTTATTATCCAGTCGCATGACCAGCTGCGCATAATTGCGTTGATGCAATTGCGGCGTGACGGAAAACCAGAAGCGTGGCGCGCCACCACCAAGAAAGCTGGTGATGGATTGTAGCGGATCACCACCTTCATCCGAGCCAAGATCGGCACCAAACTTCGCGGCGACCTCTTCGATGATTTTTACGGAATCCTCTACAACCCGCTGAGTTTCGTGAATCGTCGCGTTGTTCCTGAGGAAAATGTCCGCATAAAACAGATACTGCACATCATCGGGGAAAAAGGAGGTTTTCAATGTCTTGCTGAGTGGAATGATAAGGGCAAGAAAGGCAAAAGAAGCCAACAACGCTTTTTTCCGGTGATTTATCAGGAAACTTCCGACGCGAAAATAAAGTCCGGTAAATCCTTTGCTTCGACGTTCCTCAATCGTTCGTTCGGGTTTTGTCGGCGCTCGAAGGAGATAATAACCTAGGAATGGCAGAAAGCTCATTGACACAAGCCGGGAACAGACAAGTGCCGTTGTCATCACAATCGGCAGGCTATAAAGGAACTCACCTGTATTGCCGGTTAACAGCAGGAATGGCAGATAAGCGACCACATTTGTGATGGTTGCAAACATGATCGCATGGGCTAGTTTTGTCGGACCCAGCCACGCCGCCAGGATGCGTGGCTCCTTTGCGGCAAGACCTCGTTTGATGGCGTCACCCGCGACAACGGGATCATCCACCAAAAGGCCCAAGGCGATAATCAATGTAGCGATGGAAACCTGCTGCAACTGAATTCCCAGCGTATCAATGATGCCGAAGGTCATGGCCAATGTGATCGGGATCGACACCATCATGAGCAAGGCCGAGCGCCACTCCCAGAAACCGATCAGGGAGATAAAGACGACAAGCACGATGGCTTCTATCAGGGCGGTCATAAACAGATCGATGTTTTCCGCGACCTGCGATGGCTGGTTCGAAATTCGCTTGATTACCAGATCATCGGGTAAATGTGGCTGCACCTGCTTCAGAACAGCATCGACCGCCTCGCCAAACTTGCCAATCTGGCCGCCGTCCCGCATCTGGATAGCGAGAGAGATTGCCTTTCCACGTTGCCAGTTGCCGTTCTCATCCCGCCAGTTGTAGTAGTTCAGAAATGACGGGGGAGACTCATAGCCGGGCACGACCTCCCCGATATCGCGAAGATAAACCGGCGCGCCGGAGGGGGATTTTGTAAACGCCGTATCGCCTATCTGGTTCGGGCTAGTATATTTTCCGACCGGCTCGACCAGCACATTTGATCCGCTGGCATAAAATTCACCGCCGGAAATATCGCTGTTACGCGCAGCAATCGCGCCGCTGACATCGCTTGGCGTTAGGCCATAGGACGCAAGAAGATCCTGCGAATACTCCATGTAAATCCGTTCATCAACGACACCGGAACTGTTGACTACGGTAACAAGCGGAATGGTTTGCAGGTTGCGGATAATCAGGTTGGTAAAATTATCAAGTTCCCGATAGCTGTACTTGCCGCCGGGGGAGGCAAGCAGTTTGGTTTCTGTCTGCGCCGGGTCATCGATAATGATCGCGGGCCAGGCATCCTCATGGAAGCTGACCTGCGCAAGCTTTTCCTTCAGGAACGCATTGAGCTCCGCCGACAACTCGTTGTCGGTAAGGGCTGTGGAGACATCCAGGCCGATGAACCCCGCGCCAGTTAATGAAATGGCATCCGTGACGTCATTCTTATTGACTAAATAGTCCTTGAAGAGATCCATATCCTGCGCCGGTGTGGTTAGGGCAATATCCCGCGGCATCACAACTATAAGGGAGCGGCGGGCGGCGGAATTTGCCGGTTGTTGTGCGCGAGCTGCCTCGATCGCGGCCCTAATATCACGGGCCCGGAGCGAGATTTCTACCGGGTTTTCAGTGGGACTTGCGACCGTCATCAGGATTGCCGCTGTATCGCCAAATCCGTCATTAAACTGGATCGGTCCCGCCCCGTCCGGCAGGTCAAGCGCCTTCAGGTTGAGGTCTATTTCATTAAAGGCAGCCTTGGTGTCAGTCAGTGTCTCTTCAAGCTGGATCTGAACAATGGAGAGATTGGGCAGCGTAAGTGATTTTACTGCAAACTTTGTCGGGCTGACCGGGTGAAGCGTTGAACTTAGGGCGATCTGCTCTTCAATGGGGCGGGTGAGGAGCTGCTCGATCTTGGTGGCATCGGCGCCGGGCCAGCTCGTGATAACAGAGGCGACACGTACCTGGATTGCCGGATCCTTGGCCTTGGGCATTGAGAGATACCCGTAAATCCCCCACATGAATACGGCAATCAACAGCACCCAGGCGATGTGTCGGTTCTCGGTGAAATAGCGGGCGGTATTGTGGGTTTCCGTAATATCTTTCACCGGTAGTATTCCCCCATCCCCTCAGCCGAATTCCTCACGGAATGACCGCGACCTGCTGGCCATCCCTCAAAAAGGCCGTACCATTGACGACAACTTGGTCGTCCGGGGCCAATCCGGAAAGAACCGTAATCCGGTTGCCATGTACGTCACCAAGTTTGACATCTGTGAGGCTCGCAATTGTTTTGGAGTCTTCGGTTTTCAGTACGAAAACCGCATACCCCTTGGCGTCATTCTTGGAACGGACAATTGCCGCAAGCGGGACAAGGGATCCCTGGTGAGCGTCAGCTGTCTCTTTCGGCAGGTTGAGCGAGGCAATCATCCCGACCTTCAGAAGCTCGTCCTCGTTATCCAGATTTATCTTAACGTCGAAAACCCGGCTATTGGTATCGGCGGAGGGGGCAATCTCGGATATTTTCCCGGTAAAGACCCGTTCCGGATAGGACTGGGTTGTCAATGTTTGCGCATTACCTATTTCCAGGGATTGCACCCGGCTGTCAGGGACGCCGAAAACCGCCTTGACGGTACTCGTATCGGCGATGACAAAAGCAACTGTTTGTGGGTTTGCAAGTGTCCCGACATCGATATTGCGCTGCAGGACCACGCCGTCGAGCGGGGCGGTCAGGTCAAAATCATTGACGTTGTTCTCCGCGATTTTTTGGGCGGCCTTGGCATTTTCCATCTGCGCCAGGGCGTTCTCATACTCCTGCTTCGCACTGTCATAATCTGGCGCGGTCATACTGCCGGAGTTGAACAGGGAGGTTGCGCGGTCAAAGTCCTGTTTGCCCTTGTTTAAATTGGCCTGCGCAGCAGATACTTGACTGTTTGCCTGAACCAGACTATCGCGAATATCCTTGGAGTCCAACGTGGCCAGCGTATCGCCTTTGGTCACCACGTCACCGGCCTGAATTGCACGATCGGTCCCGTCACTTCCTTTTATCTGCATGAGTTCCGTGACATAGCCTGTCACTTTGAAGGTGACATTGACCTGCGTGTTGGCCTCGATATTGGCGCTATAGCGAATGTCGTTACTGAGAGCACCCTGAGTAAGCACCTCGGTTCGCACCGGTTGTAGCGGAGCGACCTGCTGGGTCTCTTCCGAATCGCAGGCTGTCAGAAAGGACAGTCCAAGCGTGACGCCAACTGCGGCAATAAAACGCGATGGCATCTACTCTTCTCCCAGTGCCTGCTCAAGCTCGGCGCTGGCATTCCAAACCCCGAGCAGCGCCTGATGATAATTGTCATTTGCCTCTTCCAGCTGGGCCTGTGCATTCAGCAGATCACTGAGGAGGATGGTTTGTGCCTTGTATTGATTAAAGCTCACCCTCAATTGCTCCTCGGCTGCCTTCTTTGCCATTTCCGTAACCGGCACCAGCGTTCTTGCGACTTCCAGCGCACGGATGTTCTGGCTCACCTCCGCACGAATCTGGTCCTCATTGTCGCGCAGGGAGTTGAGCGCCTGTTTCAGTGCGAGGCGAGAGCCGGCAACATTACTTGCGTTACCGCCCCAGGTGAAAAAATCCCATTTTGCGATCAGGCCGACATACATGCTTTCGTCCGGCAACAAGGTGGTATTTTCCGAGCGGCCATAGCTCGCCATCAGATTGACTTCCGGCAGGTAGGCGCTTTTCTCGATTTCGATCCCGGTTTCGGCAGCTTCCACCTGAAGGCGCGCCTGCATTGTCTCCGGTCTGCGGGCAATCGCCTGATCGGCGGCGTCATCCGGATTAAAGGCGACAGACGGACTGGCTTTCGCGGGACTGACGCGGAAGGGGGTTGAAATCTCACGCCCCAGCAGAACATTGAGTTGTTGCTTTGCTGTCAGGATATCGTTCTGCTGCACGAATAACTGGTGGCGGGTGGAGGCCAGCTGCGCTTCTCCATTTAAAAGCTGATACTCCAGTTCGGTTTTCTGGGCGACATTGTCCTTCAGGATTTTGACGAGCTCTTCATTGAACCGGATCGAGGATTTGGTTGCTTCAATAGCGCTTTCGTCACTCAGTATCTGATAGTAAAGCTGTTTGACCTGCAAGGTAACGGACTGCTCCGTCTGGCGGGATTGCTGGCGTGCGATCTCCTGTTCCGTCTTAAGCTTATCGACATTCAGGCCTATCTCATAGAGCCCTACAAGCGGCTGTGTCGCTGTCAGTGAATAATGCGTTGTAAAGCCGTTTGTCGTATCAATGGACACATTGCTGGACGGCACGGGCAAGCCGCCAACGGTTCCCAGTGATCCTTGCTCAAAGGTATATTCGTTATCAACGAAATTCTGCAGGCCACGAACATGGGCGGAAAGCTGAGGAAACTGTTTGGATTCGACGGCCTTTTTCTGTTCTTCGACCACGTTGATCTGCAGATCGGCGTTCTTGAGTTGCAGGTTCTGGGCTTTGGCAAGGCTTAATGCATCATCAAGGATGAGAAGCGGCGCATCATCCGCCACTGACGTTGCAGTGAGCCCCATGCTGAATAGAATTGCGATCAAGGCAGGACGCAAATTCATCATTGCAACTAATCTTTCGGCTGATCCCCGTTTTCACCAAAAACATAACGGCTCCTCCCGTTTATGTCAAAGTGATAGCATCTACATATATGAACACGTTTCGGTTTAATTCTGAAGTTAGTGAATGAGCTTTCTGCTTATAGCCATGGTGACCTGTGCCGCATTCGACATGGTTTCTCGCCACGAACATTCCAGTTGCAAGTCAGACGGGCGCAGCGCTTCTTTCACGAGTTCTCCAGAGCAACAGCGCCATAATACCCATATTCAGCATGTTCCAGGCTATGCCGTTTATAAATGCAGCTTGGTAGGAACCGGTTAGATCATAGACAAGTCCGGACATCCAGCCGCCCAATGCCATGCCGATCACCGTCATCATAATAACCAAACCGACACGTTCACCGGCCTCTTTTGCAGGGAGATATTCCCGAACGACAATTGCATAACTCGGGACAATGCCACCTTGCGATAGTCCGAAAATAAGTGACACAATATAGAGAGAAGCCAAACCGTTAAAGGGCAAGTAAAGGAAGAGGGCGACGCATTGCAGGAAAGAGCCAAGGAGAATAGTCCGCACCCCACCAATATGATCGGCAAGAAAGCCGGAAAGCAGGCGACTGACAATCCCTCCCGCAAGCATGATCGAGAGCATTTCCGCTCCGGTCGTTACACCGAAGCCCAGATCGGCACAATAGGCCACGATATGGACCTGCGGCATCGACATGGCGACGCAACAGCTTATTCCTGCGGTGCACAGCAGGATTTGGAGGGCGCGCGGTGAAATATCAATGCGCCGTTTCACAACCGGCGGCACCACGGTGCCTGTTGAAAGGTCAACAACCTGCGCCGGCAAACGCCGACGCAGCAGCAACGCCATCGGAGTCATGATGACGAAGGAGGCTATTGCGACAAGCAGATACGCATCCCGCCAGCCATCCGTGGCGATTACATCTTTCAGAATGAGGGGCCAGAAGGTGCCAGCCAAATAATTGCCGCTCGCAGCGGCGGCGACAGCAACACCGCGGTGCCGCTCAAACCAGTGAGAAATGTCCGCGATCAGCGGTCCAAAAGTGATTGAGGATCCGATACCGATAAGGATGCCCTGGGCGCTCGCAAACAGCCAGACATTTCCGGAAAGTGAGCCAAGCGCAAATCCTGCCGTCAGCATCAGGGCTGCCGCCATCATGGGAAAGGCTATACCGAAACGATCTACCATTCTGCCCAGCAGGAAGTTGCCAAGGGCAAAGCCGATCATGGTGGTGGTATAAGGCAAGGAGGCGGCCGAGCGGTCAATGCCGAACTCCTCCTGAACGGCAGGCAAAACGATAACGACGGCCCACATGCCGGCGCTGCCAACAAGCGAGATCAGGACGGAAATGCAGAGACGAAACCACGAATAATCACTGTCAATATGCGGTTTGCCTGCGATATTCTGAGAGCTAAAAAAGGACAAAGGACGCCCTTTCTCATTGGTGAAAGGCTAGTGTTTTTCTCGTTGTGGATCACCTTATCACATAGATTTAATCCAACGCATCCTTTTTGATCAAATATTGATTGCGGATCCTATCCACGCTGGATAGTTGTTTGATTTCCGCTCTGATCAGGGTAAGCTCAGGCCTGATGAACGCAGATGACATACGCGAGTTTTTAAGCCAAGGACTTGAGCAGGTTGTGGCTCTCGGGTCCGATGTGAATATTATTTCACAGGTTCTGGCCGTTGTCGGTGGTTTGATCGTGGCCATCCTCACACGCCGACAGTTTCAACACGGGCTCGCCAATCTCCAGAATCATATGCCTGAACGTGCCATGTTTGCACGAGCGTTCGAGATACTGTCGGCACTGGCAATGCCGCTCATCTGGCTCGGGATCGAATTCACGATCCTAGCGATATTCCAAGGTGTAGGGCCACCGTCTCATATCATCAGCGCAATATGTTCACTACTGGTTGCCTGGATCGTTATCAACATCGTCACCAGTCTCGCCCAAAACAAGATCTGGGCGCGCATCGTTGCCTTCTGCGCCTGGACTGTCGCAGCCCTCAATATTCTCGGGTTGCTAAACCCAACCCTTGTCTTTCTCGAAGACCTTGCCTTCAATCTGGGAGAGACACGGATTTCCATGCTGGGCGTCGCCAAGGCGCTGGTAGCCGGTATCATTGTCTTCTGGTTCACATTCGGGCTATCGCGGTTTCTTGAAGGAAGAATTTATAAATCGCGCGCCTTAACTCCATCTGTTCAAGTGTTGACGGCGAAACTCGTGCGGGTCGGGCTGATTGCGGCGGCAATACTGATTATCCTTTCCAACTCCGGTATAAATATTACGGCTTTCGCTGTCTTCAGTGGCGCGCTCGGTGTCGGTATCGGTTTTGGTCTTCAGAAGATCGTATCTAATCTGATTAGTGGCATTATTCTGCTTCTTGATAGGAGCATCAAGCCGGGGGACGTCATCGAAGTCGGGCAGACCTATGGCCGGGTTAATGCGATGGGTGCACGGTATGCGTCCATCATTACGCGTGACGCTATGGAGTATCTGATCCCGAACGAGGATCTGATAACCCAGCAGGTAATCAACTGGTCCTACAGTTCGAAAAATGTGCGGCTTCGTGCTCCGATCGGGGTGGCTTATGATACGGATATCCCGAAAGCGCAAAAATTGATAGAGGCAGCGGCGGCAGATGTGCCGCGGGTGTTGAGCAATCCAGCCCCCCGGTGTTTGATGCGGGGATTCGGGGATAGCGCCATTGACCTTGAACTGCGTTTCTGGATTGCCGACCCGGAGGACGGATGCCGGAATGTCACGAGCGAGGTGCTTGTCAGCGTTTGGCGGATGTTCAAGGATGAAGGCATTAATGTTCCCTTTCCACAGCGTGACATTCGTGTTGAAATGGTTAATCCTTCTTCATCAAATCCGTTGGAAGAAAAGGCTGAATGATGATCGAGAATACCATCGCCGCCTGGCATGAGTGCGTAAAAACAGGAGATCCGGAAAAACTTGCGGCGCTTCTTCACGAAGACGCCATGTTCCATAGCCCTGTCGTCTTTACACCTCAGCGCGGCAAAGCCATTACAAGCAAATATTTGCTGGCGGCATTTCAGGTTCTGAACGGGGATGATTTTACTTATGTACGTGAAATCATCGGCGAAGCGGACGCGATGCTGGAATTCACAACCACTATTGACGGGGTCGTCATAAATGGCGTTGATATCATCCATTGGGCGCAAGATGGGCGGATCACGGATTTCAAAGTGATGGTGCGACCATTGAAAGCCGTCAACCTCCTCCATCAGATGATGGCCGCAATGCTTGCCAAATCTGCCTGATATCTGCCCTTTTTTCTGCGTTGCTTCGGATAATGACAAATGACGATTGACCAAATTCTTTTATTCTCGCTGTTCGGTGTCGTCTTCGCGCTGCTGATCTGGGGACGCTGGCGTTATGATCTGGTGGCCTTTGTTGCACTTGTTATCGCGTTGGTGTTGGGGCTGGTTCCGACAGAACTGGCGTTTTCCGGTTTTGGTCATCCGGCAACGATTATCATTGCGCTGGTGCTGGTCGTTTCACGCGGTCTGGTGAACTCCGGCGCGATTGATCTGATTACCCGAAAACTGGCCGCGCTTGATTTAAAGCTTTCGAGTCATATTGCGGCCATGGGCGGATTGAGCGCGGTATTCTCCGCATTTATGAATAACGTTGCAGCGCTGGCCATGTTGATGCCGGTCGACTTACAGGCCTCCAACAAGGCCAAGCGATCTCCGCGTATTACCCTTATGCCGCTTGCGTTCGCAACCATCCTTGGCGGATTGATTACCTTGATCGGTACGCCACCCAACATCATCATCGCTTCCTATCGGGAGGCGGCTCTGGGCGCTCCTTTTGGCATGTTCGATTTTGCGCCTGTCGGTCTTGTCTGTGCGATCGTCGGTATCGTCTTTATTACCGTTGTCGGTTGGAGACTTATTCCGGGATCACGGGACAGCAAGGCGCCAACTGTCGATTTGCTTGATCAGGAAGGGTATCTCGCGGAGCTGCTGGTTCCTGAAGAGTCACCGGCGATCGGGATGCTGGTGAGGGAGCTGGACGATATCGCGGACGAGAATGATGCTGCAGTGGTCGGTCTGGTTCGAAATAACAAGCGTCTTGCCGGACAGGCACGAAATGCGGAGATCCGGGCTGGAGATGTCCTTGTCGTGGATGCGGTTGCAAAAAGCATTGATCAGTTCCGCGGCGCAATGAAGCTGGAATTTGACGGTGAAAAGCGGCATGAAAAGGCGGCCTCCGGCGGTATGGGGCTGATGGAATTCGTAGTGCCTCGATATGCACGAATTGAAGGGCGCTCGGCGATGTCCCTTCGTTTGCTGACACGTCATGGTGTCACCCTGCTCGGCGTTTCGCGTCAGGGAGAGAAGTTTCGCGAGAGAGTTCGAAAACTTGATATACAGGCGGGCGATATTCTGATTTTGCTGGGGCCTGTTGACCGTGTGCCTGAAGTTGCCCAGTGGCTGGGGGTTTTGCCGCTGGCCGAGCGCGGGCTTTCTGTGACCCAGTATCGCCGCGCCGGACTAGCGACGGGCATTTTCGCGGCAGGGATTGCGGCGGCAAGTTTCGGCTGGATTTATCTTGCTGTTGCTCTGGCGATTGTGGTGGCAGCATATGTCGCTCTCGATATCGTTCCGATACAGGAAGTGTATAATCACATTGAATGGCCGGTGATTGTGCTGTTGGGCTCGATGATCCCGCTTGGAGTTGCTCTGGAAGAGTCGGGCGGAACGGGTTTAATCGCCGGGAGTATCGTCAATTTGACGGAAGGGATGCCTGTCGTGGTGGTTCTGACCGTGCTGATGGTGGTGATTATGACCTTGTCGGACGTTCTTAACAATACGGCAACGGCCGTCATCGGGGCGCCGATCGCGCTCGACATCGCAAACCGGCTGAATGTGAACCCTGATACATTCCTGATGGTCGTCGCGGTTGCCGCGTCCTGCGCTTTCTTGACGCCGATCGGCCACAAGAACAATACTCTGATCATGGGGCCGGGCGGTTATAAGTTTGGTGATTATTGGCGAATGGGCCTGCCCCTAGAAATTCTTATTATTGCGGTTTCAATACCATCCATTCTATTCTTCTGGCCGTTGTAATTAATCTGATGCGGGATTATTACTTAACCTGTCATCACGGGATGCATGAAAAGGAATTTCAATGTTAAAAGATAAGGTTGCGGTAATTACAGGTTCAACCTCCGGGATCGGTGAGGGATGCGCAAGGGCGCTTGCCAAAGAAGGATGCAATCTTGTCATCAATGGTTTTGGCGATGCGGCGGAAATTGATGCGCTACGCAGTTCCTTTGAAAGCGAGTATGGCGTTAAATGTCTGTATAGCCCGGCGGATATGACAAAACCGGATGAAATTGCGGCGATGTTTGACCTAACCGTCGCCGAATTCGGTGGCGTTGACATCCTGATAAACAATGCAGGAATCCAGTATGTCGCGCCGATCGCGGAATTTCCGGTTGAAAAATGGGACGCGATCATAGCCATCAATCTCACGTCCGCGTTTCATACGATGCACCACGCCATTCCCCTGATGACAAAACGCGGGTGGGGGCGGATCATCAACACTGCCTCTGCTCATGCGCTTGTCGCTTCTCCCAATAAGAGTGCTTACGTGGCGGCCAAGCACGGTATCGCCGGCCTCACCAAGACGGCCGCTCTTGAGGTGGCAAAGGACAACATCACGGTAAATGCGATTTGCCCCGGATATGTCTGGACGCCTCTTGTTGAAAAGCAAATTCCGGATACGGCAAAAACCCGCGGCATAACTGAAGAAGAAGTAATAAATGATGTCCTGCTTGCTGCCGCGGCAACGAAGAAGTTCACAACCATTGAACAGGTGGCTGCTCTTGCCCTGTTTCTCTGCGGCGACGCTGCGGAAAATATCACTGGCAGCTTGCAATCAATCGATGGTGGCTGGACGGCACAATAATGACGGAGAGGTGACCAGATGACAGCGGATAGCATCGCCTTAAGTATCACGGGCAAAATTGCGGATATTGGTGGGTTTGAGGTGCGCCGGTTATTGCCCGTCGCCAAACGCCGTTCTGTCGGGTCATTTGTGTTTCTCGACCATATGGGGCCCGCAGTATTGAAAGCTGGTCAGGGCATGGATGTTCGGCCGCATCCTCATATCGGACTGGCGACAGTCACTTATTTATACGAGGGCTCCATCCTTCATCGCGACAGTCTCGGCTCGGTCCAGGAAATCTGCCCGGGGGATGTGAACTGGATGACGGCGGGGCGCGGTATCGTCCATTCTGAGCGCACTAGCGATGCCATGCGCGGCATTGAACAGTCTGTTCATGGATTGCAGATGTGGGTTGCACTTCCGAAGGAGCATGAGGAAACGGATCCGTCGTTCGAACATACGCCCAAGTCTGAATTACCCGAGCTGCGAGGTGAGGGATGGTGGGGACGTCTGGTCGCGGGAAGTCTGTTTGGTGAAACATCTCCTGTTGTGACTCTCAGCCGTCTGTTCTTTGCTGATATCCAGCTGGAGGCGGGCGTATCTATTCCCTTTGCGCCGGAATATGAAGAAGCGGCGGTGTATGTAATCGAGGGTGAAGTAGATGTTGATGGCGCCTCAGTGGAGGCAGGAACGCTCGCGGTCCTTGACAATAATCCAATGGTGACGCTGACGGCGATGAAGGATACTGTCATTGCCGTTTTGGGTGGGGATGCACTGCCGGAGCCTCGTTTTATGTACTGGAACTTCGTTTCAAGCAGTCGCGATAGAATAGATCAAGCGAAAGAAGGCTGGAAAGAAAACCGCTTTGATAGTGTGCCGGGCGACGACAGCTATACCCCTTTGCCCGACTAGTTAATAGGTCACTTCAAGATTGAAGCAGTTGACAGCAGGCCGATACATGGCTTTGATGTTCAAAAAAAAGCACGCTGCAGGGGGCGTTCGCGCTACGGCCCGAACCCATAAAATAACAATAAAAAAGGGGACATCCGGATGAGTTGGGAAAAAGAAATAGAAGAACTAAAACTTCGCCAGAAGTTTGTGCAGCAAATGGGCGGGAAAGAGAAAGTTGCGCGTCATGTAAATGCGGGAAAGCTGACGGTGCGCGACCGGATCGATAAATTTCTGGATGACGGCACTTTTGAAGAAGTCGGTTCGACTACTGGCCGCGGGGAGTATGATGCAGACGGCAATCTTCTGGATGTGCAACCGGCAAACCTGATCACTGGGCGCGGGCGCGTCAATGGCAGGCGAGTGGTCGTCGCCGGAGATGATTTTACCGTACGTGGCGGGGCCAACGACGCCGGTATTCGGGAAAAGTTGATTCATGTGGAAAACATGGCAAGCTCCTTGCAATTGCCGTTGGTCCGGCTTGTCGATGGCACAGGTGGTGGTGGTTCTGTTAAAACCATTGAAACTGAGGGGCGTACCTATGTGCCTGAGGTTCGCGGATGGGATGTCGTTATCGATAATCTTTCGAAGGTGCCGGTTGTTGCCATGGCACTTGGATCGACGGCAGGCCTTGGTGCTGCCCGCGTCGCGGCAAGTCACTATTCCGTCATGGTCAAGGAAACCTCTCAGATGTTCGTTGCCGGGCCGCCGGTTGTTGCGCGCACAGGCGAAATCCTGACCAAGAATGAATTGGGTGGCTCCGATATACATACGCGCAACGGGGCGGTTGATGACGAAGCAAATTCGGAAGAAGAGGCATTCGAAAAGGTGCGGCGTTTCCTGTCCTACCTGCCGCCGTCGGTCTTTGAATTGCCCGAGCGGGTGGAGACAGGAGATGATCCGAACCGGCGGGAAGAATGGCTGATCGACGCGATTCCACGAGACGCCCGCAAAGTATATAAAATGCGCAAAATTATCGAAGCGACTGTCGATAAGGACAGCTTCTTTGAAATTGGCAAGAAGTGGGGACGCTCGGTTATTACCGGCTTTGCCCGCCTGGATGGATGGCCTGTCGCGATCATGGCAAGCGATCCTTATCATTACGGTGGTGCATGGACGGCAAGTGCCGCGCAAAAAGTATTGCGTTTTGTCGATCTGGCGCAGACCTTCCATTTGCCGGTCGCGCATCTTGTCGATATACCGGGCTTCCTTGTCGGTCGGAAAGCCGAAGATGAAGCCACGATCCGGCATGGCGTGCGGGCAATGGCGGCAATAGCTCAGGCAACCGTTCCCTGGTGCGCCATTTTGGTGCGTAAAACCTACGGCGTTGCAGGTGCCGCCCATATGAATTCAGGCCGTTTCAATCTTCGCTATGCCTGGCCATCCGGTGACTGGGGTTCTCTACCGATTGCGGGCGGGTTGGAAGCGGCCTATAAATCCGAACTTGAAGCGTCGGATGATCCAAAGGCAAAGCTGGAAGAAATTGAGGAGAGATTGAATCGTCTCCGGTCGCCATTCAGGTCAGCGGAGCGGTTCCTGATTGAGGAAATTATCGATCCCCGTGATACCCGCAAAATCCTGTGTGATTTCGCGGATATGGCAGCACCATTAAGGACAACCGGTGTGTCCAGCTTTAAAGTCCGTCCATAAAAATTTTCATGGTCTAATACCCTTCAAAATGCTCTCACGATAGGAAAAAAGTAAATTCTAATTTCCTTTTTCCATCAAAGAGTAATATTCAGGTTGGTATTTTGGTCTGAAAGCCTGTGTTAAAATGGGTAGTATGGGGTGGTTAGTTAAAACTCCGGTCAAATCCTGTTTACGAGGTGCGTCATGCCAGAAAAGAAATTACCGATCCTGCGTGCTGATATCCGCAACCACTATATTACGGATGAAGCGGCGGCCGTGAGGAAGCTGATCGGTGATCTCGATTTATCCGAGGCTGCCCGGAAAGAGATTGTCGATAAGGCTGCGCATCTTGTCGCAGATCTTCGCCGCGCCGATGATCCCGGCGTCATGGAGACCTTTCTCAGTGAATATGGCCTGACCACGGAAGAAGGCGTCGCGTTGATGTGTCTTGCCGAAGCATTGTTGCGGGTGCCAGACGAGATCACCATGGATGCGCTGATTAGCGACAAGATCGCGCCCGCAGACTGGAGCAAGCACCTCGGCCATTCCTCCTCGCCGCTGGTGAATGCCTCCACATGGGGACTGATGTTGACGGGAAAGGTCGTGCATCCGCTTGGTGATGGGGCGCTTGATGTCGTGGGGCAGCTTCGCAAGCTGGTGAAGCGGGTAGGCGAGCCGGTCATCCGCACCGCCGTCAGCCAGTCCATGAAGGTTCTGGGGCATCAGTTCGTTCTGGGCCGGAATATCCAGGAGGCGATGGACCGTGCCCGCGGCATGGAGAAAAAAGGCTGCAGCTATTCCTATGACATGCTGGGTGAAGCCGCCCGCACGGCAGAGGATGCACAGCGCTATTTCATGGCCTATTCCAAGGCGATCTCCAGTATTTCCGAACGTATCCGGAATCATGATATTCGCAGCAACCCCGGAATTTCGGTTAAGCTGTCGGCGCTGCATCCGCGTTATGAATATACACAAAAGAGGCGCGTTCTGGATGAAATGGTGCCCCGCCTGTCGTCTCTGGTCTTTCAGGCGAAGAATGCCGGCATGGGGTTTAATATTGACGCTGAGGAAGCGGATCGCCTCGATCTTTCCCTGGATATCATCGAGGCTGTTCTTTCAAATCCTGATTTGAAGGGTTGGGATGGCTTTGGGGTGGTTGTACAGGCATATGGCCCGCGTGCCGCCTATGTGATCGACTGGCTCTATGCGCTCTCCAAAAAGCTGAACCGCAAGATCATGGTGCGTCTTGTCAAAGGCGCGTATTGGGATACGGAGATCAAGCTCGCCCAGGTCATGGGATATGAAGGATACCCGGTTTTCACTCGAAAAGCCGCGACCGATGTGAGTTACCTCGCCTGCGCGAAAAAGCTTCTTTCGATGACGGATCATATCTATCCGCAGTTCGCGACCCATAATGCCCATTCGGTTGCCGCCATACTGGAAATGGCGGAGGGGAATGACGATTTCGAATTTCAACGCCTCCACGGGATGGGGGAAGGGCTGCATGATCTGGTCATGAAGCAAAACAAGAACCGGTGCCGGATATATGCGCCAGTCGGCGTGCATGAAGATCTGCTTGCCTATCTGGTGCGGCGGTTGCTGGAGAATGGCGCGAACAGCTCTTTCGTTAATCAGGTGCTGGATGAGAAAGTGCCGCCGGAAAAGGTGGTGCGCGATCCGGTCACGGCAATTCTTGAGTACCCTTCAATTGCGAACGATAAAATACCGCTTCCAAGCGCTATTTACGGAAAGGCGCGTGCAAACTCATCCGGTATCAATTTTCCGAACCCGGCAACTCTTGCTGATTTTGACAAGGCGCGGAATGAGTTCAAGGCATATAAATGGCGGGCGGTTCCCCGGATTGACGGCAAAGAGGTTGAGGGGAAATTGCATAAAGTCAAGAACCCGTCGCTTTTCTCGGATATCGTGGGAGAATGCTCTGATGCGACAGAACAGGATGTGGCAAAGGCCATCACTGTTGCTGTGTCCGGGGCGCCAGGCTGGCGGCAAGTCCCGGCAGAGGAACGGGCCGCCATTCTGGAACGCATCGCTGATCTTTACGAATCACATCGTGTCGAGTTAATGGCCCTCCTCAGCCGTGAAGCGGGAAAGTCACTGATGGACGGTATCGCCGAAGTGCGGGAAGCGGCAGACTTCTGCCGCTACTATGCGCTGCGGGCGCGTGAAGATGCCGCAAATGGCGATATGGTCGGGCGAGGTCTTTTCATTTGTATCTCGCCCTGGAATTTTCCCCTTGCGATTTTTACGGGCCAGATCGTGGCGGCGCTGGTCGCGGGTAACAGCGTGATTGCAAAACCGGCGGAGCAAACGCCTCTCATCGCCGCGCGGGCTATTGAGTTGATGCTAGAAGCGGGGATCCCCGGCGATGTACTACAATTCCTGCCGGGTGACGGGGCGGTCGTCGGCGCCGCACTTGTCTCCGATCCGCAAGTAAAGGGCGTCTGCTTCACTGGATCAACAGACACCGCGCAGCGGATTTCCCGTGGAATGGCGGAGAATGCAGATCCGGAGGCACCATTGATTGCGGAGACAGGCGGGCTCAATGCGATGATCGTTGACTCCAGTGCTCTTCCCGAACAGGCGGTGCGCGATATTGTGGCATCGGCGTTCCAATCCGCCGGGCAGCGTTGCTCAGCCTTGCGGGTTCTGTATGTGCAGGAAGATGTCGCGGAGAAGGTGACAAAAATGTTGGATGGAGCGATGGCGGAACTCCGGGTCGGGAATCCCTGGGATATTTCGGTGGATGTTGGTCCGGTGATCGACGCAGAGGCAAAAGCAATGATTGAAACCCATTGCGATAAACTCGAATCTGAAGGCAAGTTGATCCGGAAAATTCCGGTACCGAAGGAAGGAGGCAAGGGCTGCTACGTTGGGCCGGCGGCCTATCGTATCGGCGATATTAACGAACTGGAGCGGGAGATTTTCGGCCCCGTGCTCCATATCGCAACCTTCAAGGCACAAGACGTCAGCAAGGTCGTGGAAAAAATCAATGCCACCGGCTATGGCCTGACCTTGGGGCTGCATACGCGTGTCGATACTCGGGTTCAGGATGTTTGCGATCTGGCTCATGTTGGAAATCTCTATGTCAATCGCAACCAGATCGGGGCGGTCGTTGGGGTGCAGCCTTTTGGCGGAGAGGGGCTGTCTGGTACGGGCCCGAAGGCGGGTGGGCCGTTGTACTTGCGACGATTTATGAAAAAGCCCGAAAGTGAGAAGCCGTTACATGTGGCATCTTCCGACGACACAGAAGATGCGGCAGTTTCAAAAGAAGTGCTCGCTTTGGCAATTGAGGCGCGAAAGGCTCAGTTAAAATGGGATCGACAGGATGACCGTCTTTCCCTGTTGCGAGATATTGTCGGCGGACTTGGTGAAAACGCGGCTCGGGAGATGACTACAGCTCTGGAGAGCGCGGCTGGTTATGATCCGCGGCCGAAGGATCTTATCGGTCCGACAGGAGAGAGCAACCGTCTGAGCCTGCATGGACGAGGCGTTATGATCTGCGCCGGAAAGTCAGCGCTGCCCCTGGCGACGCGGGCATTGCTAACCGGGAATACAATCCTTCTGGCAGATGCGCCTTTGGAAGCCGACGAGGTGATTGCCGCGTTCGAAAAATCAAAACTTCCAAAAGGGTTGATCTCATCTCTGCCCGTCCCGCTGTCGTCCTTGCTCGTCAGCAGTCTCCCGTCTCTCGGCGGTGTTGCCCTTACTGTCGGTGAATATGACTTTGTCCGTTATCGTAAGGCGGTGGCCGCGCGGGAAGGGGCTATCATTCCGCTCATCACGAGTACCCAAAACTGGGATTATATGGTCGCGGAACGGGCGCTCAGCATTGATACAACGGCTTCCGGCGGGAATGCCAAACTGCTCGCGGCGAATGAGGCTTAATCAAGCCCCATGCAGTTTGCATAATATGTTGTTGTGGCCGGCCAGTCGGAGAAGACACCTTTAACTCCGACATCCTTTGCCAGTACGTCAAGGACAGTCATCATATCGCCCTCTTTATCGATGGCATCCTTGACGCTGCGATAGTACCAGCCTCCTCCGTTGGCAAGAGAGCCGGAGCGTTCCAGCGTCCAGGTGATGATATTAAGGCCAGCCTTCTTCGCTTCCTCTGCGTAGGCGGATGGAATGATTTTTCCGGTTTCATCAAGCGTGAGAAGCATCCAGATCGGCGGTGCGATATATTTGAGGCCCAGGTCACTCAGTTCCTGCATGGTTGGTGAGAAGCTGGCCGGGTTATCGGGATTTATACCATTGCCGCGATAGCGATCATCCAGATAAACAGCCTGTGCCCCAAATTTCGGCTCATTCCTGATCCAGTAAAGCACATCATCCAGATTAAATGACTGTGGGAAAACGCGCTCAGGGGCGACCCCGGCGGCCTTGTAGTCGGCAATCAGCGCCTTTGCATAGTCCTGCTGGCCATAGTCACCTTCATATGGCATCGGAACATCGGCCGATTTAAGTTCCGGGGTAAATTTAAGGCCAAGACTGTCGATGAGATCGATGCTTTCCTTATGGGTCATCAATGTTCCGGTAGCAGCATAAAGATCGGTTCGCCATCCCGGTGTGCCCGCGACAAATTCGGCCACGGTCTCGGCAGCCGTGTTGGCGCCATCCATCTTGCCGCGCAGTGTTTTGAACTCCGCCAACGTAAGATCGGATGCGCAGCATTTGGCGGCTGCCTTGCTTCCGCTGCCGTCCGACGGACTAAAGGGAACCGAGCATTTGGCGGCAAGTTCCGGTCGGGTCAGGATATCCGTTGTCAAATGCAGGTCGCATTGGGAGTGGCGGCAAACCAGCTCCCTGTCCTTGGTAAAGGTCGCATCGCACTCGATAATCCCTGCGCCCATACGGGCCGCAGCGAGGTAGCTCTCCTTCGTGTGTTCCGGAAATTGCAAGGCGGCGCCACGATGTCCTATGGAAAAATCCGATGTGGAGAATGGTCCGGCCTGGCATTGCTGAAGCTTTTCCTTCAACTCACCTGCTTCCATGTCATCGATCAGGAACAGAGGACGTGGTCCGAGTGAGACAGTGTCAATCGCCATAGCAGGGCTATTGATTCCGGTAAGCGTCATGACAAGGATTAATTGGATGAGGAGGTTTTGCAGCCGATTTTTGATCATTCTTTTCCCTTAATTGTCAGGCTTTCAGTCTACCGGTTTATAGAAACCAAGTGTATTCACTTTTATGACAGTCAATCCGGGGGTGTTACACTGCTCGTCGCCAGTTGAGGATAATCGGTCCGCTAACCGCACAAGCTAGCCCCAGAAGGAACAGGCTTGAAAGATGCTCGTCCAGTATCAGTGCGCCGAAAGCCGCCGCCATAATCGGTGCGATCGGAACATAGATGGCGGCCTGGGATGGAGAAAGTTGCTGCAATCCCCAATTAAAGAGGAAGAGACTGAATGCGGCAGCGGGACCTGCCAGATAAAGTATCCAGAGCCAGTCTTCTGTATTGTATCCCCGGATGACACCGCCAAGTCCCTCGCCAAAGGCAAATGGGAAAATTGCCATCGTCCCGGCGCTCATTCCGATGATCGTCATCAGAACGACAGAGCGGTTTTGCATAAGTCGGCTGGCGAAGGCGTTGTAGGTTGCACCGCAGCACACCGCCATGAAAAACAGGAGCTCTCCCGTCCAGCCTGTGGAGGCGCTGCCCTCCGTAAAAGCCTTTTCTCCGATGGCGACGGCGACACCAATGAACGACAGTATTGCCGCGAAAAGCTTGATGGTATTCAGCGTATCGCGTCCGGCCATGGCAGCGATCAACATGGTCAAAATTGGTATCAGGGCAAAAATCACGGCGCCGCGGGAGGCAGGTATTTCTTCAAGCGCCGTATTGACGAAAAGGTGAAACAAGCCGAACTGCAGGACGCCGAGGGCCGCGATGACAATGACGATATGAAGCGGCGGCATGATAAAACGACGATGCAACAGGAACGGGAGTAACACCAGCGTTGCTATCCCGTAGCGTAAAAAACCAAGAGACGCGGGAGCCTCCTGATCCATCATGATGGCCCTGATGCCTACAAAGGAGAGACCGAGAAGTATAACGGCAAGCAGAAGTGCCATATGCGGGAGCAGAAGGGTCGCTGGCCGCATCGCTTGATTGGATTCTATTCCTGTATCAGGCAAGGTGAAGACTGCACATTATTTGATGTATGCCGCTCAGGTCCCCGGCTGTATAAATTGAATGCATCATGATTCCGCCGGAAGAATATTGTTTGTTCATTGAGGTCGGCTCGTTGTTAAAAAGACTACCCCGCGAAAAAGCAGTTCGCCAGTAATTTTTATTACGATTGATTGGTGGATTTAAGTTTCTATTGTCCTGCTTAGCAGCTATCCAGGGTATCAGCCATATAGCGAAACATGTCTCCAGCCCGTTCTTCATAGGTGAGAGAAATGCGTTCCGGCGGAATAACGACAACGCCCTCGTCGCTATCTTCGGCAATATTGAAGGAAAAGGCGTAGTTCGGATAAAAGCCCATTCTAAGGTCCGAGATTGTCTGACGCCCGTTTTTTTCCCCATAAGTGTAAAAGCCATCTGTGAACCATTCAAGTCGCTTGACCGAGGCGGGAATATCTTCGAGATCGCGCGGCGCATTTCTTCGATCAGCGGTTACGAGATGGCGGACACCGCATTCATTCGTCAGGCTCATCAATCCGGTTGCAATGCGATCATCAGACACGCCGGTGACTTGCCACACCAACAAATTAAAGGCGGTGGGTTGGACGTGAATGCGCATGTCCTTGAAATCCGGATCCGCCTTTACCCGGTCTGAAATGATCAGATTACTGGCAAGCCCGGCCAGGAGGTATGCGGAGCTGAGCGCGAGAACAATCTGGTTGGTTCGAAATCCACCGGATTTTTTCCGCATGAAGAAGACAGCAAAGACGCCGGTTATCAACAGGAGGGTATATACGGGGTCAATGATAAAAACGGAAGGAAAAGCGACGGGCGGGCCGAAATCAAACGGCCAGAAAATCTGCGTTCCATATGTTGTCAGCGAGTCAAGCAAACTATGGGTGATCAGCACCAGCCATACGGTCAGGAACAGTATCTTTTTATGTGCCCAGCTTGATGGAACAATTTTACCGATGGCCAGCGCAATGACCGGGGTAAGCGCAGTCTGAATGAAAACTGAATGGCTGAACCCCCGATGATACGTCATGCTGTCGATGGCATCATCGATGGGAATTAGGCTGTCAAGATCCGGCAGCGTCCCGACAATGCCGCCAATCAGCAATGACTTGGCGCCGATGCGCGGACCAAGAAGCGCGCCGGATATGCTCGCCCCTAAAACAAACTGGGTTACAGAATCCATTAAATCTCCATATCGTTGTCCAGATGAATAGGTCGATTAAGGGCTGTTTTCAACTTCTGAATTGTAATTGGCAACCAAACCTGAAATATATGGTGTTCTCCTGCGGCAGGGCAATGTCGCCGCTCGTGCATGTTATTTATCCATAAGCCCACTTTGCTTCTCAAGAAAAGCTGGAAGTATCCGTCATGTCACTACCACATATCGCAATGGCCTTGGTGATAAGTGCCATATGGGGGTTTTCCTTCGTCGCATCAAAAGTCGGACTTGACCACTTCCCGCCCCTTTTTTTCACCGCCCTGCGGTTTGGTCTTGTGGCGATCTTGTTGTCTCCCTTCCTGAAAATCGTCAAGGGGCGGATGAAGGCAATTTTCTGGATTGCCGTGATGGTCGGTATCTTTCACTTCACCTTTCTTTATCTCGGAATTTATGCCGCAGGCGGTGTGACGGCGGTAGCCATTACAAGCCAGCTTATTGCCCCTTTTTCCGTAATTCTGGCGGTTATCGTCCTGAAGGAAACGATTGGCTGGCGCAGGATTCTGGGAATCGTCATGGCATTCGGCGGCGTCATGTTCCTCGGATTTGATCCTGTCATATTTGACCAGCTCGAAGGAGTAGGGCTTGTGGCCTTTGCGGGACTATTCATGGCGGTTGGCCTCATTCTGATGCGGCAGATACAAAATGTCGGCACAATGTCCATGCAGGCCTGGATCGGAGCCATATCTGTCCTGCCACTGATGCTTATTTCTTTCGCTACCGAAACCGGGCAATTTGATGCTGTCATGTCAATGGATTGGGAAGCGGCGGGTGCGCTTGCTTTCGTCGTCATTGTGACAACAATTATTGCTCATGGTGGATGGTACTTTCTGATACAGCGCTATCCGATTTCAGTGCTGACGCCCTTTGGACTTCTCGCGCCTATATTCGGGGTGATCTTTGGTGTCGTGCTGTTTTCAGAGCCGATCACCCTGCGTTTTCTTATCGGTGGGACGATCACGCTTGTCGGGGTTGGTATCATTAATATGCGGACTGCACAAAAGAACCCGAAGGCGGCTCCGGAACCCGAGGTTTAACGGTTATCGTCAATATAAGTTTTGAGCTTATCCAGGAAGCCGAAGAAATCCTTCTTTTCCCATTCCCGCCATCCTGAGAAGATATCAGCCATTTCAGTCTCGAGCAGGGCTTGCGCCTGTTCATGGGCCTTTCTTCCACTATCTGTGAGATAGAGGAATTTGGAGCGACCGTCTTCAGGATTCTCCTCCGTCCGCAAAAAGCCCTTTTTCAACATTTTTGCGATCGTTTTGGTAATACCTGGTTGCGGTTGCTGCAACGCCCAGGCAATTTTCGAGACGGTCTTGCCTTCTTCGGGCTGATGTATGAAATGGTTGAGGAGCATGAACTGCGGCGGCGGCACATCGGTGCCATCAAGCAACTGACGCATTTTGGTATCAGTCTGCTGACTGATTATCCCGATCCAGCTGATGATACGAAAATCGGAAGAGGATAACTCTTCCTTACGATCATACTTTTCTTTTTCTTCGGGTGCGCTCATTCCAATAGTATATCAGGCATTTAAAGATGTGGGGAGGGGGAAACACCCGTTTGTTAGCTTAATATGAGAAATATCCTTCTATAAATTGCATGATGTACTCTTTATTTGAGTTTTTAATTTACAAAATACTCCTATTTATTGTGCTTTTAAATCTGCAAGGTACAGATATCTGGATTTCCTGTTTTACGGGTTCGAGCTTATCCGCTAAAAAGATATTTCCCTTCTTGTGAGATTGCAGCAATGGCTGAGGCTGAGTATACAAAGCGGTCCGCACATCTTCGTATGTCGCTTTATTATATCGCTTTTTTCTCGGTTTACGGAATTGCCATTCCGCTTTGGCCCCGCTGGCTTGAGCATTATGTCTCAATCGAGTATGTCGGGGTTGTTCTTGGGGCGGCTTATTGGGGGAAACTGCTCTTTGTTCCCCTCACCTCATGGATTGCGGATGTGACCGGGAACAGAAAGCCTATTCTGACGCTTCTTGCCATTCTTGTTCTTTCCGCGCTTCTCATATTGCCTTATGTGGAAGGTTGGCTGTTCTATGCGATTATTTGGGGGGCCGCGGGGGCCGCACTTTCTTCCACTGTTCCTCTTTCGGACGGCCTGACGTTAAGGGCACAGCAAACGGTTGGCGTTGATTTCGGCAAAGCCCGGCTTTGGGGTTCCATCAGCTTTATCATTTTTTCCGTCCTTGTTGGCGCCGCCGCGGACTACTATGGGGAGGATGCGATCTATGTGGCGATGATATTGGTAACCGCCTTCCTGCTCTCCGCTTCGTTTTTACTTCCTGGAATTCGGACAGAGCCGGAAGCCGGAAAGGCCCCTTTTTTTAAGCCGCTCTCTCTTCCAAATTTTCCTTTGTTTGTTGTCACTGTTGCCTTGCTGCTGTCCACACATGCCGGACTATACGGGTTTAGTGCAATTCACTGGGCGGACATCGGGTATTCGAACGCCGAAATTACATTGTTCTGGGTCATCGGTGTCGTTGCCGAGATCGGCATGTTTGCAATTTCGGGTCGGTTAATCCGTCGTTTCGGTGCGACACCTTTGATTGCAGTCTGCGCTGCCGGGGGAATGTTGCGATGGATACTTATTGCGATCGGGACATCACCAATTCTGCTCGCTTTTGCGCAAACCCTTCACGCGTTGACTTTTGCTCTTTTGTATATGTCTTTCATTGCCTATATCGGCAAACGCGTGCCTGCTGCAATTGCCGCCTCGGCACAAGGGTTATATGACAGCTTGTCCATGGGCATTTTCTTCGGGATTTTCACCATAGTTGCCGGCTGGCTGCATCAGCACGATGGCTCCTACAGCTTCTTTTTCATGGCCGTACTATCGGCAATCGGCTTGCTGCTCGCCGGAATATTGTGGATGCGTGTGCGGCGACATGACCGTCTGCAAATTGCTTCCAGCCCCTAGAGCGAGTTAAGAAACGCCAGCAGCTGCATTCGTTTTGAAATTTCCATGTTGCGGAAAGATTCCTTCGCGTTTTCTGCTTCCCCGCCATGCCAGAGGATTGCCTCTTCAATTGATCGGGCGCGGCCGTCATGGAGGAATCGGCTATGCTTGTTGACTGACTGCACCAGCCCGATACCCCAGAGGGGCGCGGTTCGCCATTCGCGACCGGTTGCCTTGAAATCCGGGCGTCCGTCCGCCAACTCATCACCCATGTCATGAAGCAGAAGGTCGGTGAAAGGATGAATCTTCTGGTTAGATAGTAGGTTGAGATCGGGATGAGTGCCGGTAACGAATGTCGGAACATGGCATGTGGCACAGCCCGCTTCATGAAACAGTTCTTCACCGGCAAGAACGTTTTCATCTGTCACGTCACGGCGCGCCGGAACGGCGAGCGTCTGGGTGTAGAGGGTCAGTTTATCAAGGAATGTATCACTCAGCTCCGGCTCTTCTCCCAACGGCACTTCCTGACATTCATTTTGCGCGGGAGGGCAATTTTGCTCAGGGAAAAAGTTCGTTGTAATACCGATATCGCCGAGCGCGGCTGCCGCGTTCTGGTGACGAAGGCTTGCCGCATTAGACTTCCAGCCAAATCGGCCAATATGGATGGATTTATCCGTTTCGTCCCAGACATGATTGAGGCGACCGGATATTCCGTCGTTATTCGCATCATCTGGATCGGCCAAGGCTTGTAAATCGGCCTCAGGGATAGCTTCCAGCAGACCCAGCCCGAAAACAGCAGGCGCTACGCGGGGGGAAACCATGATATCGGGTCCAAGCGGTCCAAAGGCAAGATCAGTGAAATGGTATGTTGGTTCGGCGAGAGAATAGGGTGTGCCGTCGGAAAATTCGCCAGGGTGCTCCAGAATGTCGATAATCACTTTCCCCTCCGCCGGAATAGACGGATTGGCGCGGTCGTTCAGCTGATCACCATAAACCGGATGTGGGTTGGGGCCGCCATGCTGATTTTTGCCAGGAATGCTCAGCCGGAAAAGCATGGATAAAAACTCGTCTCCCCTTTTCTCCGGCGGTTGGCCGCGCCCGTCGCGCAGATGGCAACCGGAGCAGGAAACACGATTGAATGTTGGCCCGAGTCCATCCAGCGTTTTTACGGACGCAGGTGCGATCACCCAGTTTGTATTAAATAGTTTGTTGCCAAAGAAAAAGATCCGGAGCTGATCCCGGTTTATGTTGGCGGCCGGAAGCGCAAAGGAGTTTTTTCCGCGTGTGGGCTGGGTTGTCTCACCGCCCGGTGCATCTGTGATGCGAACAAGTACATCACGCGGCGTTTCCACCGCGTGAATTGGTAAAACGAGCGCAAACAACAGTGTTGTATAAATCCACAGCGCCGGTTTCATTGAGTTACCTCGCTTTAGCCGTCACCCGCCCGTCGGCACAACAACCCGAACACCAAGCAGTTTTCCGATGTCTTTGATCACGTCTGATTGGGCCTGTAAAGCGGTAATGACGGCTTCCGCTTCCTGCCGGGCGCGGCTATCCGCTTCAGATGCAAGAATCGTATCGTAGGGATGGTCGAGCTTGGCCATCGCCCCATCTGTCCGATTGAGCGCTGCAATCATTTTTGTGTTCAGATCCGGTGCGAGACGGGCAACGAGGCTGTCCAGGCCGGGGCCGGCAACGTCCCCATAAGCGCCGAAGTAGACATTTCGGATACCGCGTTGATCATAAATCATGTCATTGCGGGTGTTGTCCGAGAAGCAGGATTGCTCATCTTCCTGATCGCCGCTATCTAGGCCGGTAGCAATACGCTCTAAAGCCAGTTCGAATTCGCTTAATGTCGCAAGTGATGTGAGAATTCGGCCAAGAGCTTCGCGATCAGAGAAGCTCTTGAACTTCGCGGCATAGCTGTCAGGGTAGCTGGTATTCCAGGCTGTGACCAAGCCATCGAGATCTTTGACGAGCATTTCTGTGACGGTCTTGAGATAGAGCCGACGCCGGTCGGTTTTCTCGCTGCCTGCGATATAGTCAGATACAGGGCGATTGCCCGCAGAGGCGCCGTTTAAATCCTGTCCCCATAGAAGAAACTCGATGGCATGATATCCCGTCGTGACATCACTTTCGTCTTCAACCTGATCATACTCGCGGATACTTTCTGCGGTTATCTCGATAGAGAGATCATTGATAATTCCGGCGTCGGGGTTCCCCTCCACATAATCAATAAAACCTTCGTTCATCGGCCATGCATTGAGACGTCCTTCCGGTCCTTCAGTCCCGGCCTTGTCATCGACAAAATCAATCGGACCTTCATAGAAACGAAATGCTTCAGTTTGAAGATAGCTCGTCCGGGCATTGATCCAACTGTTCCTTGCCGCATTCAATGTGTCATTAGTGGGATTATCCAGAAGTACCTGTATTGCGGACTGCAGGTCTTTTGCATCTATTAACGCTTGTTCGTAAGTCGCAGCAACCAGAGAAGCATAATTTGCAATAACCGGATAGGCATCATAGTCCGGAACATATCCTGCGGCCTCCTTATCAAGGGCGTAGCTTGAAATATTACGAACCGGATCAGTTTGTGATGCCTGACCCGGGAAAGCCAAGGCAAGGGCGACGCAGGAAATGCCTGCGAAAAGAGTGAAGTTTTTCATTGAATATCTCATTTTTAGAATTCGATTGCATAAGAGACGAGAAAACCGAGTCCCTCGGAGTCAACGCCGCCTTCTTCAGCGTCACGCCATGCGGCGGCGACACCAAGGCCCATGTCAAAGAGATATCCAAGGGTGACATCCAGGACGTAGTCATCCGTGGAGACTCCAGCGGCTTTTGTATCTCGGCGTTGATATGTTGTGGAGGCCACCCAGTTTGCATAATTTACAGCAACACCGGTCGTCAGATATTTGGCGGTGTCGTTATCAATGCCGCCATAATTGTCAAAATAGACAAACTCAGCCATGGGTGAAATGGTGACATCTTCACCAACAAGAAAGGCATATTCGCCGCCAATGGCATATCCCAGCTGCCGGGCATCTCCGCCTTGTCCCGAGGCGAGGGATGAGAAACCGGTATGATAGCGAAATCCGGCCAGATTTTCGAAGCCACCGTCAAGAGCCACAGCGAAGGAGGAGAAATCCTCGGTATTACCAGGGCCGCCGTCGGACAGTCTTACCGGTCCGCGTTTGTTGCCAACTGAGTTGCTGAGGAAGGTCGTGTCCTGGAAAAATGTGCTGGCGGTTAAAGTATGTTCACCTGCCGCTTCAAAATGAAAACCGCCTCCAACACCAATCATCTCTGCCAGTTCATAGTCTTCATTGAGATTGGTTCCAAAAATGCCGGGAGCAATGTCCCAGGCAATCCCGAAGTTAGGCGTAAATTTACCTGCATAGGCGGAGATCACCTCGCCGTCATAATTTATTGTGGCGATATTCAGATATCCACCCAGGTCCTGGAATGCCCGATCGCCTGTGGGGTCCTCGACCGGTTCCATCGTCGCCTCGAAATTGAGGGATATTGTTTCCGTAAACGCAACATTCGTTCCCAGAATTACCGTTGGATAAAGATCATTAAACTCCGCATCCGGATCATCGGATCGATATGTCCAGTCATCCTCAATCTCGATGGAGAGCTCTCCACTAATCACGGGATAGGAGGATTCTTCGGCAGCGACGGAGAATCCGTACAAGGAAAGCGGCGCAGTAATGGCTATCAATTAAGGATAGATTCGCCGATTGTAATCGGTACTTAGGCATGGACTTATAACTTTCTGAACGTGAATTTCATTTTCAAACTCGATTTTAGTATTGATAATGAAATTGATAATCATTATCAATACTAAAATGAATGAACCGGACGTTCTTTTCAGATTGGTTTCAATGAAAACTGAAACTGTTGTATCTCGGTTGTGATTGGCTTCTCTAAGCGCGGAAAACGGTGATTTTTCTGTCAGATAGGTAGTGGCTATGGTACGAGTTGAACAATTGTGACAAGCAAAACCGGGTAAAAGATTGAGCGAAACAGCTTTTGAAACACTGCCTAAATCGGCGACGATAGTCCTTTACGATCGGCTGGTGCGTGACTACGTCGCCCATTATAAAGGCCGCCTTTTTCTGGCAATTTTCTTCATGATTATAAGTGCGTTGACGGCGACGGCAACGGCCTTCGTGATGAAACCTATTATCGATGAAGTCTTTTTCGACAAGAATCCGGAATTCGTTGTCTATACTACTCTCGCCGTTGTCTTCATTTTCGCGGCCCGCGGTTTTGCGACCTATGGCCAGACGATTGTTATGGATTGGATCGGGACTAGGGTTGTTGCTGACATACAGAAAGACCTCTTCAATAAGCTGGTTTTTGCGGATCTTGCTTGGTTTCACGATAACGCTTCAGGCAGTCTGATCTCACGCTTCGTTTTTGATACCAATTACCTGAAAACAGTAGCGACGCAAACGCTGGTCGTGATGACCAAGGACAGCCTGACAGCGATATTCCTGATTGGGTCTCTGTTCTATTATGACTGGAAGATGGCGTTGTTTATCATGATTGTCCTGCCACCGGGTGCACTGGCAATCCGGCAATTGGGGAAGCGATCCCGCAAGGCATCAAGTAAGGTGCTCGCGCAAACAGCGGATTTCAGCTCGTTTCTTGAGGAAAATTTTCAAGGGATTCGTGTTGTCAAAGCCTATGATCGAGAAACTCAAGCGGTGCAGCAAGGCGACAATGTTATCGAAGACCGGTTTAAAATACAGTTCAAGGCGCTGCGTATTGAAGCGTCAAGCGGGCCGATTGTCGAGACACTTGCCGGCTTTTTGATTGCCGGTGTTATTTTTTATGGCGCCAGCAATGTCATTGAGGGGGCGATGACCCCCGGTACATTTTTTGCCTTCATTACGGCCATCATGCTCGCCTATCAGCCCATTAAAAGTGTGGCAAAGCTATTCCCGCGAATGCAGACAGGCCTCGCCGCGGCGCAGCGAATATTCACACTGATGGATATAGAACATAAAATAGTTGATAAGCCTGATGCCGCTCCACTTGAGTTTCACAATGGCGAAGTCGAGTTCAGGAATGTCAACTTTGCGTATCATCCGGATGAGGTGGTCCTGAAGGATATTTCGCTGCAAATGGGCGCCGGTAAAAGGATTGCCCTGGTAGGCCCGTCCGGGGGCGGCAAATCGACTATTCTGAACCTTATTCCACGGTTTTATGATGTCAATGGCGGCGACATTCTGGTCGATGGCCAAAGCATACGGGACGTAACGATTGCCTCGCTTCGCCAAAAAATAGCTCTGGTCAGTCAGGACGTTTTCCTGTTTGACGACACGGTGAGGGCTAATATCGCATATGGGCGGGACGATGTGAGTGATGCCAAGATTGTCGAAGCCGCAAAAGCAGCGGCGGTTCATGATTTCGTGTCGGCCCTGCCAAAAGGATATGACACTCTTGTCGGAAGCCATGGCGTTCGTTTGTCCGGCGGACAGAAACAACGTATCTCAATTGCCAGGGCAATGCTGAAAGACGCTCCGATCCTGTTGCTGGATGAGGCGACATCGGCATTGGATACAGAATCGGAGCGGAAAATTCAGGCGGCGCTCAAACATCTTATGAAAGGGCGGACATCGCTTGTCGTCGCGCATCGACTGTCAACAATTCTCGATGCGGATGTGATCAATGTCGTGGTTGCCGGCGAGATTGTCGAGAGCGGTACACATGACCAGCTCCTGAAAAAAGAAGGGGTCTATGCGGATCTCTATAATCACCAGTTTTCTTTTGATTCTAGCGTAACGCCGTTCCGCGAGGTTAAATCCTGAACATCCGAGGTGTTATCTTTCGGTAATGCGGGCGTAAAAGCCCTCGATTTCCTGAAGGACAAATTCAAACGGAAGCGGTTCCTCTGGATTGAGATCGGAATATCCTTCAGATCGAATAATCGGCGTCCCCGGCGGTGAGCTTTGAAGGCAAAGGGAGCGATCGCCCCAAGGACGGTAGACCGTTGGTTTGCCGATACCGAACAGGGCTACGGTCAGAATATCGACGGCCACCGCCGTATGCATCAGTCCGGAATCGTTCCCGACGAATAGATCACATTGCGAAAGGATGGTCGCTGCTTCCATAGGAGTTGTTTTGCCAACAAGGTCGATAACCTGTTCTTCCGGTAAAGCATGAACGACCGGCATCGCCTGGGCTTCCTCGCCGGGGGCGCCAAATACTGCAATGCGGGCACCCTCCATGATGCCGCCCTTTGCCGTTAATTCTCTCGCTAGTCTTAGATAATTCTCATGATGCCATTGTTTCTGATAAAAGTTGGCCGTTGGAGCTAGCGCCAGGATTTTTCCGCGCTGATCAATGGGACCGAGCCATTTTCCTGATGCATTGATCTGGCCTGGCGTCGGCAAAATACGAGGGGGTAGAGGCATATCAAGACCGATAAGCCGGGCGTTGGCCTGTGCCTTATGGATATCATCTTTTCCACCGCGCCATATATGGCGATGACGTGCCGGGAGAAACCCCAGAAGAGAGCCCCGAAAGTCGACGATACGATGCCAGATCACGGGGCCGAGGGATAAAGCGACCTCCGGCCAGTGCAGGCTGAAACGGCGCTTCCTCACTCCGATGACACGATCGACTCCCGGAACACCCTCAAAAATGCTTTTGGGAATATCGCCGCAAACAATGGTAACTGGAATATCCGGTTCTGTTTCTAGGAGGTAATGAAGCACTCCCGTCGTTAGAACCGCATCGCCCAGTCGGTTCGAGGCGACAAACAATGTACGCTTCATAAAAAAAACCTTTGAACGTAAACTTCAGTATCGGCTACATATACGATTATAACGATTGCCTCCATTATTATCGCTGTTTGCGCTGATGGAAGGCGGTATTTTCTAACAGGGTGTTGTTGGCTGTCATGGATATTTGGCAGCTCAAATATATTATGGGAGCAGGATATTGGCAAAGTCATATGCGTTGAAGAGTGAAACCGTAATCTACCGGATTACTCTGAGTTGGGCCATGTTGTTCCTGTTGATCATGATTGGCGCCTCTGTCGCGGCGGCAGAAGAAACCAAGCTTGCGATTACAGGGAATATCAAGTCTGAACATGGGGCAATTTATTTCAGTCCGGGAGATATGGCTGCTTCCAAGCCGGTTGTCATTGTCACCTCCAGCCCATGGACAACCGGCAAGACACGCTTTCGCGGCGTTTTCCTTCGCGATATTCTGGACAAGGTGGAAGCAGACGGAACTATCCTGAAAGCAATGGCCAAAGATGGCTATACGGTTGAAATCCCCATTTCCGATGCGATGGACTATGACGTGATCATTGCCTACAAGATGGACGGTGAATGGTTGGAAGAAGATGTGTATGCGCCTTTCTGGATAATTTATCCATATGATATGGATGAGGAACTCGCGCAGGAGAAATACTACGGCCGATCGATCTGGCAGTTGACCCAGCTTGTTGTTGAGTGAAAGCAACCGCTCTCTGACATCTCAAAGCCTCTTGTCATTCATCGGCATAGGACCTAATTTATTGGAATGATCATTCTAAAATAAATTAGCTGGATTTGGGCCAAAGCGAAGAGGGTTGACGATGACAGACACCAAGCTGACAGCAGGGCAGAAATTCCCTGAAACTATTGTTTCACTTGTTGCCGGGGGCGAAGTTACCCTTGGTAAGTCAGATTCCAACGTGGATCGATGGCAGCTCGTCATCGTCTATCGCGGGAAGCATTGTCCGATTTGCATGCGCTATCTGGCACAGCTTGAAGGCCTGAAAAACGATTTTGAGGCGGCAGGAGTGGATGTCGTTGCGGTTTCAGGAGATGGTATTGAGAAAGCGTCAGCGGTTGCCGATGAAAATAATCTGACTTTTCCTGTTGGTTATGATCTCTCAGTCAATCAGATGAAGACATTCGGCTTGTATATATCTGATCCCCGATCGCCGAAGGAGACCGATCAGCTGTTTCCGGAACCAGGGCTGTTTGTTCTTCGTCCGGACGGGACAATTCAAATCATTGATATTTCAAACGCGCCCTTTTCCCGACCGGAACTTGGGGCGATACTCCGCGGAATCCGTTTTATCCGGGAAAATGACTATCCGATCCGGGGAACACACGCCGCCTAGAATTGCGCAGGCATTCAGAACCGCCGGAAGACAGGTCCGCGAAGTTTTCAGCAACCTGTGAGCTTAAGTCATTGCCAAAGCTTTCCATCAAAGGCATTCTTGCACGGAAAGCGGGATATGAATATTCCTGGAAAAAATAACAAGAATGATCAGGAGAGCATGAAAAATGTCGAATATCTTATCGGGAATTCGGGTTCTGGATTTTGGCCGTTATATTGCCGGGCCCTATTGTGCGACGGTGTTGTCCAGTTTTGGGGCGGAAGTTATCCGGATTGAAAAACTCACCGGTAGTGAGGATCGCTATATCACACCGCTGACAGAGGATCAGACTGGTGATGGCGGCATGATCATGCAGATGGCACAGAACAAAAAAGGGATGACCCTGAACCCGATGAAGCCCGAAGGGCGGGAAGTGGTCAAACGTCTGGTGAAGACCGCGGATGTCGTGGTTGCCAACCTGCCGATTGAAACACTGCAGACGATGGGTCTCGATTATGAGAGCCTGAAGGCTGTCAAGGAAGACATTATCCTCACGCACGGGTCCGCCTTCGGGGATGAGGGGCCCTATAAAAACCGTGTTGGCTTTGACGGCCTTGGGCAGGCAATGTCCGGTGTCATGCATATGTCCGGAAGCGAAGGTGAGCCCCGTAAGCTCTATGGCCCTTATGTCGACTTCACGACAGCGTTAATGGGCGCCATCGGGACGATGGCCGCGCTGCGACATCGTGATATGACGGGTGAGGGGCAAGCCATCAATACATCTTTGTTTGGCTCGTCCGTACTCATTTCAAGTGTCACGCTGATGGAACAGGCGATGTTAAAGCTTAATCGGGTTGGAACGGCAAACCGCGCACAAGGTGCTGGACCGGGAGACACATTCAAGACAAAGGACGGCTGGGTTCTGGTGCAGTCTCTCGGCTGGCCGTTGTTTGAGCGCTGGACCAAGCTTATCGGTGAGGATCACTGGCTGACGGACCCGCGCTTCAAGACAGACCAGAGCCGCGGTGATCATAATGAGATTATTTCCGAACGTATGGCGAAATGGTGTGCCGAACGCACGACAAAAGAGGCGATTGCGGCCATGGATGAAGTTCGGCTCCCCTGTGGTCCCGTCATGTCGCCACAGGAAGTGCTGGATGATCCGCATCTCGCGGCAATGGGACTTATGAAGGAAATGGAATATCCGGGCTTCGACAGGAAAATCCCGCTTACGGAATTGCCGATCAAGATGTCCAAAACGGACACCAAAATGAAAACACGGGCGCCGACGCTGGGTGAGCATACAGACGAGATCATGAAAGGGCTTGGTTATTCCGAAGAAGAGCTCGCGGATTTGCGGTCCAAACGCGTGATCTAGAGTCTAACTGCCAAAGGCCGCCTGTTGCTGTGCTAAAGGCGGCAGCCAGTGGTCCAGAAAGCGATCGAGCCAGTTTCTGACCTCTTCGTCATATTGACGGCGACCTTCCAGCTGTACTTCGGCGGACTGGGCCCCCGGATCCGACAGCATATGGGCTGCCTTTTTTGCCCAGCGGCGGTTCATCGCTTCGGTGACTTCCGGATGGAACTGAATGCCAAAGGCATTTTTTCCGACCTGATAAGCCTGGTTCGGGAATAGGTCTCCGCTTGCGAGCAGAGTTGCACCTTGTGGCAGATCAAAGCCCTCTCGATGCCATTGATAGGCCTGCATCGGCTGATGAAAGAGGGGGCTGCCATTCTCGGTCGGGGTGAGTTGGTAATAGCCGATCTCACGAAAGCCGTCTTCATGTTCTGCGACGCGCGCACCCAGGGCGCGGGCCATGATCTGGGCGCCAAGACAGATGCCGAGGTAGGGTGTTTCACTTTTCAGGATGACATCGATCAGTTTGGTCTCGTCACGAATAAAGGCTTCGTGATCATCATTCGCACTCATCGGCCCACCAAAGATAACGGCTGCGTCATGTTCATCCATCGTCTTCGGTAAGGGATCACCGATGGCGGGAATTCGCATGTCCAACTCGAAACCGCGTGTTCTGATGGCTTCACCGACACGACCGGGATCGGACGTGGCCTGATGGAGAACAAGGAGGACTTTTTGTGGCATTCTTGAGATACGGGCTTCCTGATTTATGCATTAAACCGGCCTGCCACCTAGTTTAACTTTCCTTCGGGCGGTGACAAGACCATATCCAGATAATATGGGAAAATAGTTGGTAATCTGTTACCGAAGGGAAGATATGAAACAAATAGCTGCGCGCATAAAAGATCTATCGGTCATGATCCTCATAATATTGGCCGTCATGCCATTTGCTGTCGTTCATGCGGAGGATAGCGATGAAGTCGGTGCGACGATCACGATCCGGGCCGAGGATCTTCCCAAACCATACGAAACACCGGTAGAGGCGTTGAGTCCTCGTCGGGTAAGCAGCAACAAAGAGGGCGAGCTGAACGTTCCTCCGGGCTTCAAGGTCAACGCTTTTCGCAAAGACCTGACGCATGCGCGATGGCTCTACAGTCTCGAAAATGGGGACGTTCTGTTGGCGGAGCCGCGCGGCGGCAAGATTACGCTCCTGCGTGATGCAGACAGGGACGGAGATGCAGAAATGGCAAGCGTTCTTGTCAGCGACCTTGACACCCCTCATGGCATGGCGATTATTGGGGACTGGCTTTATATCGGTGAGGAAACTCAGCTTCGACGGGTCCCGTTCAAGGTTGGTGATCTGGAAGTAAGCGGACCAATCGAAGAGGTCACTGAGCCGGGATCTCTTGGCGATGGTGGCGGACATTGGACCCGTATCCTTCTCTATGATGCGAAGGATAATGCTTTGTATATCGCCGTCGGCAGCGCTTCAAATGTTGGGATTGAACCGCTTCCAAGGGCCAGCATCCAGAAATACTATCTCGATGACAACAGAATGGAGACGGTGGCGACAGGCCTCAGGAATCCTGTTGGGATGGATTTCAACCCGCAAACCGGGGCACTTTACACCGTCGTGAATGAGCGGGATGGATATGGTGACGGATTGGTGCCGGACTATCTGACAGAGGTTAAGCAAGGCGGTTTTTATGGCTGGCCTTATGCCTATACAGGGACTTTCCCCGATCCTGATTATGCAGAGGAAGCGCCAGAAATGGTGGAGAAATCGATCCTGCCTGATGTGCTGTTCCAGTCACATTCCGCTCCCCTCGGTCTTACATTTTATCGCGGAGGCTCCTTTCCGGATGAATATGTGAATGATGCTTTTGTTGCTTTTCAAGGATCATGGAACGCATCGAAACCCACAGGCTACAAAATTGTCCGGGTTCCGTTCGAGAATGGGCGCCCGACAGGGTCGTATCAGAATTTCGCGACCGGCTTTCGCATTGAAGCAGAGGAGCCAGGCGCCGCAAAAGTATGGGGGCGGCCCGTCGGGCTTGCTGTGGCTGCGGATGGTTCGCTGCTCGTCGCCGATGCGGTCAGCCAAACGGTTTGGCGTATCTCTTACGCTCAGTAGAGACGGCTAAAGGATATCTATAGACTCTGCCGTCGCCGAAGGATATATCAAGGTCTTTGGCGGCGGACGGATTTTAGCATATCCTATTGCCAGCCGGTGTATACAAGGCAACTGCAACAAGAGATCTGGGTATGAGTTGGACTGACGAACGTATTGAAAAGCTGAAAAAGCTCTGGGGCTCGGGAAAAACAGCCGCGGAAATTGCCGAGGCGCTTGGGGACGTTACCCGCAATGCCGTTATCGGCAAGGCAAATCGCCTTGGACTCTCTGCGAAATCAACACCTACTGTTGCCAAACCGAAAAAGAAAGTTATCCCGGCGCATCGGGCCTGCCAATGGCCGATCGGGCATCCGGGGGAAGACAATTTCCATTTCTGCGGGGATGAAGCCGTTCCCAGCAAGCCTTATTGCCTCAAACATTGCAATATGGCCTATCAGAACAAGGACAACAGCTAAGGTCTCTAGGTCCGCTCAAACATTCCAAGATTAAGCTCGAGTTTCTCACCAAGCCATAAGGCATTATCGCGATGGTCGGCAAGATCATCGCCGGTTTCCGGATGGATCAGTATATCCAGTCCCTGACGATTGAGCATCAGCCAAGGGACTATTTCAGAAAAATCTTCGGTAGAGAATATTACCTGATACATGGAAATCGGATGAGGGCCAACAGCATTGTCATGCCAGCGCCCCAGGATTACGTCGAAATGTTCATCCAGCTGCTCGCGGACTACTGCGGCAACGTCTTTGTTCCCCGGATTATAATAAACATGGGCGTGATAGCCTCTTATCGCTTGTTTCGCATTTTGGGGCATTTGATGTATCCTTTGAGAATTCTCTGGCCTTATCGGACCGTTCCTTGCTAGCATAAATTCTTTAAATCATCTTGTCATGACAAGACGGTATCAACCCCATAATAATCAAGAAGCCGGAGGTAATCCCGTGTCCTATGAACATATCCTGTATGACGTTGAAGACCAGATTCTGACGATCACTCTCAACCGCCCCGACAATCTGAATGCTTTTACGGCGACAATGCGTGACGAGCTTATAGATGCATTCGACAAGGCGGATGAGGACGATAATGTTCGGGCCATTATCATGACGGGCGCGGGACGGGCATTTTGTGCCGGTGCGGATCTTGGGGCAGGCAAGGATACATTTAACTACAAGGCACGCGGTCTTCAGAAAGAGGGTGAGGTTCACCGCGATGGGGGCGGGCGCGTCACCTTACGGATGTATCAGTCAAAAAAGCCGATCATTGGTGCGATCAATGGTCCGGCGGTTGGCATCGGCGCAACAATGACCCTGCCGATGGATATCCGTCTTGCTTCTGACAAGGCGCGGATGGGCTTTGTCTTTTCCCGGCGGGGAATCGTGATGGAAGCCTGCAGCAGCTGGTTTCTACCGCGACTGGTCGGAATATCCCAGGCGGCTGAATGGGTTTATTCTGGACGGATATTCCCGGCAGATGAGGCGAAGGAAGGCGGTCTGGTCAAAGCCGTCTATCCGCATGATGAACTGATCCCGGCGGCCCGGAGCCTTGCAAATGAACTCATTGCCGATTCCGCGCCCGTTTCGGTGGCGCTCTGTCGGCAGATGATGTGGCGGATGCTGGGTGCAGATCATCCGATGGAAGCCCATAAGGTGGACAGCCGCGGTATTTCCATGATGGGACAAAGCCCGGATGTTGCCGAAGGCGTCACCTCTTTCCTGGAAAAGCGTCCTGCGAAATTCTCCATGCGGCCGTCAACCGACATGCCGGAGTTTTATCCCTGGTGGGAGGAGCCGGAGTTCAAATAGGACGTTATACATAGAATATGCACTTTTAAAGTGTATTTAACATTGAATTAAAGCAATTATAGATTATATCCGGTTCTTGTGCTTCAACCTGCAGGAACCGGAGAAATCTTCATGCATTTAAAATCCCTGTTTATCAACGGCGGCATCACTATCGTCGTTATTGTGGCAATTGTCGCCGGTGTGTATGCGGCTGAGAAACATGTTAACTCCACCGCCAAGGATGCGATTGTGACAGTCGGCAGCTATGCCACTGGTGAAAAAGTAACTCTCGACGCTTTTGATGTGAATATTCTCACCGGCCGGGGAAGCATTACGGGATTGACGGTCCCGAACTCCAGCATTGGCAGTTCAAAGACAAGCTTTGTTGTCGATAAAGCCGAAATCCGGATTACCCCCTGGAGCATTTTATGGGGCCCGCTCCATATCAAATCGATTGACATTACAAATCCGGCCGTTGATCTAGAAACCAGTGCTACCAGTTCCAACCTCGCAATCATTCTCGCCGCGGCGGCGGCTTACGCTGCGACGGCGGACAGTTCCGGCGATAAGAGCGATAAACTTCGTGTGGATAGCCTGACCATCACTGGCGGCAAGTTGTCGGGGAAAATATATCCTCTCACAACGACATATTCGACGACATTGCCAGATATCAGGATGAGTGATATGGGCGGAAGTGATGGCATGACCCAGGCGGATTTTGTCAAAGCCCTTTTGACCCAGGTTGTAAATCAGTCGACGACCGCCGCATTGAAACACTGACAATAAACGCCGCTTTTCAATTTCTTCGCCCGTAGAATGGTTGCCTTTTACGGGCGTACAGCCTAAATGTAGGTTGGGTTAAATCGAGCAGGTATATACATGACATCCTTACTCCTTCTGATCAGCACGATTATCACTATTTTTATCTGGTTACTGATCGCAAATGCCATTCTGAGCTGGCTGGTGGCGTTCAACGTGATTAATACGAACAACCAGTTTGTCTCAACGGTCGGGAACTTCCTCTACAGAATTACCGAGCCACCGCTGAGACCCATTCGGCGGGTGGTCCCGACGATGGGCGGGCTGGATGTGTCGCCGGTTATTCTGATTCTGCTATTGATTTTCCTCAGGAATCTGCTGTTTGAATATATGCCGCTTTCGATGTGAGAATGCCGTTGAGGCGAGGTGATGAAGGTGTTCTGCTTGATGTCAGACTTACTCCCAATGCGGCGTATAACCGCATTGAAGGAATTATTGTTGATGGTGAGGGCCGCCCGCGCCTGAAAGTAAAAGTTACCGCAATTCCGGAAAATGGGAAAGCCAACAGCGCATTGGTCAAATTAATGTCGAAATCAACAAAGCGCGGCAAGGGCGTTTTTGAAATTATCTCCGGCAAGCTTGATCGCAATAAGACGTTACTCATCAAGGGTGATCCTGTTGCGGTTGAAGCTGAGATGAAAAAATGGCTTGAAAGCAAGTGACCGGAAATGCCGCAGGCGAGGGGATATAGAAATGACAGCGACAGTAATTGACGGCAAGGCCTTTTCGGCCCGGGTGCGGGAAAAGGCGGGAAAACAGGTGGAGATCCTGAAACGTCAGCATGGATTGACGCCGGGCCTTGCGGTCGTGCTGGTTGGCGAGGATCCGGCAAGTCAGGTCTACGTCCGCAATAAGGGCAAGGCAACGCAGGAAGCCGGGATGAAGTCCGAGGAAATCCGCCTTGAAGACACGGCCACTGAGGCTGAGGTTCTCGACGTTGTCCACCGGCTTAATGCTGATCCGACAATCCATGGCATTTTGGTCCAGCTTCCGCTTCCCAAACAGGTTGATGAAATGGCGGTGCTGGATGCGATCGATCCCATGAAGGATGTGGATGGCTTTCATGTGATCAATACGGGGCGGCAGGCTGTGGGGCTGCCTGCGATGGTGCCCTGCACGCCACTTGGCTGCATAATGATGCTGAAGGATACGCTGGGTAATCTTTCGGGACTGAATGCGGTTGTTGTCGGACGGTCGAATATTGTCGGCAAACCTATGGCCAGCTTGCTGCTCGCAGAGAGCTGCACAGTGACGATTGCCCATTCCCGAACCAAGGATTTGCCCGACGTGTGCCGACGGGCGGATATTCTGGTGGCGGCCGTTGGGCGCCCAGAAATGATACGGGGTGACTGGATCAAGCCGGGTGCCACGGTCATTGACGTCGGCATTAACCGCATACCCAAGGAAGATGGCAAAACGCGGCTTGTCGGTGATGTTTGCTATGAGGAAGCAGTAGAGGTCGCAGGTGCGATCACGCCGGTTCCGGGAGGTGTCGGGCCGATGACAATTGCCTGCCTGCTTGCCAATACGGTGACTGCCGCCTGTCGACAGGCCGGTGTTGAGGAGCCGGAGGTCTGAAGCGCCGCCATTGAGATACAGCCGTCAGACAAGCGAAAAATTTCTCAAGTTTGTCGCCATTGGCGCGCTTGTGGGTATTGTTTTCAGCATCATATTCGTCGTTCTGCCGGCGGCGGCGCTGCTGTTTCTGTTGAACACGCTTGATGTTGGCTGGAACCTGCAATGGATCCCTTCCGCGCCGGTTCTGATGACGCTAGGGGCAATCGGCGGCGGAGTTTTTTCCGCCGTCCTCTTTATCAAGGATCGTTACATCCCCTATGTGGAGGAAGTCCCTGATTTTGAAGCAGATGCCGAGGAACCGGGAGCCGACCCCTACGACAGGGAATAATCAGGATTTCTGCCGGTGAAGCAGCCGCAGACGGAGTGCATTCAGCTTGATAAAGCCTTCTGCGTCCCGCTGGTCGTAAACCGTGTCTTCCTCAAAGGTCACATGCTCCATGGAATAGAGCGAATAAGGGCTCTTCCGTCCGACAACGCTTGCCCGTCCTTTATAGAGCTTGAGGCGCACCGTTCCGGTCACCTTCTCCTGGCTCTTGTCAATCAGGGCCTGAAGCATTTCGCGTTCCGGCGAGAACCAGAGACCGTTGTAGATCAACTCTGCATACCGGGGCATGATATCGTCTTTGAGATGCATTGCCCCGCGATCGAGTGTAATCTGCTCGATCCCCCGATGGGCCTCAAGCATGATCGTGCCGCCAGGCGTTTCATAAATACCGCGGGATTTCATGCCGACGAACCGCCCTTCAACCAGGTCGAGGCGTCCGATACCATTGTCGCCTGCATATTTGTTCAGTGCCGTCAGCAATTCCGCAGGAGACATTTTTTGTCCATTAATGGCAACAGGGTCGCCCTTTTCGTAGTCGATTTCGATGTAGGTCGGTGTGTCAGGGGCATCCTCTGGCGCAACGGTCCGTGAATAGACATATTCACCGGCCTCTTCCCAGGGATCCTCCAGCGCCTTTCCTTCAGCAGAAATATGCAGCAGGTTGGCATCGACAGAGAAGGGGGCTTCGCCGCGCTTATCCTTCGGAATCGGAATCTGGTTCTTCTCCGCAAAGTCGATCAGCTTGGTCCGGGAATTAAGATCCCATTCCCGCCAGGGTGCAATCACCTTGATATCCGGATCCAGTGCATAGTAGCCAAGCTCGAAGCGAACCTGGTCGTTTCCTTTGCCCGTCGCGCCATGTGCGACCGCATCGGCTCCGACTTCCTTTGCAATCTCGATCTGCCGTTTTGAAATCAGCGGTCGCGCAATGGATGTGCCCAAGAGATACTGGCCCTCATAGACCGCATTGGCCCGGAACATCGGGAAAACGAAGTCACGGACGAATTCTTCCCGCAGATCATCGATATAGATTTCCTTGATGCCCAGCATTTCCGCCTTGGCGCGCGCCGGTTCCAGCTCTTCTCCCTGTCCCAGATCGGCGGTAAAAGTTACCACTTCGCAATTATAGGTCGTCTGAAGCCATTTCAGGATGACGGAAGTATCGAGACCGCCGGAATAGGCGAGAACGACTTTTTTGATTTCTTGGGACATGACAGGGAACCTCGGTAGGGAATCTGTTATATGGTCAATTTTTCAGCGCGCAAACTAGGGGAAAAGCGACAGCTTCGCAAGGGGAGTTTCCGGCCACATTCAGGCGCGATGCGGATAGTGGATCACCGACAACGTGACGGCCTTTTCACCGCCGCGGTTCCGATAGCCATGGGGCCGATCTCCGCGAAAGCGAATTGTCTGGCCTTTTTCAATTGGATGCCAGAAATCATCGGTCAGTACTTCCATCTTTCCGGACATGACAGTGATATGTTCGATAACGCCCGGCTCATGCGGCTCCGAAATACGCTCATAACCCGGCAGGAATGTCAGTTCCATAAGATCAAACCCGAAACGCGGCTCGAAAGGGAAAAGTGGTGCGACGGCCATGCCCTTGTCGCCTGGAATATTACGAATGACTTCCGCATCCCGGATGACTGTATCCAGTGCGATCTCCGGCAGAGGCTCCATCAGGGAGGAGACGGACACCTTAAAACCTGTTGCCAGCTTCCAGAGGACAGCCGTTGTCGGGCTCGATTCGCCTCGCTCTATCTGGCCGAGCATGGCTTTGCTCACCCCCGTCTGCGCAGCGGCAGTATCCAGACTCCAGCTACGCTCCTTGCGCAGGGATTTAAGGGTGTTGGAAAGATGTTCCTTCAGATTCTGCATAAAGGATCCGATTTTGCTTGAGCGTTATAGCGCACATCTGCTAGTTATTGCACGAACGTGCGTTATAACGTATTTCAATATAAGAGGCATAGAGCAAATGCTAAGGTTTTTTTCTCCTGGCTATATTGCCACTGGCTTTGTCGCCGTTCTGGTCGGCTACGCCGGTGCCGGGGCAATTGTATTTCAGGCAGCTAACGCCGCCGGAGCGACGCCGGATCAGATCAGTTCCTGGCTCTGGGCCGTCGGGATTGGCATGGGCGTCAGCAGTGTCGGCCTCACTCTCTTTTATCGCCAGCCTATCCTGATTGCATGGTCAACGCCCGGAGCCGCGCTCCTCGCGACCAGCCTGCCGGGAGTCCCGATGGGGGATGCAATCGGCGCCTTTATCTTTAGCTCAGTCCTTCTGACGCTTTGCGGCGTGACCGGTCTTTTTGAAAAAATCATGGCATTCGTGCCCCAATCGCTCGCATCGGCCTTGCTGGCGGCAGTCCTTTTGCGCTTTGGTCTGGATGCCTTTGTCGCTCTTGAAGCAGATGTGGTGATGGTTGGCGCCATGGTGGTTGTTTTTCTCGTTGCCAAGCAGTTTATGCCCCGTTACGTCATCCCGCTCACCCTGCTGACCGGTGTTGTCATTGCCTTTTCTGGCGGCCAGATTTCATCGATTGAGGCCGATTTTATGCTTACCTGGCCGGTTTTTGTTATGCCAAGTTTTGACATTCCCACATTGATCGGTGTCGGCATTCCGCTTTTTGTCGTGACCATGGCCTCCCAGAATGTGCCGGGAATTGCCGCGCTACGTGCCCATGGATATACTGCTCCGGCGTCTCCGCTGATCGGCTGGTCCGGCTTTACCGGAATTTTGCTGGCACCATTTGGCGGTTTTGCCTTTAATCTGGCCGCGATCACGGCGGCCCTGTGTATGAGCCCGGATGTCCATCCCGATCCTGCGAAACGTTATCCGACGGTGCTTTGGGCATCCTTTTTCTATGCCCTTGCCGGGCTTTTTGGCGCTGCGATTACGGCTCTGTTTATTGCGTTTCCTGCTCCACTCGTCATGGCGATTGCCGGGCTTGCTCTGTTGTCAACCATCGCCAACAGTCTTGAAAGCGCGCTTAAGACTGAGTCGGAACGAGATGCCGCCATCCTGACTTTTGCCGTGACGGCATCGGGCATGACACTTCTGTCCGTCGGCGCTCCTTTTTGGGGACTGGTCATCGGGATGTGTGCTTATCTTTTCAAGGAATATGTAACCTCCTCCCGGAATATTTAGATGGTCGACATTGTTATGGCGGATGAAGAGTTTGAAGACTGGCAGGCGCTGCTGAGCCTGCTGCAAGATGCTTTCGCCTATATGGAGGCGCGCATTGATCCGCCGTCCTCTCTTCGCCTGCTAAATACAAAGACGATCATCGACAAAGCGAGGGAGGAGACCCTTCTTCTCGCTTGGGAAGGCAGCCGGCTAGTCGGTTGCTGCTTTCTCAAAGATATGGATGGAAAAATCTATCTTGGTAAACTCGCTATTGATCCTCAAACACAGAAATCCGGCGTTGGAGGGCTGCTCGTTGAGTTTGCCAAAACAGTCACGAAATCCCGGAACAGGAAAATAATCGAGCTTCAGTCCCGTGTCGAACTGACAGAGGTGCATGAGTTCTTTAGACGCCATGGTTTCCGTCAAACCGGCACCACCGCCCACAAGGGTTATGATCGCCCGACAAGTATCACAATGCAACTTGAATTATAAAGCAGCGGAAGCTTCGTTTTTCTTGATCTGTGACGCCGAAACTTTCTTGCTCTCGGACTTGAGTTGACCGCAGGCGGCCATGATATCGCGGCCGCGGGGGACACGAATGGGAGAAGAGTAGCCTGCGTCATTGACGATCTTCGCAAAGCGATGCATTGCGTTATTGCTGGAGCATTGATACTGAGTGCCGGGCCAGGGGTTGAAGGGGATCAGATTGACCTTGGCCGGGATATCCTTCAGCAATCTGACAAGTTCACGCGCATCGGCTGGACTGTCATTGATACCATCCAGCATGACATACTCAAAAGTGATCCGCCGGGCATTGTTGCTGCCGGGATATTCCTTGCAGGCTTGCAGAAGTTCCTTGATCGGATAACGTTTGTTGATCGGAACCAGAATGTCGCGGATATCATCCGTCACGGCATGAAGTGATATGGCGAGATTAACTCCAAGCTCCTCTCCGCATTGATGAATCTTCGGAACCACCCCGGACGTTGACAGGGTAATCCTGCGTTTTGAGAGAGAAATCCCTTCTCCGTCCATGATGATTTTCAGCGCCTTGGCGACATTATCATAATTTAGGAGCGGTTCCCCCATGCCCATCATGACGATATTTGAAATCATGCGTTCGCCTTTGGGGCTCGGCCATTCATTGATTGTATCCCGGGCGACCAGCATCTGCGAGATGATCTCGCCCGCTGTCAGATTTCGTACGAGTGTCATCGTGCCAGTATGGCAGAAACTGCAGGTGAGGGTGCAGCCGACCTGACTCGACACGCAGAGGGCGCCACGATCCTCTTCGGGGATATGGACCGATTCCACTTCCTGACCGTCGGGGAATTTCACCAGCCATTTCCGGGTACCGTCGGTCGATTCAAGAAGAGAGGTGATCTCCGGGCGGTCCGCCGTAAATTTTTCAGGAAGCCAGGCACGCATCTCCTTAGAGATGGAGGTCATCTCATCGAAATTGCTGGCGCCGCGATAATACAGCCAGTGGAAAAGCTGGCGCGCGCGCATTTTCGCGGCCTTCTCGTCTATGCCTTCGGCGACGAGCGCAGCGGCCATTTCGCTCCGGTCAAGCCCGATCAGGCTCATACGGATGGCGAATAATTCAGAATGCCGGTCAACGGCATTTACATCTGGAATCAAATGGGCCATAGCGTCCAAACTTATTTAAAAGGCGGCTTATACTCTTGTCGGGCCGGTCAAGTACAGCTTTTTCTAACCTGTTGGTAGGCCGCAGTAAATCCCTGAAGGGAATAGGTGTCTACGGTAAGCGTTCCGCGGCTGGAGGTTCCTTTGATAATCATCTTCGATCCTGCACGCATGGCGCCAATCAGTTTCTCATCACTGCCACCTTCGGGAACCCAGGCAACTTCGTTGTTCGTTGCAAGGACGAATTTGTTATTGCCAATCAAGGCATCGACCGTCGATTTATCCTTATACGGATAGCCGGCAACATGGCTGACTTCTTCTGCGGATTTGGATTTTGGGCGATAGGTGACCATGACATATATATCGCCGCGATTAACCCCTTGCGGAGTAGATTTCAAAGGACGCGACAGCATATAGCAGACCTTGTTACCATTCTCGCTCCAGCTATAGGCGAGCCAGTCATTGAAGGTACCGAGTGCACGGGGGTCTGTTTGTTGCGCGCTCGCCGTACCAATCATGAAGATCAGGCTGAGCGCCATCAGGAACATTGTATTTGTTAATCTGCGCATGAGGAGAGAATACCGGTCCGCAACCATTTTTTCCAGAGTTGCGGCCTTCAAATTTTCTTTATACTCGATCATCAACAAACCCTGCCTTGCTGTTTGCGTCGTGTTACTCGGTTACACGCCGCTTGATGGGTGCCCCCTGGACGTGTGCTTTCAAAGGCTCGGGCTTGCCAAGCTCACTGGTTGGTCGCTGGGCGAACCGTCCATGGGTGACAATTCTGTCATACATAACAATTGCGCCAGCAGTTGCAACATTGAGACAGAAATTTGTCGGAATTTTGATGAAATAATCGCATTTTTCCTGCATCGCGGGAGAGAGTGAGCCGTGTTCCCGGCCGAGGACATAGGCGGCGCTAACGGGATGAAAAAAGCTGGGCAGTTCCGTTGCTTCATCCAGCAATTCGACTCCAACTACCTTGCATCCCTTGGGAAGCTGCATCTCAGTGAGGTTCTCGTAATCATACCAGGGGATGTTTTTGGGAGCGACGGACGTGTCAGAGCGGGCTTTGCGGACAGAATAGTCTGCGCCGATGGTGAAAACGAAACTTGCACCGAAAGCATGGGCTGTCCGAAACAGGTTACCCGCGTTCATCGGCTTGCTGATCCCTTCAACGCCTATACCAAAATATCCTCGGGAAATTCCCATAACTTCCTATTCTCCTCGGTTGTTTCCTGTTAAAAAGTCATTTCCCCAAAAACACGATGTGACTGAATGAAATGATTAAGCATTCCTCCGAGAAATTCGCAAGACCTCCTTTTACGGTAAATGTGTCCCGTGGTGACATGGTGGAAAGCCGACACCAGGTTGTCGCCGCTATTTCAGATTCCAGCGGGAAACTGATAAAAAGCTGGGGCCAGGTAGACAGCCCGGTTTATTTGCGTTCCGCGATCAAGCCGTTACAGGCATTGCCCTTGATTGAAAGCGGTGCGGCGGATGCCCTGAATGTAAGCGAGAAGGAACTTTCGCTCGCCTGCGCCTCCCATACCGGCGAGCCAATCCATGTAGAGGCCGTTAAAGGCTGGCTAGGTCGTATCGGCCTTGATATCTCGGATCTCGAATGCGGTCGTCAATGGCCGACCTATGATCCGGCTGCCCGGGCACTTGCCGCCGCCGGGCAGGAACCAACGGCCGCCCATAACAACTGTTCGGGTAAGCATTCGGGCTTTTTATCAACGGCATTACATCTGAAGGAGCCGTTGAAAGGATATATCAATCGCGACCATCCGGTTCAGAAGCGGATCGTGGCGGTGCTGGAGGAATTTACGGATCTGGATCTCAGCGACGCCCCTGTTGGTATTGATGGTTGTTCCATTCCGACCATCGGCATTCCTTTGCAGAGTGCGGCGTTGGCTTTTGCCCGATTTGCTGATCCTTCTAAAATGTCTGCGGATCGTGCGTCGGCATGTCGGCGATTGCAGCAGGCCATCGTAAAATATCCGGAAATGATTGCGGGATCCGATCGGCTCTGCACGGCATTGGATGGTGCGGCCAAGGGCAGGATAATCGCCAAATTCGGCGCAGAGGCGGTTTACCTCGCGGCACTTCCCGAGGCAGGCATCGGCATTGCCATCAAGGCACTTGATGGGACAACCCGCGCCGCGGAGGCGGCGCTTGGCGCGATACTGGAGGATCTGGGCGTTCTCGATGACGCGATACATCAGGCTGTCGATCCCTATATACGCCCGGTCCTGCGGAACAGGAATGACATGGCGATTGGAGACATCAACGTGGTTTTGAATAATTGAGCTGTCTCTTCGATTGACCTTAGCTTCCCGTCAGTTGTAAGTTTGTGCATTGCAAAAATAAAAATGACATGTGGGAAGAATCATGAAAGCACTTGTTTGTAAGGAATTTGGTGATCCGGATATTCTCGTTATGGAGGATATAGCTGAACCTGAAGTTAAAGAGGGTATGGTCAAGATCGAGGTGCATTCGGTGGGGCTCAACTTCCCCGATACACTGATGATCGCCGGGAAATACCAGTTCAAGCCGCCTTTTCCCTTTTCACCGGGAATGGAGTCTTCGGGCGTCGTAACTGCAATTGGCAAGGGGGTTACCAATGTTGCCGTCGGTGACCGTGTCATGGCTAACCATGGTGTCGGTGGTTTTGCGGAATATGTTCTGGCGCCGGAAGACAGCACCTATAAAATCCCGGATAATATGCCTTTTGATCAGGCAGCGGGTTTTCCCGTCACCTACGGTACGACCTATCATGCGCTGGTTGACCGCGGCAATCTGAAGCCGGGCGAAGTGTTGCTGGTTCACGGCGCTGCGGGCGGTGTCGGCCTCAACGCGGTCGAGCTTGGCAAGGCGCTGGGGGCGACTGTCATTGGAACTGTCGGATCCGACGAAAAAATTGATATCGTCAAGCAGTATGGCGCGGAGCATGTCATCAATTACTCGAAAGAGAGCATTCGCGACCGGGTTAAGGAACTTACCGATGGAAAAGGCGCCGACGTCATCTATGATCCGGTTGGGGGAGATGCGTTTGATCAGTCCATGCGGTGCATAAACTGGGATGGACGCCTGCTGGTTATCGGATTTGCGTCCGGCCGGATTGCGGAGCTCAAGACCAATCTGGTGCTTCTGAAAGGCTGCTCGGTCATCGGTGTGTTCTGGGGTGATTTTGCCCGGCGGACGCCTGAAAAGAACCGGGCTAATTTCCAGGCAATGCTGGATATGGTGGAAGAAGGCAAGATCAAGCCGCATGTCTCCATGCATTTTCCACTTGAACAGGGGGCGGACGCAATGAAGGCGCTGCTCTCGCGTAAATCAACGGGCAAGATTATCATTACCGTCAAGGAATAGTATTGGTGTCTAAAGGAAGGGGGAAGCGCGACCAGGCCGTCAAACGTCAGTATGAAGTGCTTCCCTATCCGCCCCGCGATCCGAAAGATGAGGCAAAACGCCTGATCGAAGGCAGCCCGAGCCATCTGGACGAAGTCAATCACTTTCTTTTCACCGGCAGACGTGATTTTACAAAGCCCTTTCACGCGCTCGTTGCCGGAGGCGGGACTGGGGATGCCGCGATCATGCTGGCGCAGCATCTCGCTAATCGGGGAGAGGCGGGTAAAGTCACATATCTTGATCTGTCTGCGGCAAGCCGGAAAATAGCTGAAGCGCGAGCAAAGGCACGAGGCCTCAAGAACATTACATTCCTGACGGGCTCTCTCCTTGACTTGCCGAAAATGGACTTGCCACTTTTCGACTATATCGACTGCTGCGGTGTCCTGCACCACCTTGAAGAGCCGGAAGCAGGTCTTGCGGCGCTTAATGAATGCCTCGCTGATGACGGCGGGATGGGGTTGCTGTTATATGCTACCCTCGGCAGGACGGGCGTTTATCATGTGCAGAATGCTCTTAAAAGCCTGACCGCCGGGGATTCTGTCAGTAATCAGATCAAATATGCGAAAAGCCTCCTGAATGATCTCCCACCGAGCAACTGGCTGAATAAGAACGCCGCTGTCGGAGATCACAAATTGGGGGAAGACGCGGCACTTTACGATTTACTGTTGCATCCTCGGGACCGGAGTTATCTGGTGCCGGAAATCCTGAACCTGCTGGCAACGTCGGGTTTGGAACTTGTCAGTTTTATTATGCCGATACGTTACGATCCGACACTGTACCTAAAAGATCAGGATTTGCGAAAGAAAGCGCGAAAGCTGGAAACCGGCGCGCAGGCCGCGCTTGCCGAAAACCTTGCCGGAAATATGAAGACCCATAGTTTCTACGTTCGTAAAGCTGATGGCAGTACGCCGGGTTTGGCAAAATTTGAACCCGAAATGATTCCGTTCCTGAAAGACGGAAATCAGGACGCACTGGCCCGTACGCTGACGGCTCATTCTTACTTGACGGCACGTTTTGATCAGGAGCCTGTTTCTATTCCGGTTCCGGACAGGGCTGGCGAATTTGTGCAAAAAATAAATGGCGTAAAAAGCCTTCGCGATATTCAAAATGACCTTTCCATGGATTGGCCTGTATTTCGCGCCCAGTTTGCCCCAACTTATAAATTTCTGTATGGACTTAATCTACTTTGGCTGAAATTTTGAACGCAGGGCTGTATTGCAGAATTAGTCTTTGCCTTTATTGGCCAACTATTTATTCTGATTAGAATGGCCGCTTTTCGACTCCCGTTCAAAACCATACTGCAAAAATCGCCAGTGCTTAGGGCCGTAGGCCTGATGCTCTTTGCCTGTTTTGTGCTGTCGGTTATGGCAGGTGAAATTCGGTATGTGGCAGATACCGGAATGCCGATTTTTCAAGTCGTGTTTTTGCGTAATGTTGCCGGGTTGATGTTTTTTCTGCCGTGGTTTGCGCGGGTTGGATTTGGCGCGCTCAAGACGGAACGTATGGGTGCATTTGGTCTGCGCAGCCTATTTGGGTTCGCCTCCATGCTGAGCTGGTTCTATGCGGTGAGTGTCTTGCCGCTCGCGGATGCCGTGGCGCTGAATTTTACTGCGCCTATCTTTGGCACCATTCTGGCAATTATTTTCCTCAAAGAGATTGTGGGTATTCGCCGTGGAACGGCCATGGTTGTCGGCTTCCTCGGCGCGATGATTATATTGCGGCCCGGATTTACGGAGCTCAGTATTGGCGCCTATTCTGCGGTTTTTTCCGCAATTACCATGGCGTCTTCAATGATCATGGTAAAACTCTTGTCCCGAACAGAGAGCACGACGGCAATGGTTGCATTGAACCAGCTTCTGATCTTGCCAATGTCGCTTATTCCAGCGCTTTTCGTCTGGGAGACACCGACAGTGGAACAACTACTGATCATCCTGTTCATTGGCTTCCTGGCAACAATAGGGCATCTGGCATTTACCAAAGCCTACTCACTCGCGGATGCGTCCGTGGTTATGCCGTTCGATTTCTTCCGCCTTATTTTTTCTGCACTGATCGGATTTATTTTCTTCATGCAGGAACCAGACTTTCTGACATATGTCGGTGCCGCCGTCATTTTTGCCTCGTCCATTTATATTGCCATCAGGGAATCAAGGGTCAGCGCGGCGCAGGCCCGTGAAAAGGAGAAAGAGATTTTAGCACAGACTGCTGCAGAAACCCGCTCTGGTCCCACAAGATAAGGCCGAAGACTCAATCTTTATATCGTTCTGCAGGAAGCCGTGACCGGCAAGAAAAAGCCCATCGTCTCCGATGGGTCGTTTCCGTGAAGCTAGACGAACTCATCATCTATAAAGCGACGACAAATTCAGCCTCTGTCGCTGCCTCCACGTCTTCCAGAGTGACACCATCCGCCAATTCAATCAGCTTCATGGTGGTCTCTTCGCCTTGTTTGTCAAACGTGAAGACAGCCATATCTGTAATAACCATGTCGACGACACCTTGCCCGGTCAAGGGCAGATTACAGGTTTTAAGCAGCTTCGGTGTTCCCTTGGCCGTATGCTCCATAACGACGATCACTTTCTTGACGCCAGCGACAAGATCCATGGCGCCCCCCATACCCTTGACCATCTTGCCGGGGATCATCCAGTTGGCAAGATCGGCATTTTCTGCAACCTGCATGGCGCCAAGAATGGAGAGGTTGATGTGTCCGCCGCGGATCATCGCAAAGCTGTCTGCATTGGAGAAATAACTCGTCGTCGGTAATTCTGTAACGGTCTGCTTGCCTGCGTTAATCAGATCTGCATCTTCCTCGCCTTCGTATGGAAAGGGGCCCATGCCAAGCATGCCATTCTCGCTCTGGAGCTGAATTTCCATTCCTTCAGGAATATAATTCGAGACAAGTGTCGGGATACCGATCCCGAGATTAACGTAGAAGCCGTCTTCAAGTTCCTGTGCGGCGCGTTGCGCCATCTGTTCTCTGGTCCAAGCCATTTTATTATCCTCTATCTCGGTCAGGCGGATTAATTGCGGGGGCGGGTTGTGCGTTGTTCAATGTGTTTTACAGGGTTCGGCACATGCACGATACGTTGCACATAGACACCCGGTACGACGATATGATCCGGATCGATTTCGCCAGGTTCAACCAAATGCTCGACTTCCACGACCGTAATTTTGCCCGCCGTCGCCATCATGGGGTTGAAGTTGCGCGCCGTCTTACGGAAGACCAAGTTACCTTCCTTATCTGCCATATAGGCATGGACAAGCGCGACGTCGGCGGTCAGGCCCATCTCCATCACATAGTCCTCACCATCGAAATTACGAACCTCTTTCCCTTCGGCGACTAAGGTCCCTACGCCGGTCTTGGTGAAGAAGGCCGGGATGCCTGCGCCGCCAGCACGGATCTGTTCAGACAAGGTTCCCTGAGGAGTGAAAACGACTTCCAGATCACCGTTCAGATATTGCTCGGCGAACATTTTGTTCTCCCCGACATAAGACGAGACCATCGTTGATATCTGCTTGCTTTCCAAAAGGACTCCAAGGCCGATGCCATCGACGCCCGCGTTGTTGGAAATCACTGTCAGGCCCTTTACGCCGGAGTCTTTTACAGCTTCGATCAGCGTTTCTGGAATGCCGCAAAGGCCGAATCCGCCTGACATCAATGTCATATCATCCTTTAATATTCCCTCCAACGCGGTCTTGGCGTCTGCGTATATTTTCCTGTCGCTCATTCTAAAATCCTTATTCAGTAAGCTCGTGCTCCGGGGATTGTCGCAGCTTTATAACAATAAATTGCTGTGCTGCACAAATTTAAAAAAGCTATTCTGCAGTGTGGAAAACGCAGGGTCACTGGTGGTTAATCGGTCGCTACCGGCTCTTTTTCCAGGAATGCGCGCGCTTTCTCCCGATGTTCGTCATTAATATATTTTTGGACGGTCCCCATTGCCGCCATGAGGACACTGGCATCGTCGGTAAAGCCGACGCCGGCCAGGAAATCGGGAATGACATCAGCGGGCATGATGAAATAGGCGAGGGCACCAAAGAGGACCGCTTTTACGAACGCCGGACTTTTGCCATCGACGGCGCAATAAAAGCTGGCGGTTACGTCTTCTGAAAAAGGAATCCTGCCGATATTTTTTCGAAGCTTATGTGCAAACTCACGCATGACAACATGCTTATCGCTTTGAAGCTTGGCCTCATCAAAGGCAGATATATCTTCGTCATTTTCCTTCGTCATAGCACAAATATGTATCTGCACCGGTAGTATTGCAAGAAGGAGACGCTTCACATTTATCAATTACCAGTATAAGCAGAGGCCAGAAAATCAAACTCGTCCTCATAAGAAATGGAGATAAAAATATGGATATTTCGGGTAAATCGGCCATCGTAACAGGCGGGGCGTCCGGCCTCGGCAACGCGACAGCAAAAATGCTGGCTGCAGCAGGCGCCAAAGTTGCCATTCTGGACATGAACACGGAACTTGCAGAAAAAGCGGCCGCCGAAATAGGAGGGATTGCCTGCACAACCAATGTGGCCGATGATAGTTCGGTTGAGGCTGCTTTTGAGAAAGCACGTGCAGAACATGGACCGGCGCGCATTCTCGTGAATTGCGCCGGTATCGGCCCGGCAGCCAAGACAGTTTCCAGCAAAGGCATGCATCCTTTGGACAAGTTCGAGCAGGTTATCGCAGTTAATCTTGTCGGAACGTTCAACTGCATTCGCCGTGCTGCGGCGGATATGGCGGAAATGGATCCTATGGAGAGCGGGGAGCGGGGCATCTGCATTAATACGGCGTCTGTTGCGGCCTATGACGGTCAGATTGGACAGGCGGCCTATTCTGCCTCCAAGGGTGGGATTGTCGGCATGACGCTGCCGATTGCGCGGGATTTGGCATCCGTTGGAGTCCGGATCGTGACGATTGCGCCTGGTTTGTTCGAGACTCCTCTCCTGAAAAGCCTTCCGGATGATGTTCAGGCGGCGCTGGGCGCCAGCGTGCCATTCCCGAGCCGTCTGGGTAAACCCGAGGAGTATGCCGCACTTGCGCGGCAGATCGTGGAGAATCAGATGCTGAACGGTGAGGTTATCAGACTCGATGGCGCCATTCGCATGGCTCCGAAATAGACTTAAGCGGAAATTTTGTTCATAAAGCCGGCAAGCTCGATATCCTTGTGGCTCAACCCATCGACGTCATGAGTGGCAAGAGTGACATCGACACGGTTATAGACATTGAACCATTCCGGGTGGTGATCCATTTTCTCGGCTTTAAGCGCCACCCGGGTCATAAACGCGAAAGCCTTGTTAAAACTTTTGAACTTGAAGGTTTTCTGAATGGCTTCGCGTTCCTGCATTGCTTCCCATCCGTCGAGATTGCGCAACGCAGACACAATTTCTTCCGCGCTTAATCTATCAGTCATGGATATTCTCCCGCTCTAAGGTTATGACCCTAGATAACTATCGTTATATGACCTGCGAATGTCCAGTAGGGGAGCATCAACCCAATGACAAAGACGAGTGAATTGAGCCGAAACTGGTGGCATGAGGAAACCGAGGGAGTCGCCTTCACTCATGCACTGGACATGAAATTGCTGCATTCCGAGCAAAGTCCGTTCCAGAAAATTGAAGTGTTCGAACATGATGTTTTCGGACGTGTCCTGACTCTGGATGACCTGGTGCAGGCCTCCCATGCGGATGAATTCATGTATCACGAGATGGCGGTGCATGTGCCGCTGCTGGGGCGCAAGCGAGAAAAAGCGGACGTGCTGATTGTCGGGGGCGGAGATGGCGGAATCTTGCGTGAGGCCCTACGACATGAATTCGTCACCCGTGTGGTCATGGTCGAAATTGATGAACGGGTCATCGAAGTCTCGAAAGAATATCTTGGGATCAACGGCGACTACTCCGACCCGCGTGTTGAACTGATCATCGGCGACGCCGCTCAGTACATGCGCGACGCCCGACGCAAGGGCGATATGTTTGATTTGATTATCCTGGATCTCAGTGAACCGGTTGGTCCGTCTTCCAGTGTGTTCACCCAGAGCTTTTGCGAAGATTTTGCGAAATGCATCAAGCCGGACGGCGTGGTGCTGGACAGCGACAGTATTTTTGTTGGCAAAGACCGGGCCTATTTTCTGCAGGAACTGTGCGGTGACAAAGACCAGAACCTGGTTTCCATCATGCAGCGGGAGAAGCTGCTACCTCATGTCGCCGGATATCGTTCTATCGTGCAGCTTTATCCTGCGGCGGAGTTCGGCTTCTTCCTCTATAGCTATGACGGCCATGACTATTCCAAGCCTGTCGAAACATGGACGGGACGTCATTATAATACGGAATTGCATAAGGCGGCTTTTGCTTTGCCGACATGGTGGCGGGAAAATCTTGGCTTTTGAGAACGCTCTGTAAATGACGGAAAACCCTCTTAACATTGATTTTATAACGGGTGCGGTGGATTACCGTCGTCGTTTTGGCGGGGGGAGGCGACAGTCTCTGCCAAAAGCCTTGGGTTTCCGCTCCGGAGTGACACCATCGATCGTGGATGCAACAGCAGGTCTCGGACGCGATGCCTTTCTTCTGGCCGCTCTCGGTGCGAACGTGACGATGATTGAGCGAAATGAGACAGTGCAGGGGCTTCTGGACACAGCAATGCGCCGGGCGGCGAAAGAGAGTGACGATCATGCAGAGATCATTGCGCGGATGACTCTGGTGAAAGGCGATGCTCGAAAGCTGCTGCCGAAGTTGCAGCCGGAAACTGTGTTGATTGATCCCATGCATCCGCCACGGGATAAATCGGCGCTTGTAAAAAATGAAATGAGGCAGCTTCGGGCACTTGTCGGATCGGATCCGGACAGTCTGGAGTTGATTGAGATTGCTCTCTCTGTGACCAAAAAGCGCGTTGTCCTGAAATGGCCGCGCCGCGGTTCATCCCTCGAAGGGTTGAGGGCGCCCTCCCATCAGATAATCGGCAAATCAACCCGCTATGATGTGTTTATGACGGGACCGGCGACAGCAAGTCAAAGCTGACTTCTTCATGATATATTGCGCCGGAAGAGGCGAGGTGACTTGAGAACAGCGTGAAGCTCTCGACACCGATTGTATTCGTTCGGAAAAGGGCATGGTCAGTCAGGAAATGTCTTACTTTTTCATAAGGTGAGTTATGAACGCGCGCGAGTGTGATATGCGGGCGGAACCGGCGGTCATCCACCTGGGCGCCGACCGATTCAATGGCCGTAACGATTTTCTGATGCAGCAGATTGATAGCCGATGTGGGACGCACGCCGGCCCAGAGAATGCGCGGGCGTTTGTTGCTGCCAAAAACACCGACACCTTCGATATCAAGGTCAAACGCGGGATATCTGATCCGTCCCAATGCCAGGGAAATATCCATCATCATCGGGCTCTGCACCTCACCGATGAACGCAAGTGTGACGTGGAAATTCTCCGCTGCGATCCACCGCGCATCCGGAATGCCTCCGCGCAGATATCCGATGCTTGCCTTGATTTCAGGAGGAAGATCGATGGCAACAAAGAGACGCATAAAACTGTCCTTTTTTGCAGCGAAGTTAAATTAGTCTTTTTTATCAATAAATGCCGTCACATATGGCAGCATGTTGCTTACAATAACTTTCACGCCCTCGGCGTTTGGATGAATATAGTCGTCCTGGTTCAATGTCGGATCCGCTGCGACGCCTTCCAGGAAAAAAGGGTAATAACCGGTTTTATATTCGCTGGCAAGTTCTGGAAATATCCCGTCGAATGCTTCGGTATATTCTGACCCCATGCTGGGCGGCGCACGCATTCCCGCGAGAAGGATGGGAATGCCTTTCTCCTGTATAACCTCGATAATTTGGCTCAGGTTTTTGCGGGTTTCCTCAGGGTCGATTCCTCTTAGTGCATCATTGGCGCCGAGTTCCAGAATAACGAAATCCGCTCCGTTTCCGATCGCCCAGTCCAGTCGTTGCAGACCTCCCGCCGACGTGTCGCCTGAGACACCCGCATTTTCGATCTCGACATCATATCCCTCGGCCTGCAGGGCAATTTCAAGCTGTGTGACGAAATCCTCTCCGGTCGGGAGCCCATAGCCCGCCGTCAAACTGTCCCCAATTGCAACAATTCGCCGCGTTTCTTCAGATTGTGCTGTGGAAACAAGGCAAAAAGCCGCAAAAAACAGCGCTACAATATTGAATTTCATCCTAAACCTGCCATATCCAAGTCTTACGTCCAGACGCTTTTTGCATAGGAACCGCCTTGCCTCAAGAATCAATCATCAGCCTACAAGATATACATCTCACACTTAAGTCGGATGCCGGCCCCGTCAATATCCTACGTGGTGTAGACTTGACTGTACAGCAAGGGGAAACGGTTGGAATCGTCGGTCCGTCCGGATCAGGCAAGTCCACTTTAATGTCGATTATGGCGGGTCTTGAGGTTCCGACATCAGGGTCGGTATGTATCATTGGTAAAAGGCTGGAAGAGATGGGGGAGGATGCGTTGGCGCGGTTCCGGCGTGAAAACATCGGAATTGTTTTTCAGTCCTTCCACCTGATTCCGACGATGACGGCGCTTGAGAATGTGGCCATTCCTTTAGAACTTGCAGGCGAGAGTGAGGCCTTCTCGTTGGCTGAAGCCCGGTTGAAGGCCGTTGGACTGGCGGATCGGGCGACGCACTATCCGGCACAGCTTTCCGGCGGCGAGCAACAGCGTGTCGCGCTCGCACGAGCATTGTCCACCAACCCTAAAATCCTGCTTGCGGATGAGCCCACGGGAAATCTTGACGGAAGAACCGGGGAAATCATCATCGATCTGATGTTTCGCCTGCATGAGCAGGAGGGAACAACGATGATCCTCATCACCCATGATGATGCGCTGGCACAGAAATGCAATCATCAGATACGCCTTGAAGACGGACGTGTTGTGTCGGCGACGACCTCGCGGGAAGAGGCTCTGGCTGGTGAGTAAATCTAAAAATCCTGAATCAATTTCACTTGCGATGAAACTTGCCCGGCGTGACCTGCGCGGGAGTTTGAAGGGCTTTCGCATTTTTCTCGCCTGCCTCATTCTTGGCGTTGCGGCGATTGCAGGGGTGGGAACGCTTTCCAGCTCCATTACTGCCGGTCTGAAGGCAAATGGTCAGGTCATTTTGGGCGGAGATATTGATATCCGCCTGACGCATCGAGCCGCGGAGGAAGATGAGCGGCGCTGGATAGGAGAGCAAGGACGGGTTGCCGAAGTGCAAACCTTACGGGCCATGGTCCGGGCCATCGACGGCGGTAAACGGACACTTTCCGAACTCAAGGCGATTGATGATGCCTATCCATTATTCGGCGCTCTGACGCTTTCCCCTGAATCGGGAACTGAAACCACAGCGGAATTGCTGGCAAAGAAGAATGGTGTTTACGGCGCTTTGGTAGAGCGAAGCCTGGGTGAACGGCTTGATCTCTCCCTTGGCAGCCAGATTCGCCTTGGCGAGATCAACATAGAGGTGCGCGGGATCATCCTGACAGAACCGGACAAGGCGGCGCAGGGTATGGCGCTGGGTCCACGGACGATTGTCTCCACCGCCGCCCTTCAGGAAACCGGCCTCATACAGCCAGGCAGCCTGATCAGATATCACTACCGCATTGCCCTCAATCCTTCCACTACCGTCCCAGAATTTTATGAGAATGCAAAAACCGCCTTTCCGGACGCCGGATGGCGGATACGGGACGCGTCTAACGGTGCGCCGGGGATCAAACGGTTTGTTGATCGTGTTGCACTCTTCCTGACATTGGTCGGGCTTACGGCGCTGGTTGTTGGCGGTGTGGGCGTAGGAAATGCCGTTCGCGCCTATCTGGATGGAAAGATCGAGACGATTGCCACGCTGAAATGTCTGGGTGCGAGCAGTAGCTTTATTTTCAGGGTTCATTATCTTCAGGTGCTGTTCCTCGCTATTGGAGGATCCCTTATCGGCCTTGCTATTGGCGTTGGCGGATCGGTTTTCGCCGCACAGTTTCTGGCGAGTAGTCTGCCGGTCCCACCGGAGATTACCATTAAAGCCGGGCCGTTGCTGCTGGCTACAGCCTACGGCCTTCTGACAGCTACCCTGTTTACAATATGGCCTCTGGCGCGGGCGCGCGAAACACCGGCCGCTGCCCTGTTTCGGGATGTGGTGTCATCACATCGACGGCCACGACCGGTTTATCTGGTGGCGCTCGGTTTCTGCTTTTCCGTTCTCGTGGCGCTTGCGGTTCTGACCAGCGAGGAAATCTGGTTTGCCTTCATGTTCGTCGGATCGATAATCGGAATATTTGCCGTGCTTATCCTTGTGGGCTATGGGGTGCAGTATCTCGCGCGAAAGACGCCGCGTCCGAAAATTCCGTCATTGCGACTTGCTGTTGCTAATCTATACCGGCCGGGAGCGGCCACAAACAGCGTCATTCTCTCTATGGGGCTTGGGCTCACATTATTCGTTACTGTCGCCTTGATCGAAGGAAACCTGACTCGGCAGGTGCAGGAACAGCTGCCTGAAAAAGCGCCAGCGTTCTTTTTTATCGATATTCAGTCCAACCAGCTTGATGATTTTATCACTACAGCGGAAGCAGTTGAAAATGTAAGCGATGTTACGCAGGTTCCGAATATGCGAGGTCGGATAACGAATGTTGCCGGTGTCCCGGCGGATAAAGTGGAAGTTGCACCAGAGGCCCGATGGGCGCTTCGCGGGGACCGTGGCATCACCTATTCCGCAACCCCGCCCGATGGCGCCATGGTCGTTGAGGGAAGCTGGTGGCCTGAAGATTACACCGGCCCACCTCTGGTCAGCATAGACCGCGAGATTGCCGAAGGGATGAACCTCGCGATCGGAGATGAACTGACTGTCAATGTCATGGGACGGGAAATTACGGCGAAGATTGCTAATTTCCGGGAAATCGACTGGACTACTATGGCAATCAACTTTGTGCTGGTGTTCGATCATCACAGCTTGCAGGGCGCCCCCCATTCTCATCTGGCCACAGCACGGGCTAATGGAGAGGCCGAAGACAATCTCTTTCGGGCTGTTACGGATAATTTCGCCAATATCTCGGTCATCCGGATGAAGGAGGCGTTGCAGACAGTAAGCCGAATACTGGAGCAGTTGTCGTCCGCAGTCTCTGCCATCTCTTCCATTACACTGGTCACCGGCGTTCTTGTGCTGGCGGGCGCGTTTGCGGCAGGGCACAGAAAGCGGGTCTATGATGCGGTGATCCTGAAAGTACTCGGGGCGACCCGCAAGGATATTTTCGTGACGTTCCTGCTCGAGTATGCATTGCTCGGCTTGGTGACGTCCGTCATTGCGGCGGCGACAGGCTGGTCTGCCGCCTATATGATCATCACGGAAATTCTGGAAGCCAAATGGATCAACCTGCCGTTTACAATTATCGCAACGATCCTGATAAGCGTTCTGGTAACCTTGCTGTTTGGCCTGTTGGGCTCATGGCGTGCCTTGGGGGAAAAAGTTGCGCCTGCCCTCCGATCTGACTAGGCATAAAAAGACCCCCAGAGGGAGCCGAAGCATCCTCTGAGAGCCTTTTGTGGGAAGGAGTAATCCTGCCGTCGTTGTGAAGGTTATCCCTTCACAGCTTCGTCATATTCTTCCTTGGACAGTTCGCCGTTCTGGTCAAGATCCGCAGATGCGAACTGGTCCTTGCTTGTGTCAGGCATTACAACAACGAGCTCTTCAAACGAAACTGCGCCATTGCCGTCTGTGTCGATTGACTGGAAGTCAGGGGCAGCTGCCAAAGCCGGCGCTGCGGCAAGAACTGTAACGGCAGCAGTCGAAATAAGAAATTTTTTCATGATTAAAGCTCCATTTTAGTTGTTAGACAGACAAACAAAGGATTTCCGATGCTTGTCTTTGAACGATCATCCGGACCGATTTTCAGAACCATTCCGTGTCGCTCTGGAAGTTAATCTGGTCTTTCATTGTGGCGGCATAATGCCGTGAATTAGACCAGTTGAAGGAAAAACAGAGGCAAAATAATGCACGTCACTTTTTATGGAATTTAAACGGCTATTAACCGGCCCGCTTTATTGTTATTGTTTGCTATCAGGGAATTTTACTCTCGTTATCTTTTTTTAACGTCGATTTCCCTTGAAAAATAACGAAGAAACTACAATATCAATCTAGAAATAAAATCCTTCAGAGGAACTATAGATGGCATCAGACTTTTCAAACTTTAATACTGCAAGAACCGGCGCACATGATCAGGCCGTTCTTGATGAAGGCCTGCGCAGCTATATGCTGAAGGTCTACAACTATATGGCGTCCGGCCTCGCGCTCAGCGGTATTACCGCAGCGCTGACGGCTTCGACGCCAGCGCTATATAACGCGGTGTTTGGTACACCCCTGCAATGGGTTGTAATGCTTGCGCCGCTCGGCCTGCTGTTTGCGATGATGCGGACAAGTGCCAGTACGACAAAAATTCTTTACTGGATCATGGTGGCAACGTTCGGTGTTTCCATTTCCTATATCTTTCAGGTATACACCGCCGAGAGTGTTGTCCGCGTCTTCTTTATCACGTCCGCGACTTTCGGTGCAGCCAGCCTCTATGGCTATGTGACGAAACGTGATCTGACGGGCATGGGTAGCTTCCTTTTCATGGGGTTGATCGGAATTATCATCGCGTCTGTGGTGAATATCTTCCTTGCTTCTTCCATGCTGCATTTCGTGGTTTCCGTGATCGGTGTCTTGATTTTCACCGGCCTGACAGCTTTCGATACGCAGCGGATCAAGTCAGAATACTATCATGGTCACAGTCAGGAAGTGATGGAGAAGGGTGCTATCATGGGCGCTGTTTCCATGTACCTCAACTTCCTAAACCTGTTCATGTTTATGCTGAGCCTGCTCGGCAATAGAAATTAAGACGGTAAAAAAGCCGTGAAACGAAAACCCGGCCTTGTGCCGGGTTTTTTGTTGTGCGCCCATATCAAGATGATAAACTTGTTTGCCTGCAAACAACCCTTGATAATAACGGGAAAAGGATCGTCCGATGCGCATTCTCATTGCGATGATGAAACATGAAACCAATACATTTTCGCCCATCATTGCTGATTGGAAAAGATTTCAGGACTGGGGGGCTTATCTGGGTGAGGACGCCCTAAAAGCCTATGAGGGAACGGCGATGCCGTTTGGGGCATATGTCGCGCTGGCCCGTGAAGCCGGAGCGGAAATTGTCACTCCCGTTGCAGCGGAAGCCATGCCGTCCGGCCCGGTGACGGAAGATGCCTATAGCCGCATGGCAGAACCTATACTGGAGGCTGTGCGCAGCGGTGTCGATGCGGCGATGCTGGATCTGCATGGCGCAATGGTGGCCGAGCATACCGACGATGGCGAGGGAACACTGCTTGAGAAGATACGCGAGATTGACCCGAACCTGCCGATAGCGGTTACCCTCGACCTGCATTGCAATCTTACAGACAAGATCATGAATAACTGTACCGCCCTGATTGGCTATAAGACTTACCCGCATGTGGATATGTATGAGGTAGGGTCGCAGATTGGCCGGGTTCTGCTGGACTCCATGGCCGGTAAAGTAAATCCGGTGATGTCCTGGGGCAATACACACCTGTTAAGCCAGACTTTGTGTCAGGGAACGGATGACGAGCCCATGGCTACTCTCATCAGGATGTGCCGGGAAGCCGAGAAGGAGCCCGGCGTATTGGCAGCGACCGCTTTCGGGGGGTTTGCCCTCGCCGATATGCGGGACGCGGGAAACTCGGTGATTGTGGTGACGGATGGTGATAAGGCAAAGGCGGATGAAATACGGGATCGTATTCTTGCCAGAGCCTGGGAATTGAAAGAGGATTTCGTTTACAGGCATACCCCGCTTGAAGAGCAGGTGGCAAAAGCCAAAACCATGACGGACGGACCGATCCTCTTGCTGGATCATGCCGACAATTGCGGTTCGGGTGCGACGCAGGATGTAATGACCGTAATTGAGGAAGTCCTGCGGCAGGGACTTGAAGATGTGGCCGTTGCCGCCGTCTGGGACCCGGCTGCGGTTCAGGAGATGCAAAAGGCCGGCATCGGCAATGAAATAACGCTAAAGCTTGGGGGCAAGACCGATATGCCCTCCATCGGCGAGGCGGGGGAGCCGCTCACCCTGACGGGGACGGTAAAGACCCTGACGAACGGTGAATGGATTGTCCGTGGTCCCATGTATACCGGCGTCAAGGTGTTTATGGGCCCGACGGCGGTTCTCGATACCGGAAATATGGAGATTGTCATTGTCTCCAACCATCACGAGCCATGGGATACGGGCGTCTTCACATCGGTCGGGATCCAGCCGGAATACAAACGCTATCTTATTCTGAAAAGCCGGATTCATTATCGTGCGGGCTTTGCGCCGATTGGCAAAGCGACCCTGACGCTCGATGGTAAGGGCGTGACAACATCCGATAATAATCTCTTGCAGTACGAAAAAGTTCGCCGACCGATTTATCCGCTTGATCTTTTGAATGAGGCATAACGTCATGCGTGAAGATATGTTCGGAAATCCGGTGAGTACGCAGTCCGACCAGACGCTTGATGCGATCAACCGCTTTATGGACAGCTACATCGGTTTCGGAACAGATTTTGCCCCGATATTCGAGGCGGCAGACAACGATCCGGAATGCACCCTTGCTGCAGGGTACGCGGCGTTGCTGGGGCTTATGCTGGAAACACCGGATCGGCTTGAGATTGCCCGCAAATACCAAGCGCAGGCTGAAACTGGCTTGAATAAGGGAACGGAACGCGAGCGGTTGTTCGTCGCCTCCGTCGGTGATCTGCTGAACAACAGGATAGGCGATCAGCTTGTAAAACTTCGTCAGTTAGTGACAGATTTCTCGGGTGACCTGTTCGCCGCCAAACTCGCCCAGAACTCCTATTTCAATATCGGTGATGATCACACCATGCTCTGGATCGCCGATCAGGTGATCGAGCGTCATAAGGATTGCGCCTATGCTTATGGTATGCGGGCCTTTGGGCGTGAACAAACGAGCCAGCTGGATCTCGCGGAGGAAGATGGCCGCTGGGCGACAGAAATGAAGCGAAAAGAGCCCTGGGCGCATCACGCGGTTGCTCATGTCATGCTCACCCAGGGGCGGCATGATGAAGGGATCAAATGGATGCAGGGGCTGTCCAATGAGTGGGATGATCGCAATAGCTTCATGCTCACTCATAACTGGTGGCATCAATCCCTGTTTTTCCTGGAGCAGGAAGATTTCAGGACGCCGCTTGAAATCTATGATGAGAGAGTGTGGGGTGTAGATAAAACCTACAGTCTGGATCAGGTGAATGCGATTTCGTTGCTTTGGCGTCTGGAGCAGCTTGGCGTTGATGTCGGGGATCGCTGGGTGGATGTAAGCGACTATGTCGCCAATAGACACCTCATCAATGACCAGCCTTTTTTCGACATGCATTATGGATATGCATTGGCGCGCGGGCATCATCAGGAAGCGCTGGAAAAATTGACCACAGGCATGGAAAAAATGGCGACCGATGCCCCGGATGTCACGCGAAAAGCATGGGCGGAAGTGGCTTTGCCGGCTACTCGCGGCTTCATTGCGATAGCTGATGGGAATTATAAAGAGGCAGCGGGATTGCTTTCGACGGTACGTCCGCGGTTTCAGGAAATAGGTGGCAGCCATGCGCAAAGGGACTTGTTTGAGCTCGCCTGGCTTACCAGTTTATTGAATGCAGGGGAGTATGATGCGGCACTTCCGCATCTTGAGGCACGGGTGGCGTTTCGGCATGATGTCGTCATGGATGCGCGGCTGCTGACGAGGGCACGGCAACGTAACTGATCGGGGAGGATTGTTATGGCAAGACCGGAGATTGCAGAAAAAGGAAGCAACAGGAAAATATTTGCGCTGCTGAGCGAGTATGGAGCGAGCCATCAGAACCGGCAAAACAAGCTTATTCACTGGGTCGCGGTTCCGATCATTGCGTGGACGATCGTAGCCTTGTTCTGGGCTATCCCGGTTCCGGAAGCGTTCAGTTCAGTTCCCTATCTCAATTGGGCAACGATGGCCCTTTTTCTGACGGTGATATATTACGCAGCTCTGTCCTGGACACTGGCGATTGGTATGGTGTTGTTTGCTGTAATCTGCATAGGCTTTGTGAGTGCCTATGAATCACTTCCGGCACCTGGGCTTTCTCTTTGGCAATTCGCTATCATCGCTTTTGTCATTGCCTGGATATTCCAGTTTATCGGCCATAAGATTGAGGGAAAGAAGCCTTCCTTCTTCAAGGATGTTCAGTTCCTTTTGATAGGTCCGGCCTGGCTGATGAGCTTTATCTACCGAAAGCTTGGTATTCCGATATAGGGCTGTAGATTATTCCGCATCGACCGTGTGGAACCGCTTGCGGTCGAAGACTTTAAGGACCTGGGCCAATGACTTTCCGCGCTTCAATATCCGGCCGTTTTGGCTGAGCACGGAATAGGCGCCCTGTTTCGAGGCAAGGCGTGGTTCCTTGTAAATCTTGAAAAGCGGGCGATCTGCGGTCCGGTGGAAAATGGCAAAGATACAGGCGTTTTTCGTCTCTCCGATGGCATAATCGCGCCATTCCGCCTTGGCGACCATGCGTCCATATACCTGTAATATCTGGCTGAGTTCGTTGCGGTTAAAGAACACGTCTGGTTGTTGCGGTCCCGACCTCCCCTTCTTGGCAGATCGGGTTAAATAGTGATCGTCGAAGCTTACAACCTCACTCATTTTAACTCCCATTTGTCCCGTGTGTCTTATTTTCAATCAACCGGACGACTTCGTCAAGTATTGAGAAATGATGTCCGACGCCATATCTTCTATTTGGGATAGCGGGCGCCGGGTTCAATAGAAGCCGAGTTTCAGAAAGGATTACCATGAGTGAAAAGATTAAGAAGTCGGACGAGGAATGGCGGACGCAGCTGACACAGGAACAGTACCACGTCGCCCGGAAAAAAGGCACAGAAAGAGCCTTCACCGGCCAGTATCATGATCATAAGGAGAGTGGGGTCTATCATTGCATCTGCTGTGGTGAGCCGCTCTTCTCATCAAAAACAAAGTTTGATTCCGGGACCGGTTGGCCGAGTTTCTGGGAGCCGATTGAATCTGCGAAAATCGGGGAAGTCACGGATCGCAGCTTTTTCATGCGTCGGACCGAGGTTGTCTGCAATAAATGTGATGGCCACCTAGGTCATGTCTTTCCGGACGGCCCGAAGCCCACCGGATTGCGCTATTGCCTGAATTCCGCTGCACTGGATTTTAAAAAGAAAGACTGATCAATCCCATTATATGAAGGTCTGTTTCATGACAGAGAAAAACGAATCCGGCATGATTGCCGTCCGGGCGGCTGACGTTGCCCCTCGGAGCAAGTCCTCAAACTATCCGGAACCCTTTTTCAGCCGTATGAAAGGCCGAGAAAAACGTCAGCTTGGCGATGTATTCGGTCTCAATAATTTCGGCGTGAACCTGACCCGTCTCTCTCCGGGCGGGGAGTCCGCGCTGTTGCATCGCCATAGCCGACAGGATGAGTTTATCTATATCCTTGAGGGATCGCCAACCCTGATTACCGAGACAGCGGAGGTTGTTCTGGAACCAGGATTTTGCTCAGGGTTCCCAGCGAAGGGAGAAGCCCATCATCTGATTAACCGGACTAAGGATCACGTTGTCTACTTGGAGGTAGGCGACCGTACGCCGGGAGACGAGGGAAGCTATCCGAAGGATGATTTGAAGGCCTCACTCGGGCCGGACGGAAAATGGCGGTTTACCCATAAGGACGGCCAGCCGTACTAAGCCTTTTCAAGCAGTCTGGCGGAGAAGTGACATGCGGCAAGATGGGCGTCACTCACCGGCTCAAGCGGAGGCTTTGTTTTCCGGCAGACATCTTCGACCATGGGACATCGGTCCTGAAAAGCACAACCAACGCGCTGCTCCGTCTGTCCGGTTACATTGCCTTTGAGTTTGATCCTGTCCCGACGGATACCCGCTCCAGGTTTCGGGACGGCATCGAGCAGGATCTTCGTATAGGGATGCGCCGGCGTCCGAAACAGATCTTCCGTGTGGCCTTTTTCGACAATCTCCCCAAGATACATGACGGCGACTTCGTCACAAAGGTACTCGACGACTGCAAGATCATGGCTGATGAACATATAGGTGACGCCAAATTCCTCCTGCAGGTCTTTCAGGAGATTGAGGACCTGTGCCTGCACCGAGACATCAAGGGCGGACACCGGCTCGTCCGCAACAATAAGTTCCGGATGGGTGATAAGAGCGCGGGCAATGGCTATTCGTTGCCGTTGTCCGCCGGAGAATTCATGAGGATATTTCTCGACATCATGTTCTTTCAGTCCGACAGATTGCAGAACCTCGGCCACTCGTCGCTGTTTCTCGGCTTTCGAGATAGATCCGAGAGCGGCCAGCGGCTCCGCAACAATTCGCCCGACGGTATGATGCGGATCAAGCGAGCCATATGGATCCTGAAACACCATCTGGAAATGCCGCCGATGCGGGCGAAGCTGGTCGAAATTCAGGCCTACGACCTCTTTGCCCAGTATTTTGACCGATCCGGAATCCGTATTCTCAAGCGCCATGACGTTGCGGGCGAGTGTTGATTTCCCGCATCCACTTTCCCCGACGATGCCAAAGCTTTTTCCTTTCTGGATTTCAAAACTGACGCCGTTCAGCGCATAGACATAGCCGGATTCGGCAAAAAGACTCTCGCGTGGCAGGCGATAGTGCCGCACGAGATCTCGCACCTCAAGAACCGGGACTGGAAGAGTTCCTTCTGTCATGAAAAGAGTTCCTCCGTCTTTCGCGCACGGGCTTCTTCCACGTGATGACAGGTAACAAAATGCTGTCCTTTTACCTCGATAACCGGCGGGGGCGTTTTCCGGCAGATTTCCGTGGCGAGGGGGCAGCGATCTGTAAAGGTACATCCTGCGGGCAGGGAAATCAGGTCGGGAACAGTGCCTGGAATGGTCACCAGACGTTTCGTCCGGGCGCGGCCCAGTCTTGGCATAGCGGCAAACAGTCCTTGAGTATAGGGATGGACCAGCTCTTCAAAAATCCTGTCCGTACGTCCTGTTTCCACCGCCGCGCCGCCGTACATCACAAGAATTTTTCCCGTATTCTCCGAAATGACGCCAAGGTCATGGGAGATGAGGATTAAGGCCATGCCATCTTCGCGCACCAGAGTCTGGATCAAGTCCAGTATCTGATCCTGGATTGTCACATCAAGTGCGGTCGTTGGCTCGTCTGCGATTAGGATGTGGGGTTTGCAGGACAGCGCAATTGCGATCATGACACGCTGCCGCTGCCCGCCGGATAGCTGATGCGGATAGTTGTCTACCCGGGATTTTGGATTTGGGATGCCGACCCGGTCTAAAAGGCGGATTGTTTCTTTATGCGCGTCATCATCGGATAAGCCTTTGTGAAGACGCAGGGGCTCCATGATCTGATGTCCGATGGTATGTACGGGATTGAGGGACGTCATGGGTTCCTGAAAGATCATCGCCATTCGATTGCCGCGAATGCGGCACATCTCGGCTTCCGTTTTTTCAAGAAGGTTCTTGCCGTCGAGGTTGATACGTCCGGTTGTTTCGCTCATAGACGGTAGCAGGCCCATCAAGGCGAGCGCCGCCATGGATTTTCCACAGCCGCTTTCCCCCACGATGCCGAGGGTTTCCCCTTTTTCGAGCGTAAAGCTCAAATCCCGTACGGCACGGGCCGACCCGTCATTTGTCGCCAGCGTAACAGTCAGATCTTCTACGGAAAGCAATGTCATTCAACGTTTCCTCGATAGTCTTGGATCAAGGACGTCCCGGAGGCCGTCGCCTAGCAGATTGAGGCCAAAAACAGCGATGGCAATGGCAAGGCCGGGATAAATCGCCTGCATCGGATCAAGGAACATCAGGGTTTGGGCTTCATTGAGCATTCGACCCCAGGAAGGCTCCGGTGGCTGCGTTCCGAGACCCAGATAGGAAAGGGCGGCTTCCGCAAGTATGGCAATGGCGAAGAGGATGGTCGCCTGAACAATAATGATAGAAAGAATATTGGGCAGGATATGTTCAAACGTGATGCGCAGGCGCCCCTTGCCGGAGGCTCGGGCGGCCATGACATATTCCCGGGTCCAGATGGCATTGGCCGAGCCGCGGGTAAGGCGGGCAAACACCGGAATATTGTAAAGCCCGATGGCAAGGATGGAGTTTACGCCGCCCGGGCCGAGGATCGCCGTAAGCATGATCGCGGAAAGAATGGCCGGAAAGGCAAAAGAGAAATCCGAAAGCCGCATAATGATCTCTTCGGTCCAGCCCCGGCGCGCCGCCGCAAGCAGGCCTAGACTGACGCCGATAAAAAGTCCTATGGATACCGCGACGACGGCAACAACAATCGAATTCTGTGTGCCGGTCATCAGCATTGACGCAATATCCCGGCCGAACTGATCCGTTCCCAGCCAATGATCGGTGGAAGGCGGCAGGAAGCGGTTCGCGATTACGATGTCGTAGGCAGACCCTGGTGTCCAGAAGAGTGAAATGGCGGCACAAATCAGCAGAAACAGGGTCATTGTCCCACCAACCATGAAGCTGCGACTCCTCCGAGACCGATTTAAAAAGGAGAGGGATCGCTTATCACTCATATATCATGCGCTTTCAGACGCGGATCGATCACAGCATAGAGAATGTCGACGAGGAAATTCACCATGATGACCATGGTGGCCAGCAACAGGACAACATTCTCAACAACAATTGTGTCGCGATTATTGATCGCCTTCAGCACAAGCGATCCAAGCCCCGGGATATGAAATACATTCTCCACGACGACTGTGCCTGTCAGGAGAGCTGCAAACTGAATGCCGGTAACGGTCAAGACAGGAATCAAGGCATTGCGCAACACATGCCGCCAGAGCGTTGCCCGCTGGCTTAGGCCCTTTGCGCGGGCAGTACGGACATAGTCTTCACGAAATACCTCCAGCACGGAGGAACGGGTAATTCGCGCGAGAATGGCGCCGACCACGGTTGCCAGCGCCAATGACGGCAACAATAGTGCCGTAAGGCATTTCAGGACACCCTCTTCCCATCCGGGAAAGCCACCTGCGGGCAGCCATCTAAGCTCGATGGCAAAGAGGATAATCAGCAAAATGGCAAGCCAGAAATTCGGGATGGAGATACCAAGCTGACTTATGCCCATGAGCGTCACATCGCCCGCTTTGTTGTGGTTTGCCGCGGCATAAAGGCCGATAACCAGCGCAAGAGCAATACTCAGGATAATGGACATTATGGCAAGTGGCAGAGTTATAAGGAGGGCGCCTTGAACCAGCTCCCAAACCGGGACTTTGTAAGCATAACTGTTGCCAAGTTCGCCCTGCATCAGCCCGGCAATCCAGCTTAAGTATCGTTCGAGCGGAGGTCGGTCGAGACCCAGCTCCTTCGTGAGTGTCTGGACAGCAGACTCCGACGCATCGACGCCGAGAATCACCAAGGCAGGATCTCCCGGCAGGATTTCCATCACGAGAAAAATAACCATGGAGGCGCCGATCAGGGTCGCAATCAGGGTCAGGACTCGCTTCGCAATAAAAACGCTCATACTTTTCTGTGGTGCCTATCCGTTGTTACTGGTTTTGCGATAGATGATTTAGCCCGATAAATAGCGTATCCGCAGATGAATAAACGGTCAATCTCCCATGCGGTGGAATGCCGCAGCCGGGTAATTCTCCTTGTTATTCTGTTTTTGCTGAACTAAGCATGACAATCATTCCGAACTGCCGACGAGAGAGGAACACGGATAAATCGACATGAACAAGTTGTTTCCTTTGCTGATCGCATTTTTCCTGATTGTCAGCGCCATGGTTATCGGCCTCTGGTTTACAGGGGGATTGCCGGGCCTTGGTCAGAATAAGGGCCAGTCGTCTTCGACTCTTGTCGGGGCGCCACAAATCGGTGGCCCGTTCTCGCTCGTGAATCATAAAGGGGAGCGTGTGACGGATGAGGACTATAGGGGAAAACTGCTTCTCATCTTTTTCGGTTTTGTCAATTGTCCCGATGTCTGTCCGACTGAAATGCAGACTATCTCTGTCGCGATGAACGAGCTTGGTGAGCAGGCGAGTGAAGTCGTCTCCCTCTTTATCACGGTTGATCCTGAGCGGGATACACCGGAGGCGATGGGGGATTTTGTTGCGGCTTTCCATCCGTCTCTGGTTGGTCTTACAGGCAGTGAGGAAGAGATCGAAGACGTTAAGAAGAAGTACCGTGTTTATGGGCAGAAACAGGAAGGCGGCGATCCGGATTACTACCTTGTCGACCACACTTCTTTTACCTATTTGATGGGAAGAGACGGCGAACTGATTACTGTATTCTCCTTCGGCGTTCCCGCAGAGGAAATTGCAGCGAAAGTACGCGAAGAATTATAGTTTAGTGAGGAAGAAGTGATGAAATACGTAAAGGCTTTGCCTTTGGTCCTGCTTGCCATCGTGATGATCCTTAATGCGGAATCCGATAAGTTTATGTCCCATGCGACCGAAGTCAACGGGATGGAAGTTACGGAACCCTGGGCCCGCGAACGGCCTGCGAACGCCATGATGGGCGGAGCTTTCCTGACATTGAAAAACTCTGAAGGCGAGGCAGATCGTCTTGTCGCGGCCTCAAGCCCTGTTGCTGACAAGGTTGAAATTCATGACAGCGTTATGAAGGACGGCGTTATGAGCATGATGCGTGTTGAAGAACTGGTGATCGAGCCGGATGAGACCGTCATGCTGAAGCCTGGCGGATTTCATGTTATGCTGATGGGGCTGAAGAAACCGCTCATTAAGGGAACAGAATTTCCCCTGACACTGAATTTTGCGCGGGCCGGTGAAATTACCGTGACGGTTCATGTGAAAGATGCGGGTAATATGGGCATGCATAAGCATGACTGACATGCGCTAGCTGGTATCAAACGAACAGGAGGGGCTGCAAATGCAGCCCCTTTCCTTTTTAGAAATCGGCAGTTGCCTTGACGGCTAGCTCACCGCTTGGGCCCCTTACCCAAACTTGACATTGATCCTTGGTTTCCTTCTTGCCACTCAATGTGAAGGGCGTCGTATCAAAAATCGGGTTGAAATTCCGGAAGTGGAATTTCTTGAGGGAGCGTCCAGCCATCTTTTCGATCGCCAGCCGCATTAAAAATGTCCCAAGGAGCGGGCCATGGACCACCAAGCCCGGATATCCTTCCTCATTGAGACAGTAATCCCGATCGTAGTGAATGCGATGTCCATTAAAGGTCAGCGCTGAATAACGAAACAGCAATACCGGATCAGGCGTAATTGAGACCTCCCAATCGCCGTCCTCTGGTGCAGCCTGTGGTTCTTTCTTAATGCTGCTTGAGGCGCTTGCGGCTTCCCGATAGACGATATCGTGCTCTTCTGTAAGACATGGTCCGGCCTCATTCCGGACTTCATGCTCTACGGTCACGAAGATGAGCTCTCCAGTTCTTCCTCTTTTTGAGGTTACGCTTTTGATTGTGGAGGTTTTTTCTGCCAGATCCCCAGCCCGGAGCGGCGCATGGAAAGTGAGCCGACCACCAGCCCACATCCGCCGTGGCAATTTAACGGGTGGCAGGAAGTCGCCTTTCATACCATGGCCGTCCTTGTCGATACGAGATTGCCGGTCTGTTGGTAAAAAATACATCCAGTGCCCTCCGGGCGGCACGATATCAGATGTCAGACCCGGCTCATCCATTAGTGCCGCGAAACCGTCCAGTGATTGCTGATGAATGATTTCCTTGCCGGATATCTGATTGCCGACCCAATCTTGCAGGTTTTTCATAAGTTTTTTCTCATTGTTGCTTTTCCTGTATCGATTTGAATAGCATATGTGCATTATTGCGCCGGGCAATATTTCACAACAGAGAGGCATCATGCCAGCCAAATCTAAAGTATTTAAACTTTCCGATATTGAACTTAAGGGAAGTATGAATGTTGGAGAGGCGGCAAAGTCAATATTTCAGGAGTGCGCCCATCATCTGACAGAAAACTTCCGGCAGTTCAAGGAAGAGGGCGATCCGCTGGCCCTGATGCAGATACGTATCGGGGTGCGCCGGATGCGCGTTGCACTTTATGTCTTCCGGCCGATTATTCCCAAGGAGGTGCGCGTTAATTTCAATCGCGAATACCGTTATTTCGGAAACCTTCTCGGTGATGCCAGAAATATGGATGTGTTTCTGGACGGAACGCTTCGACCGGATATCAAGACAAAGGATTTTAAATCCGTTTCGAAAGAGTTGTTGCGGCTTGGGGAGGAAACCCGCGCGGAAGAATATGATATAATCATTCATGAAATATCCGGAGGGCATTTCGAGCGTTTGTCGAAATCATTCGATAAGTGGCTGCAAGGAAACTGGTCGTCAAAGCTTGGCAGGACCGCGCGCAAGGTCATGGCGGCTCCGATCGCTCCTTTTGCGCTGTCCGCGATTGAGGAAGGAAATATTGAGCTCCTCAATCATGGGGCAGATGTTGAAATTCTTTCCGCCAGCGAACTTCATGACCTTAGGAAATATATTAAGCGCTCCCGCTATCATTTGCGATTCTTCTCGGCGCTCTTTCGACAGGAGAAGATAGACGAGGGTTTCGCTCTTCTGGTGAAGATGCAGGACTATCTTGGGCTTATAAATGACGTCAAGGAAGGCATGATCATACTAGGAAGATTGAGTGCGTCCGTCCGTGCAGACTATTTTTCCGATACCCTCCGGTTTAATGCCAGGCTTTATGAGGATGCCAGCGAAGAGGTTGAAGATAACCTGAAGGAATTTCTATTACTTTGGCGAGAGTATGAGGACTTTACGCTTGATAAGAAAGACCTGAAATCGGCTAACTAGGCCTTCTTACTCCGCCTGAAGGGAAGCGCGAGCATCCAGAATATGCTTTGTTTGCGGTCCTCCTGATATTCCTCCAGCCCGATTGTCATCTTTTCATGTCCTGCCGATGGCTGGGCCTGATAGGTGCGGAAAATATAGTCCCACCATGGCATATTAAATCCGTAATTACAGTTATGTTCACTGCGGATAACCGAGTGATGAACCCGGTGCATATCCGGTGTGACGATAAATTTTCGCGCGATTTTATCAAGGCTGGCGGGAAGGCCAGCGTTGGCGTGGTTGAACATGGCGATTGAGCTTAAAAGAATCTCGAAAATTATGACCGCAACGACAGGTGGTCCTAGGACCACAACAACACCCAGCTTAAGCAGCATGGAAAGAATTATCTCAACCGGATGAAACCGCGCCCCGGTGGAAACATCATAGTCGATATCGGCGTGATGCATCTTATGAAACCGCCAGAGAAAGCCGACGCGGTGAAAGATCACATGCTGCCAATAGATCACCAGATCCTGTATGATTACGGCTATCAGGATGGAAAACGCAATCGGCAGGTCAATCAGGTTGAGGAGGCCCCATCCATTTTCCGCGGCTACGGCGGCAAGGCCGACGGCAAGAAACGGAAACAGCAGCCGAAGCAGCAGGGTGTTGAAGAACGTGACACCAAAATTATTCAGCCAGCGCCATATGGTTGAGACGCTCGGCGGACGTTTAGGCGCAAAAGATTGCCAGATTCCCACAACACCAAGCGTTCCAAGAAAAAAGCTCAGACGGATTGTCGGCTCATGATTGGCGATATACTCTAGCATCTTCGTCCCACACTCTTCAGGTCCTTCCCTCAAGATAAGGCGGGAGAGAGTGAATAACCAATATATTCAGCGACATGGCGGAAATGTGAAGCGTGGTGATCCGGCAAATGCCGGGCTATCTCTTTTTTCCTTATAAAGTAGGCACGGCTGCCTGCCCGCTCCCTACTTCTCCCACATGTTTTATATCACGTGCGATTTCTTCCAGTAGAGGCCGGGCACGTTCAAAATCCTCTGATCGACCGCCTGCGCGGATGCTGAGGCGCCCTTCAAGTGAATCCTGCTCACTTCCCAAGGCGGGTGCGTCCATCCAGTGACCGCCTTTTTCTTCCACCAGTGCTGCATATCGCTGGGTGGCCTCCGGCGAAGTCTGACCCAGATCGATAACCAGAGCTCCCGGGCTCAGGTTGGCAAGCAGGCCATCCTCGCCATTCAGAAAGGCATCGATGAGGGACTGCTTGGAAAGCATCAGGAATATAATACCGTCCTTCACACGATCATTAACTTCTCCGGGTGTTTTATATAAATCCACGGCATCGCGGGCCATCTTGTAACGCAAAGCGGGGGACCGGCTGGTTGCATGCACGCTTGCGCCACACGCCTTCAAACGGCGCAGCACGGGCCGCCCTACTTCTCCCAAGCCCAAAAATCCAACGGATACCCCTGTTAAACTACCCATAAATTAGCTCCCTCTTTTTTAGTTAAAGGAGATTATTATCGGATGAAGGGGTTTTGGCAAATATTTGTTGGATCAGGGGCGTGCGTAGCGGACGGCGGAACCCCGTTCAATCGCGGCAGCTGTTAGACGATCTACGTCGAGGCCGTGACGCAGCATTTCAAGCATGCGTAGCTCTTCCTGGCTGAGCTGTCCGTCGGAAACGGCAACATCACATGCCAAAGCGTAGGCCGTATCATATATTTTCTTAGGCAGAACTGCCCGGATTTTCCGAATGATCTCATCCAGTTTCTGATCACCGTTCAACATGTCAACGCAAGTCGCGGCATCGTCCGGCAGATGATCTTCCTCATAGTCGGCGAATACGGGCAGGGTACGGACAATCTCGCCAATGGTGAATAGCTCCCGATCCGTCATTTCGCGATCTGCCGCGGATACAATAACCATGGTCGAAATTAGGGCGGTATGCAGGTTGAGGGTCGTCATACGACAGTGTCTCCGGTCTTGATTTAAACTATTACCCTCAGGATATGAGGTTCAACCCCGATTATCCAATGATATTTTTTCTAAGTGCCTGTTCTTTTCCGCAATGAAGTTGCGCGTCAGGGAAATGGCGTCTTTCAGGCCAAGACGATGAATTTCGACTTCCGGCGGAAAGGCGGACGCAAGACGCGAGGGCAGCATACTGTCAAGCATGACGAAAACACCAAAGTCATCTTCCCGCCTGAGCAAACGGCCATAAGCCTGCTTGAGCTTCAGACGGGTCAGCTTGTCGTCATATTTTGCGCCGCCAAAGGCCTTTTTACGGGCCTTGTGCTTGATATCGGGGCGAGGCCAGGGAATGCGATCAAAAACAAGCAGCCGGAGGGAGCGGCCCGGTACATCCACTCCATCCCGCACCGCATCCGTGCCCAGTAATATCGAGTTTTCCTCCTCACGGAATATATCAACCAAGGTAGATGTATCGAGGGCATCCTGATGTTGTGCATAGAGGTCATACCCCGCTGCCGCCAGAGGTTTTCTGATATTCTCATGCACGGCGCGCAGTCGCCATATCGCCGTAAATAGCCCGAGCGCGCCACCACCGCTCGCCAGGAACAATTCTCGATATGCTGCAGAAACTTCTTTCATATGATCGCGTCGCACATCCGTTACAACGATCACCCGTGTTTGCCGTGCAAAATCAAAAGGGGAGGCAAGATGTGCACGTTTGGGGGGCAATACCAGATGATGAGTTCCGGTTCGCATATCGGCGGCTTGCCAGCTTTCTTCTTCCTCAAAGCTGTCACGCAATGTCGCCGAAGTTATCACCGCACCATGGGCCGGCTTCAATATGGCCTCCGCGAACGGACCGGTTGGGTCGATATAGCTGCGGTAATATCCAAGATCCAATTCTCTCCCGGCAATGCGTTCGATCGCGAACCAGTCCACAAAACCTTCTGGTGTCTCGGCTGTAATGTTTTTTAGCATGGCGCGCCAGGGCGTAATGGAGAGGTTTACCCGTCGCGATATACCTTGCACGGCGGCTTCGATGCGATGCCGGGTCGCCGTATCAAGCTCTTCCGCCTCTTCATCGAGCTTGGAGAGCAAGAGTTTGGCGAGTTTCGCCATTGGAGTAGCAAGCGCTGAAAGTGCTTTTTCCAGCTTCTCTGCGGCATTCTTGAGTTCAGAAGAAATCTCCCCAAGGGTACATTCGACGGAATAGGCACTGTCGGGCTGGCCACAACGGGCAAACACCTGCTCACGAATATGGGTAAGGAACTCCTCCATCGGGCCGCTCGGCGCTGCTTCCCTAACCCTGGCAAGCCAGCCATCCCCCGGTAGCTTGCGTGCCGCGCGGATCGCTTTTTGAAGCGCGTCAAGACCGGCTTCATCATCTCCCAGCAAATCCGAGATACGGTTTTCCAGGCCCCGCATCCGGCTTTTGCGGCCGGTATCGCTACCCGCGATCCATCGCCTGAGTTCCGCAGTCTCCAACCCGGTAAGGTGCGCGGCAAATGCGCTGTCAGCCGCATCAAACAAATGATGGCCTTCATCGAAAACATAGCGTTTCGGCAAATAGGGATCATCGGGGCGCGTCGCACCGTTGATCATGACGAGGGCATGATTGGCGATTACGATATCGGCTTTTCTCGCTTTTCGGCCTGATTTTTCGATAAAACATTTACGGTAGTGCGGACAGGCGGAGAAAATGCATTCCCCGCGGCGATCGGCCAGCCGGGTGATGCGGGAACGTCCCTCAAGTTCCAGCAGCCAACTTGGGAAATCGCCACCAACCATATCCCCGTCTCGGGTTGCCTCAATCCATCTGGCGACCAAGCCAAGAACAATCTGGTCCTGCTTTGCGGCAACACCGCCCTGCAGCGCTTCTTCAAAATTCAGCAGACACAGATAATTCTCGCGCCCCTTGCGGATGACGGCCTTCTCCGCTTTTTCAGCCGGATCAGGATAAAGCCGGTTTAACTCGTCGTCGATTTGCCGTTGCAGATTCTTGGTAAAAGTCGATATCCAGACCGCAGCACCATTCTTTTCCGCCCAGACACTGGCGGGGGCGATATAGCCAAGGGTTTTCCCGGTGCCGGTCCCGGCTTCCGCGAGGACAATATTCGGTGCGTCGACCTGTGCGCGGGGCAAAAACGCATGGGACGTGAGGGCGCTGAAATCCGATTGCTGCGGTCGCGATTCCGAGTTGTCGCCGAGCATGTCCTTCAGTCGTTCCCGGGCTTCGATCTCACTGACCGCGATATCATCCGCCGGTGGCTCCGGTGCCAAATCCGGCCATTCAGCAAGAGTGCGCCAGACATCAAACCCGCCAAAACGATCGCGTTCTTCCGGATGACCAAGCGCGGCGAGCACTGCAGGCGCCCAGTTCCATCCGGCCTGACCCATCGTCATGGCAACGGCAGCCGCAGATTTTCTTTCTTTTCCATTTAAACCGGTTAAATAAGTTAAAATAGAAGATGTGGCGTCAAACAGAAGCAAGGTCTGCTCTTCGGTATCCGATGTGACGGCCAGTCCTAAAGCATGCGCCACGCCCCTGACAGTGGGAAGGCAGTGCCTCGCCGGATAGGTGAAGGCATAGAGTTCCAGCAAGTCAAAGGCGGGGAAGGGATGAATACCGAGACGACGGGCGATGTTCAGCCGGTGAACAAGTAGTGGCGGGTTATTAACGACATAGACAGCAGTCTCTTCTAGGCTTGATTTCGTGATTTCACCATCGGACGAGAGACGGTATCCGCCATCGCCTCCAAGCACAATAGCCTGAACATCTGGAAGACGTATTTCTCTGTTTGTGTCTGTTTTGTCCGGATTTTCGCTCATTTTTCCTTCAACTGAGTGAAATTCGCTTTGCGGTCGTTGACGCAATCCCCTTGTGCGCTTACATTCCGCGCTTTCTAACGATCCATTCTTCCAATGAGGGTTAAGATGTCGTCCGACGCAGAAATTGCACTATCGAGCAACTCCTGGGCATTTGTCGAGGCAAAAAAGCTTGTTGATCGCTATGCGAAAGCTGCGCCGGAAAAAGGGTATGTCCTGTTCGAGACCGGATACGGTCCATCCGGACTGCCGCATATCGGTACTTTTGGGGAAGTGGCGCGCACAACAATGGTCCGCCATGCTTTTGAAATCCTGAGTGACATCCCGACCCGCCTGATCGCCTTCTCCGACGATATGGATGGTCTTCGCAAGGTTCCTGACAATGTTCCCAATCAGGAGCTGTTACAAGCCAACCTGAACAAACCCCTGACGCAGGTTCCTGACCCATTCGGGACCCATAACAGTTTTGGGGAACATAACAACGCCCGTCTTCAGGCGTTTCTGGACCAGTTTGGTTTTGATTATGAGTTCCGCTCCTCTACGGAATGCTATAAGTCCGGGCTGTTTGATGAGAGCCTGCTGCTCGTGCTCAAACATTATGACGCCATTATCAATGTAATTCTGCCTACACTCGGTCCGGAGAGGAAGGCGACCTATTCTCCTTTCCTTCCCATTTGTCCGCGCACCGGTGCTGTTTTGCAGGTGCCAATTATTTCGCGAGACGAGGAGAAGGGGACCGTGACCTATCGGGATCCGGAAACAAATGAAGAAATCTCTGTTCTCGTCACGGGTGGGCATTGCAAATTGCAGTGGAAGGTTGACTGGGCGATGCGCTGGCATGCGCTGGATGTTGATTATGAGATGGCCGGTAAGGACCTGATCGACAGCGTTACGCTTTCCAGCAAAATTGTCCGGATTTTAGGAAAGCAGCCGCCGGAGGGATTCAACTATGAGCTTTTCCTCGATCAGGAGGGAAAGAAAATCTCGAAATCCAAGGGAAATGGCATCACGATCGAGGAGTGGCTGAAATATGCGTCACCAGAGAGCCTTTCCCTCTACATGTACCAAAATCCGAAGAAGGCAAAACGACTCCATTTCGATGTCATTCCAAAGGCGGTGGATGAGTATTTTACCTTCCTCGGCAAATTCCCGGAACAGGACGACAAGCAGCGTTATGCCAATCCGGTTTGGCATATTCACGGCGGGAAGCCGCCAAGTGAGGGGCTGCCGATCACGTTTGGTATCCTTCTTAATCTTGCGGCCGTAGTCAATGCGCATGAGCCCTCCGTGCTCTGGGGCTTTATTACGCGCTATGCGCAAGGCGCAACACCGGAGGCAAACCCGGAACTCGATAAGCTCGTTGGCTATGCGATTTCCTATTACCACGATTTCGTGAAACCCTCGAAGCAGTATCGGCTGCCGACAGACAAAGAACGGCGGGCGCTGGAACAACTGGTAGGGCTGCTAAAAGAACTGCCGAAAGATGCGGATGCGACGGAAATCCAGAACCAGGTTTTTAAGGTGGGTAACGAGAATGACTTTGAAAACCTGAGGGACTGGTTCAAGGCGTTGTATGAAACCCTGCTCGGGCAGTCACAAGGTCCGCGCATGGGATCCTTTATTGCGCTGTATGGAATTGATGAGACCATCCGGCTGATCGAGCGGGTGCTGGCGGGGGAAGACCTGGCGGCGGAACAACCCGCCGCCTGAGGCCCTAGAAAAGCTGGCTCTCGCGGGAAAACTCCATATACATCTCGCGAAGCTTAGTGGCCGTCGGGCCCGGCTGCAGCTCCCGGTCTTCAATTCGGGTCAAAGGCATGACCTTGCCAAAATTCCCGCTGTTGAAAATTTCATCGGCGCTCATGATGTCTTCTTTCGTCATGGCGGTTTCGCAGACTTCGATGCCGGCGGCTTCGGCGAGTATTTTTACCCGCTCGCGGGTAATACCAGCCAGGAAACACCCTGTTGCTGCGGGGGTGAAGGCCACACCGTCTTTCACTGTCCAGATGTTGGATGTTGCGAATTCCGCGACATTGTCGTTCGCATCCATAAGTATAGCATTGTCAAATCCGGCCTGGCGCGCGGCGGCGATCGCCCGGCCGGAGTTTGGATAGAGACAGGAAGCTTTCGCATCCGTCGGAGCCATATCCCGTGCAGGACGTCTTTCTTTGGCAAAATGAGCAGAAAAGCCGGTTGCTTCGGGCATCGGACTATCATAGACGGCCAGAATAAACTCTGCGCTATCCGGCTCCGGATCGATGAAGCCTCCGCGTGCGAAATACATGGGCCTGATATAGAGTTCGGATTCCTTGGGAAGTTTTCTGACCGCCTGCTTGCACAGCTCGAAAACCTCGCCCGTCTCCAATGTTGGGTTATACCCGAGTGCTCGGGCGGATCGGGCCAGCCTGGCGCAATGCTTGTCCAGGTCCGGCGCCATTCCCCGAAAAGAGCGGGCGCCGTCAAAAACTGTGGAAGCCATCCAGAAGGAATGATCCATTGGTCCCATAACATGCGGACATTCATCATACCAGTTGCCGTCGTAAAAATAGACACCTGCCATAGCTGGATATTCCTTTCTTAATTTGTCATCTGAAATCTCTACCAGATAAATATTGGGACAGGCAAGCGCTGGTCAATTGTTTGAAGTCAAATTAAGTTGATTTTTCTGTCCAAAGAACAGGGCATCCTGTAGATATGCGGCATATCGATAAAGAGGCATGACCTATGACGATAATTTATCATATGGCCGACGTAGATGAGTGGCAGGCGGCCCAGGAAGCAGGCGCCTATTACGGCACTGCGAATGACAAGACAGACGGTTTTATCCATTTTTCAACCGCGGAAACAGTTGTAGAGAGTGCTGCGAAGCACAGGGCGGGTGTTGAAAATTTGCTCCTTCTGTCCGTTGAGTCCGAAGCTCTTGGGGGCAAGCTGAAATGGGAACCGGCGCGCGGTGGTGTATTATTTCCTCATCTTTATGGACCGCTGGACCCGCTGCTTGTAGAGAGCGCGGTGAGCTTGCCGTTGGGCCCTGACAAACTTCATATTTTCCCGGAACTGAAATAAAGAAATGCCGTCCCTTTATTCCATAGCGAAGCCAATTCTTTTCCGACTTGAGGCGGAAAAGGCGCATAATCTCTCCATCCGGACCCTGAAGAATGGCCTATTGCCGCGTATCAGCAATGAGTTTGATCCAGTTCTCGCCTCCGAGCATTTTGGTATTCGCTTTCCAAACCCTGTCGGGCTGGCGGCGGGATATGACAAGAACGCGGAAGTGATCCCCGCGATATCGGGTCTTGGTTTCGGATTTGTTGAAGCGGGCAGCATCACACCGAGGGCGCAGCCCGGAAATCCAAAGCCGCGCCTGTTCAGACTTGCCGAGGATGCCGCTGTCATCAACCGTCTTGGGTTCAACAACAGGGGCCTGGATGAAGCCGAGCGTAACTTTAAGGCATATGCGGACAACGCGATTGTTGGGGCCAACCTCGGGGCAAACAAGGACAGCGGGGACCGCATTGACGATTATGTTCGCGGCATGAAACGGCTCGCACCGCTTGCCAGCTATATTACGGTCAATATCTCGTCGCCGAATACACCAGGGCTTCGGGCCTTGCAGGGCAAGGCGGAACTCGATAATTTGCTTGGACGTCTCTGCGATGCGCGAAATACCCTTAAAAAGGAGGGAGTGGAGCATTTCCCCATTCTGTTGAAAATCGCACCCGACCTGACGGACGATGATAAGGCGGATATTGCCGTGTCTGTTCTGGCGATGGAAATAGAGGGTCTTATCATCAGCAATACAACGATTACACGCCCGGCTTCTCTTACCGATTCACAAAAAGCAGAAGCCGGTGGGTTGAGCGGCCGCCCGCTTAAACATATTTCCCTCGGCATTTTAAAGGAAATGTATCAGGCAACAGGAGGCAAAATATTGATTGTTGGCGTCGGGGGCATAGAAACGGCGGCGGACGCATACGAGAGGATCAGGGCTGGCGCCTCCCTCATCCAGCTTTATTCAGCGATGGTTTATCATGGCCCCTATGTAGCGGCAGACATCGCGCGCGGACTTGCAGAGTTGTTGCGCGCGGACGGATTTGAAAATATCACTGATGCCATAGGCATCGATACACCGATCTGATTTAAAAGCTTGGCGGGGTACAGGCGGTGACAACCATGGTTTCTTCGTCCCCGATGGCACGGAATCGGTGCGGCCTATGGCTTTCAAAGTAATAAGCGTCACCGGCGCCGAGGATCTTCCTGTCTGCGCCGACTGTAACCTCCAGCTTGCCCTTTACGATAACCCCGGCTTCTTCCCCCTGATGGGAGAGCATATTTCGGCCCGTATCTGCACCCGGCTTATATATTTCGTGCAAGACCTGTAGCGCTTTGCCCGTCAGGTCACGACCGACCTGCCGATAGGATATCTTCCCCTCAGATATCTGGGTTAGTTCCTCGTGATCATAAAATATCTTGTGACGTGAGGTAAAATCATTGGCGAAAAAGTCGGCCAGACCGATTGGAAAGCCATCCAGAACCTTCTTCAGGGAACCCACCGCCGGGCTCGTCCGGTTCTGCTCTATCATCGAGATGGTTCCGTTTGTGACGCCCGCCCGTTTGGCAAGCTCACGTTGGGATAATCCATGCTGTTCCCTTAGACCGCGCAGTCTGGCGCCAAGATCAAAATCCATGCCCGTTTCCTTTCGCTTGATTCGAATGGTCGTTTAATTTTCTAAACACCAACATCACAAAAATAGTCAAAACCCCTCAGAAAACAAAGGGAATCATTTTTGCTTGTGCAAATAAATGATCTACATAAGGTAAAGAAAAACAAACTCCGGAGTTTTAGTCATGCCCGATTCAGCCGTTTCAAGCACGAACAATCTTGACGCTTTTTGGATGCCGTTCACGGCGAACCGCCAGTTCAAGTCGAGCCCGCGCATGCTCGTCAGTGCGAAGGGCATGTTTTACCAGAATGCGGAAGGTAAGCAGATTCTGGACGGAACCGCGGGGCTTTGGTGTTGCAACGCCGGGCATGGGGAGCCTCGCATCGTGAACGCGGTTAGCAAACAGATCGGGGAAATGGACTATGCGCCCGCATTCCAGATGGGCCATCCAAAGATATTTGAGCTTGCGGCAAGGGTCACAGGCATGTTTCCAAGCGGGCTGGACCATATGTTCTTCACGAATTCCGGTTCCGAATCCGTCGATACGGCCCTTAAAATTGCGCTGGCTTATCACCGGGCGCGGGGAGACAGCGCCCGTACCCGTCTCATCGGGCGGGAGAGGGGATACCATGGTACGGGTTTCGGCGGCATCTCGGTTGGGGGCATTGTCGCCAACCGGCGGACGTTTGGCACAATGCTAACGGGAGTCGATCATTTACCGCATACCCATCTTCCTGAGAAAAATGCGTACAGCCGGGGCCAACCGGAACATGGTGCGGAACTTGCCGATGAGCTCGAGCGCATCGTCGCGCTTCACGATGCCTCCACAATTGCCGCTGTAATTGTTGAACCTGTCGCAGGATCGACTGGAGTTATCCTGCCGCCAAAAGGCTATCTTGAACGGCTCCGGGCGATTTGCGATAAACACGGTATCCTGCTGATCTTTGACGAGGTTATTACCGGATTTGGGCGCCTTGGCAGCGCCTTCGCGACTGATTTCTTCGGCGTGAAGCCTGACCTTGTGACCCTGGCCAAAGGGCTGACGAGCGGAACCATACCGATGGGCGGGGTTGTATGCTCCAAGGAAATTTATGATGCCTTTATGAATGGCCCCGAGAATATGATCGAGCTGTTCCATGGCTATACCTATTCCGGCCATCCTGTCGCGGCGGCGGCGGCCCTTGCGACCCTTGATTGCTACAAGGAAGAGGGATTGTTTGAGCGGGCGAATGAGATTGCCCCTTACTGGGAAGACGCCCTGCATTCATTAAAGGGTGAGCCGCATGTCATTGACTTGCGAAATATGGGCCTTATCGGAGCGATTGAGCTTGATTCCATCCCCGGCAAGCCGACAGCCCGGGCGTTTGACGCATTTCTTAAATGTTACGAGAAAGGTGTGATGATCCGGACGACAGGAGATATTATCGCTCTGTCCCCGCCACTGATTGTCGAGAAGAGCCATATTGACCAGATATTCGACACGATTCGGAGTGTATTGAAGGAAATAGCCTAAACACTTCTGATCGAGCAGTTGTTTCGAAAAGAATATTATTCGAACGTAGCGCAAATAGTGAGCGGCGGCCCGACGGTCGCCGCTTTTTTGCATATGGCGATTGTTAAAAATGAAATTGATAATGACTTGCATAGGCAGGATTTCCAGTTTAAAACTCCTGTTAAAATTGATAATCGTTTGCATTTCTAACTAAGGATCCATTATGCGCCTATCATTTTCATCTGTGCCGCTGGCAGTTGTGGCATTCGCGACAATCGCCACAGCCACTCCTGCACTGTCTGATGAGGTCAATTTATATTCCTCACGACAGGAAAGTCTCATCCGCCCCATACTTGACGACTTCGAGAAAGATACCGGAATCACGGTAAATGTCGTTTTTGCAAAATCCGGCATGCTGGAGCGGCTGAAATCCGAGGGCGCGAACAGCCCGGCCGATGCGGTTCTCACGGTTGATATCAGCCGTATCGCCGCCCATAAGGAAGCGGGCGTTCTTCAGTCAATCCAGTCTGAAACGCTCGAAGAGAATATCCCAGCGCATTTCCGGGATCCGGAAGGGGAATGGTATGGTCTCTCCGCGCGCAGTCGTGTGATTTTCTATTCAAAGGAGCGGGTTGAGCCGTCAGAGCTTTCGACCTATGAAGATCTTGCCGATCCGAAATGGAAAGGACGTATATGCGTACGCTCTTCGAGCAATGCCTATAACCAGTCCCTGCTGGCGTCGATCATCGCACATGATGGGGCAGAAGCCGCGGAGAAATGGGCCCAAGGGATCAAGGATAACCTGGCACGCAAGCCACAAGGTGGTGATCGTGATCAGATCAAGGCGGTTGCCGCCGGTGAATGTGATATCGCGATTGCGAATACCTATTATTACGGCGGTATGATGAATTCAGACGATCCGGAACAGGTAGAGGCAACGAAAAAAGTTGCTTTGTTCTGGCCGAATCAGGACGGGCGCGGTGCGCATTTCAACATCTCTGGCGCCGGTGTTACCAAATCGGCGAAGAATAAGGAAGCTGCGATCAAACTGATCGAATATCTGTCCGACACCAAGGCGCAGGAATTCTATGCGTCCTCAAACTATGAATTCCCGGTCAAGCCGGGCGTTGAGCTGGATGAAACCGTTGCGAGCTGGGGTGAGTTCAAGGCGGATGAAATCGGCCTCGACAAGGTTGCGAATGCTCAGGCGGAAGCCGTCATGATATTCGACCGTGTCGGATGGCGGTAAGCGTTATTGCGAAGAAATGAAAAGGGGCCTTGGGGCCCCTTTTTTATGCGTCTTTTATTTTGAAAACGCTTCACGAAGAGCGGCAACGCCTTCATTCACGCAGTCCGTTGCCTTGTCAATGGCGCCGCCAAGATTGATGAAGCCATGGATCATCCCTTCGTAATGGGTATGGGTGGCCTGGCTGCCTTCCTCGTTCATTCGTTTGGCGTAGGCGATTGCCTCGTCCTGCAGCGGATCAAACCCGGCGGTCTGGATAAGGGCAGGGGGGAGCCCCGCGAGGCTGGAAGCCAGTAATGGGGAGGCACGCCAGTCCTTTCTGTCTTCCTTGTTTTTTAGATAGTGCCCCTGAAAGTAATTCATCAAGGGACGGGTCAGGAAGTATCCTTCTGCGTATTTTGTATGGGAAGGATGAGACATGTTCATCTGCGTGGCCGGATAGATAAGCCATTGTAATTTCGGTAAATAGGTTTTTTCATCACGGGCAATCAAAGACACGACGGCTGACAGATTTCCGCCGGCGCTGTCCCCGCCAACAGCTATATTCTCAGCATCGCCGTTATATTCGCCAATATGCTCCGCCGTCCAGTTAAGGGCGGCAACGGAATCGAGAACGGCGGCAGGGAAGGGATGTTCCGGCCCCATGCGATAATCAACAGAGACAACGACAAAAAGGCCGGAATTTGCAATAAGACGACACAAGCTGTCATGGGTATTGCGGCTGCCGACAACCCAGCCCCCGCCATGATAATAAACGAGAACAGGGAGAGTATCCGTCATGCCAATCGGATGATAAATGCGGATGGGAACGTCCCCCAGCGGGCCGGGAATATCCAGATCAATCGTTTTGCCGATATCCACGTTCTTGTATGTGAGCGTAAGCGCGCGCTCCTCATAGGCGGCTTTGGCCTCTGCCGGTGATAGTTCATCGAGAGAAGGAAGGCCCTTCTCTTCGGCAATATCAAGTACCCATTTTGCTTGTGGATCTAGCGTCATTCCCTGTCTCCCTATCCGTTATTTCTTGAGGGCTTTTTCGACAAAATACAATCTGTCCTGACCCCAGAACAATTCATCATCAATGATGTAGGTCGGGGCACCAAATACGCCGCGTTCAATTGCGCGAGCGGTATTCTGTTCATAAAGCGCGGCAATTTCAGGTACCTGACTGTCTTTCAGCAGCTTCTCACCATCAAATCCGGCGCGATTGGCGACATCAATTGCAGTTCTCTCATCAGCGATATTGCCGTCGTTGACCCAGACCAGACGCTGAAAAAGTCCTGTAAGTTCCATGGCATCTCCGCCCTCCTGTACAACGGATGTGACCATCTGGGCGGCCATCTGATCGGACGCCGGGAAGAACTTAGGATGCGTTTTGATAGGAATGCCCAATTCCTCGCGCCAGCGGGCAATTTCCATCAAACGGTATGCCTGTCGCTGCGGGCTGCGCTTTCCAAGGGGTAATCCGCCGGTTGCAGCAAAAATCTTGCCATAGTTTACGGGTATGATGTTGATTTCGGTGTTATTCTCCGCGACCATCTTCACAAGGCGGTCGTGCCCGAGAAAGGCCCATGGAGAAATGAGGGTTAAATAGTAGTCGATTGTTTTTGTCAAAAGGCAATCCCATTTTATTATTTTCGATTGCCTTAAGTTTAAGGGTCAATGAAGGCGCTTGGGAAGCAGTTTTTCCATCAAATCTTCCAAAGATATCTCATGGTCCAGCCCATATGTCTCGGCAACCCGGCCAATCAGGCGTTGCCGAAAATTATCGAGATCGGCGCGCGGATGATAATGGTCTGCCTTTCTGTGCTCTTCCATGGTGGTCCGGAAGGCAGTGTAAAGATAGGGAGGCAGTTCAGCCCGGTCATACAGGCGTTGAAATCCGAGATACCCACGGCCGGAGGTAAGCGAGACAACCCGCTTCTTTGAGATGCCGGAAGTATGACCGAGCGCCGCCGCAAAAAAGGAGTGGTTCCCTGCGATCAGCACGCGCAGCATCAATGTTGCCGTCAGGCGGCCCTCGCGATCAAGCGCGATACATTTCTTTTTCTGCTCATGATCCGTCATGCGCCTTTCCAGTGTTTTCGAAAGGGCCTTTTCCCGGGCGTTCATGATCTTGCGCACAGACGTGGATTCCGAAACCGGATTTCGGTCCATGAGAATCTGTTTATATTCCATAGAAATCATGTCAAACATCCGGGTGACAAACTCTGTCGGCAGAAAGGGGCGCTGCACCAGCAATTTCTGTATCGGATCAATTTCCCCAAAGCGACCAAGGATATTATCATAAGCGGTCTCGCCGATAATCGCCGTTTCATTTTTTAGGCAAACTTTGATCGCAGAATAGCATCCGTCTTGAGCAATCCAGCCGGTTGATTTAATTCCGAGGTGTGGGCGCCCGGCAATGGCCGTTTGCTTGCTGTTGCTGGCCGTTTGCAGAATCTCCCAAAGGTCCTCATCTGTCAGGACAGGGGAATATGTTACGACGGGAAGCGAGATTTCTTCCAAATCCATGGCCAGTTTCATGGCGGACTCATGAGACAGAAATTCACAGGATTTCACAGCTTCAGCAATTGTCTGGCGGACTGCCTTATCTATGTCGTCGACAAAATAGTCTATTAGCGCCGACGTCAGCTCCAGGTCTTCGTCTGCAAGCTTTTCCGCCGCAAACTCCATAGCGGCCGTACGGGCAGCATTGACCCGTTTCGGCGTTGGCATCTTTGCAAACATCGCGGCGATACGATCGCCATAAATGGAAGATTCAGCCAGCATCGTTTTCATTGCCTGAAACTAAAAATATAATTTTAGGATATTCAGGTTAACAGGTAGTTACTGGCGTTTTGTTGATGTAGCTATTCTATACCCCGGATTTCACGAAACTGCCGTACCGCAAATGAATCGGTCATGCCGGATACGAAATCCGTGATGCCAAGAAGCCAGTCATACCGGCTGCGTTTCTGCTTGTCCCCATCCGGAAAAAGTGTCATCAGAACGCTGGAGCGGGGATTCATTGGCGCGCCATCGGTTTGATAATTTTCCCAGTCAAGATTGGCTTCGTAAAATGCATCAAGAAGGGTGTTCAGGATTTCAGCGCCGCCCAGTTCCGCCTGAATCCTCTCCGGATGGCGGTATATTTCACGTTTGCAGAGGGCATAAATCTCATCGAAGATTTTTGCCCTGCGGGAGTGATGCAGAAGATCACCTTTGAAATTTCCGGCGAGAATTTCGCTTTCGCAGTCCTTGAAAATATCGGAAACTTCCCCGATGAGCCTGCCAATACATTTTGCCCTGAGATAGGAAATTCTCTCTGTCGGATCATCGACTTCGGCATAGCGTTTCGGCGGACTGCCAAGGATGCGCATCATCAGATCTTCTGTTTCCGTGTAGTTGAGCCGACCAAGCTTATATCCATCCTCAATATCGACAACGCTGTAGCAGATGTCATCGGCAGCCTCGACCAGATAGGTGAGGGGATGGCGGCTCCAATATTCATCTGTCCCCCGCTGCAGGAGTTCCAGTTCGTTCGCGATCTCCCGAAAGGCATCCAGTTCGGACTGCATGACGCCAAATTTCTTGCCGCCGCTGTCCCCGGGGGCGGGTTCTTTTACAATGGAAGTTCGCGGATATTTCATGAAGGTTCCGAGGGTGGCATACGTCAGCCGAAGCCCCCCTGAATTCCGCCAGTTCTGTAGTTTCGTCAAAACACGGAAGCCCTGTGCATTGCCTTCGAACATTTCAAAATCACAAATCTGGGCATGGTCCAATCCATCGACACGGCCCGCGGCATTGGCGCCATTCTTGAACCAGTAGCGGATTATTTCCTCACCGAAGTGACCAAAGGGCGGGTTACCGATATCATGGGCAAGGCATGCCGCAGATACGATATGGCCGAAGTCGGCCGGGCTGTAATCGCTGCCCTTCAAGTGACGGTCGATAATGACCTGCCCGGCGTTGGCCCCTAAAGAGCGGCCAACGGATGCCACCTCCATGGAATGGGTCAGGCGGGTGCGCACATAATCACTCTCCGCCAGGGTATGAACCTGGGTCTTGTCCTGTAGGCGCCGAAAGGCCGAGGAGAAGACAATTCGGTCTTGATCCTTGTGAAACGGGCTGCGCGAAGCCAATACGGGATCATTGTGATCCTGCCCGTATCGCTTGGTCGAGAGGAGTTTATTCCAATTCATCATGCGATTAAGCTACTTCACAACTGTTTACCATAAAATGAATATTTGTCTGGAAAGCGGGAAATTCAATTACTTGTCAAACCGCCCGAAGGTATTTTCAGCTTTGGCCCCATCCCGGATAGGTGACAATCAGCTCGCTCAAGAGGGTGCGGTTATTTTTGTCCATGGACTGGATGGCGAGGGAGAGGCTTCCAAGGCCTTCCCTAAAGAGTTCATCCGCAATATGTCCCTCCCACAGGGCGACGAGGATCATGAGCATGCGCCGTTGGGCATGGGATAGCTTCAATCCGCCGCTGTCGGCTTGATCCTCCCGGATTACGTCCAGAGCGGGTTTCAGATCATAATGGCCTTGAGCATCTTGAATATCACCGGTTTCGGCAGTGAAATAACGTTCCAGCTGGTTATAGCGGATAGCATCTTTCAAATGCTCTAAAAATGCGGTTTCGTTCAATGGTTACTCTTACAATAGACCGTGTAGGATGGGGCAAAACTAGTATAAATGCGGATAGACTTGCAAACGGAGAAAACATCTTTAAATTAAAAAATGATATTCCTTCATAAATAGAAGGAGTGTTCTCAGGGCAGGGTGAAAGTCCCTACCGGCGGTAAAGAACAGGTTTTGTTCAAGCCCGCGAGCGCCCGCTTCGGCGGGGTCAGCAGATTCGGTGTAAATCCGAAGCCGACGGTCATAGTCCGGATGGAAGAGAACAGGAAGAAAGCGAACGGTTTGGCTGCTGCCAACCCGTTTGTTATTCCTATTTGCCTTGGGTTGTTGTCAACTTGTTAAAACAAGGCCAATAAAATGAAAATCAAAAACACGTCTACTGACAATCAAACCCCGGACATTCGTAAACAATCAAATCGCATTGTCATAATTCAGGCGAACTGGCATGCGGATATTGTGCATGAAGCCAGCAAATCCTTTATCGAGGAACTGGTGAGTCACGGTTATGATGCAGATGGATTTGACATTTACAATGTTCCGGGAAGTCTCGAAATACCGTTGATGGCGAAAAAGCTGTCTGAGTCCGGACGTTATGATCTGATCATGGCAACGGGCCTGATCGTCGATGGCGGAATTTATCGCCATGATTTTGTCGCTGGTACTGTTCTTGACGCAATGATGCAGGTACAGCTCGATTGTGGCGTTCCCATATTGTCCGTCGTCCTAACGCCCCATCATTTCCAGGAGACGGATGCGCATATGAAGTTCTTCCGTGAGCATTTCGTGATCAAAGGGCAGGAGGCGGCTGCCGCCTGCCGCATGACCCTTGAAAATATGCGCGGGTTGGAGGAATTCCGTCTCGCGTCCTGATGTCAGACGATACGTGACGTCTTGTCACCCCAGTAACGGTCTTTCAAAAGCCGTTTGTAAAGCTTTCCCGTCGGATGACGGGGAAGCTCTGCCTCAAAGTCAACGGACCTTGGGCATTTAACATGACTGATGTTGTCACGGCAGAATTCGATAATTTCTTCAGCGAGTTCGTTGCCTGCAAGGGACATGTCAATGGGTTGGATGACGGCCTTTACTTCTTCGCCGAATTCTTCATTGGGCACGCCAAATACCGCTGCATCATACACTTTCGGGTGGGTTAGCAGTAAATCCTCGATCTCCTGCGGATAGATGTTCACGCCGCCGGAAATGATCATGTAGCTTTGCCGGTCTGTCAGGTAGAGAAACCCGTCTTCATCGACATAACCCACATCTCCGAGCGTGCTCCAGCCCTTGTCATTATAGCTCTGTGCGGTGCGTTCGGGGTCATTATGGTAGGAAAATTCGCGCCCATCCGAGAAATAAATATTCCCAATCTCCCTCACCGGCAACTCGTCCCCAGCCTCGTCAACGATATGGAGATTGCCAACCAACGCCCGGCCGACGGTCCCCGGATGCTCAAACCATTCTTCCGGAGTGACAGCGCAATATCCGTTTCCTTCGGTTCCGCCATAATATTCATAGAGGATCGGGCCCCACCACTCCATCATCTGGCGTTTGATCTTTTCCGGGCAGGGGGCAGCGGCATGGATCGCGACTTTGAGAGAACTGATATCATATCTCTGACGGACGGCTTCTGGAAGTTTCAGCATCCGGACAAACATGGTTGGCACCAATTGCGAATGGGTTGCCTTGTATTTTCCCAGCAGACGCAGATAATTTTCCGCGTCGAAATTCTCCATAATGATGGAGGTCGCGCCGTGCCGCTGAATGCGCATGTTATAGCGAAGCGGCGCAGCATGATACAGCGGTGCGGGAGAGAGATAGATCGTATCCTGGGTGACTTTATACTGGTTCTTTAACAAGTTAAACAAGCTGTCCTCTGTCCCGATGGGATTTCCAACCTCGGCAGGTTTGACGCCCTTCGGCCGCCCCGTGGTGCCCGACGAATAGAGCATGTCTGCCCCTTCGCATTCATCCGATAGCGGTTCCGCCGGATAATCGCTTACTTTGTCTTCATAGGAATGATAGCCCGATATCGTACCGTCAATCATCAGTTTCTCTTCCACATTCGGGATGCGGTCGATAAGCTGTCCTGCCAGCTCCGATTTATATTCGGAGGTAATGAAAATGCGCGCACCACAATCGTTGATAATGTAGGCGGCTTCCTCCGCAGACAGGCGGGAACTGATGGCCGTATAATACAATCCTGCACGCTGCGCCGCCCAGCAGACCTCATAAAAGCGGGGATTGTTTTCCATGAGCAAGGCAACGTGACCGCCAATCTCAAGTCCTTGCGCTCTTAAATACTGCGCCGCCTTGTTGGAGCGGTCATCAAGCTGTTTATAGGTAACAGTTTCACCGCTGCCCGCCATGATGATGACTGGTTTGTCCGGTGTTGTTTTCGCAAACTCACGTATATGCATGGCCTGTTTCTTGCTTTTTATTTGCTATTATGGACAGCCTATTTAGCCTGAGAAACGAGAATACCTTTAGAGATCATCTTGTCAATTTCGTTATCCGTCATCCCGATTTCCTTTAAAATCTCTCGGTTATGTTCGCCTAATTGCGGCGCATGTCGCCGGACACGACCGGGAGAAGCAGAAAAAGTTGTCGGAATGCCTGGATAGTTGAGCGTTCCCTCGCTTGGATGTTCCATGGTTTGCCAGAATCCGGTCGCTTTAAGATGTTCATCCTCGAGAAGATCTTCCGGCGTATTGATGGGGACAGCCGGAATACTGGCGGCGTCCAGATCACGCAACCATTCCGCCGAGGTGCGGGTTTCAATGATTTCGCTTAAAACCTGATAGGCCGCATCGATATTATCAAGACGTGCTGCGATATTGCAAAACCTGGGATCATCCATCAGCTCTGGCCGGCCCGCCATCTCGAAGAAAGCCCGCCATTGCTTGTCAACATAGGGAAGCACGCCAATCATGCCATCCTTGGTTTTGTATGGATGACGGTTCGGCGATAGCGCGCGCGGATAGCCGACAGGACCGAGGGGTGGCTCGAAATTGCCGCCATATAAATGCTCCAGCATGTGAAACTGCACCATGGTCTCAAACATGGGAACGTTCACTTCCTGACCTTCTCCGGTCCGTTCCCGATGATAGAGGGCCATGGTTATGGCATATACAGCGGTCAAGGCCGTCGCCTTGTCAGCAATGACCGTCGGCATATAGCCAGGCCGTCCCATCAATTGTGACTGGCTGGCCGCCAGACCACTCACCCCTTGAATCATGTCGTCATATGCCGGTTTATCGGCGTAAGGGCCATCCTGATTAAACCCGTAGGCACCGCAATAGATAAGGTTCGGGTTCGTAGCTCGCAAATCGTCATAGGTGAGAGAAAGCCGCTTGATGGCAGAAGGGCGCATATTATGCAGGAAGATATCCGCCGTTTTTACAAGTCTCATGAGAGCGGCGTGCCCGTCCGCTGACTTCAGGTCGATGCAAAGCGCGCGTTTATTCCGGTTGGCATTGAGATATATTGCCGCCATGCCTGGAGACCGGCGTGGCCCGAGATCACGGGTGGTGTCCCCCTCCGGTCCTTCGACTTTGATGACATCGGCGCCCATATCTCCAAGGATCTGGGCTGCATATGGGCCCAGAAGCACTGAGGTCAAATCGATAACACGCAGGCCGGTCAGCGGCCCGTCTTTGGTAGTAGTCATTGTTATTACCTTTGGTTTTAGCGGCGTGTATTAATAGGACTTGGGCATGCCCAGCGCTTTTTCCGCGATATAGCAAAGCACCAATTGTGGGCTTACGGGAGCAATACGGCAGATCATCACTTCTCGCATCAAGCGCTCAACCGTGAACTCTTTGGCATATCCCATGCCGCCATGCGTCATGACGGCCTGTGTACAGGCTTTGAAGCCCGCTTCGCCACCAAGGTACTTTGTCGCATTGGCATAGACGCCTGCTTCAAGACCGGCATCGTAGTTTGACGCGGCTTTCATCGCCATCAGGTAAGCGGCTTCCAGTTCCATCCAGTTTTCCGCCAGCGGATGTTGTATGCCCTGGTTTTGGCCGATTGGGCGTCCAAAGACTTCCCGTTCGCGGGCATATTTCGCAGCACGCTCCAATGCATTCATGCCGATACCAATTGCTTCAATACCGACAAGGACACGTTCCGGGTTGAGGCTGTGCAAGAGATAATAAAAACCCTTGCCCTCTTCGCCGATCAGGTCTTCTCCGGGAACGGGGAGATTATCAATAAAAACTTCGTTCGAATCAACGGCCTTGCGGCCCATTTTTTCGATCACCCGAACATCCATATAGTCGCGGTTCATATCGGTATAGAAAAGCGAGAGGCCGTCAGTTGCCTTTTTGCATTTCTCCTTCGGTGTGGTTCGGGCGAGCAACATGATCTTGTCTGCTTCCTGCCCCGTCGTTGTCCAGATCTTGCGACCGTTCACCAGATATCCGTCTGAAGTTTTCTCTGCCCGTGTCTGAAGTGCAGTTGTATTCAGTCCGGCATTGGGCTCTGTCACCCCAAAGCAGGATTTTACCTCGCCCTTGATGAGCGACGGCAACCAGCGATTTTTCTGTTCGTCACTTCCGAAGACAACAATCGGATGGGGCCCAAAAATATTGATGTGGATGGCCGAAGCCGCTGACATGCCGCCAGAGGACTTCGCGACTGTATGCATCATCAGGGCGGCTTCAACGACGCCAAGTCCGGCACCGCCATGCTCTTCCGGCATCGTTATCCCGAGCCAGCCGTCCTTTGCCATGGCGGCGTGAAAATCGAATGGGAAATCACCCGTTCGATCTTTTTCCCGCCAGTAATTGTCGTCGAAACGGGCACACAGCGCCGCCACATTCTCGACGATGGCATGTTGCTCTTCCGTGAGCGTGAAGTCCATTTACCTACTCCTTTTTATTTTTTTTCTATTTGCAGGAGATCGGACTATTGAGTCAATGTCAATTCAGCATTGTTTGCGGTAGCCATGTTATCAGCCAAGGAAAGGCGATGAACAGGGCGACCGTTAAAACGTCGGCAATAAAGAATGGACCGATTCCACGGAAAACGTCGGAAAGCGGAATATCAGGCCGCACGCCATTTACAACATAGCAGTTAAGTCCGATGGGAGGTGTGATCAGGCAGATCTCAACCATTTTCACCACAATAATGCCAAACCAGATGGGGTCATATCCCAGTCCAATCACGGCCGGAAAAACGACAGGCAGCGTCAGCAGCAGCATGCCGATGGCATCCATGAACATACCAAGAATGGCATAGCCGCAGAGAATCAGAATAATGATCACTGTTGGCGGAAGAGGTAGCCCCAATATCCATTCGGCGAATGCTTCCGGCAAGCCCGAGAATCCGAGGAACCGCACAAACACCAGTACGCCCCAGATGATGGAAAAGATCATCACGGTCAGTTTGGCCGTTTCAAAAAGCGCGTCCTTCAGCTCCTTCGTCCGCATACCATGGATGAAGGCAAGGATCAGCACGACGAATGCGCCAAGAGCGCCTGCCTCTGTCGGCGTGGCCCAGCCACCATAAATGGCACTGAATATAATCACGATAACTGCTATGATAGGTAAGGTGCCCGGTAAGGACTTCATCCTTTCGTTAAAGGTAAAGCCGCGCACCGGTGGACCAAGCTTCGGATTAACTGTTGCGCGTCCCATGATGATGAGAGCGTAAATCAGTGCAGACACGATACCCGGAATGAACCCTGCGAGCAGCAAGGCGCCCACCGATTCTTCGACAATAATCGCATAGATCACGAGGATGGCGCTTGGCGGGATCAGGGAGGCAAGCGTGCCGCCCGCAGCGACCACACCGGCAGCGAGTCTTCTATCATAGCCATTGTTCAGCATTTCCGGAATCGCCACACGGCTGAATACGGCAGCTGTCGCCGTGCTGGCGCCCGAGACTGCGGCGAAGCCCGCAGCAGAGAAGACGGTCGCCACAGCGAGTCCGCCCGGAACCCAGCCGACCCATTTTTTCGCGGCATCAAAAGCGGCTGTTGTAATGCCTGCATGGAATGCGAGATAGCCGATCAGGATAAACATCGGCAGCACACTCAGGGAGTACAGCGTCGATTTTGAGTGCGGAATAGTCCCGACAATTCCGGTTCCCGCACTCCATCCGATAATCGAGACGATACCCAGCATGCCAACCAGGGTTGCGGCGATATAGACACGTACACCCAAGAAGACCATTACGATCAGGGCGCCCATGCCAACGACGCCGACCAAAAGAGGATCCACTCCCATTATTTTTTCCCCTTTTTAGTATATGTTTCGTCAAACTTGGCCTGTTTTCCTGCCTCTTCTCCAAGAGCATCACTGATTTCATGACGCGCAACCGCAGTTACGTCCTCAATAATCGGCACTGCGATGATTTCCGCGTTTGGATTTATGAATAAACGCACAAATCCGACGAACTGCAGTGCGAAACGAATCCAAAGGATACCGAAGGCCAACGGAATAGTTAATTTGGCGGGCCAGATTGGTATCCCGATATCGATCGTTGAATCACCAAGTTGATAGGCGCGGAGAAAATGGAGCCAGCTTGTGTCAATTAACACAGTGATGACAAAAAGTCCTATCAGCGTTGCCATCCCTTCAAAGAAATACAGAGGGCGTGCGCTGAATTTAGCCATGAAAAGGTCCATTCGGACGTGGCCGCCAAGCCGTTGGCAATAGGCAATCCCGAAGAAGGCAAAAATGACCATGCTCTGTTCGATAAAATCTATGTATCCGAGTATTGGCCAATTGAGCAGTTTTCTGCTGAGAACCTGTGTAACACCAAGTATCATCACAGCAAAAATTGCCAGAGCGGAAATACCGTTCAGAAAATTTTCGAGTTTGGAAAAGCCGCGGTCAAATGACGCGAACGCCGACCGTGACCCCGAACCCTGCGGGATATTTTGAGTTGTCATGATTTTTTACTTTAAAAGAAAAGAGGGCCTGGTTCACCAGACCCTCTATCCAGACTGCCTAATTGGTCGCTTGCTTTGATGTTGTCATAATCAACTCAAACAACTCGGTTCCGGGATATCCATCGCTGTTCATTTTTGCGACCCACTCGTCCCAAACCGGTTTTGCACCAATTTCACGGAATCTTGCCAGTTCCTCGTCGGAATAGGTGATTGCCTGAATTCCCTTTTCTTTCATAAGCGGGAAGTTTTTCGCATCGGCAGCCTCATATGCTGCATACAGGGCTTCATATGCCGGAGCTTTAGCGTCGTTCAGAAGCTGTTGATACTCAGGTGTCAACGCTTCATAAGCAGGAATGTTCACAACCACCGGGCAATGGTTCGCTCCTGGTGACATATTCGCCGTATGCCATTTACCAATATCTGTCAGACGATAGGAAACATGCGCGTATGTGAAGGGGAAGGACGCTGCTTCAATCGTACCGCGTTCAAGGGATGTATACACTTCTGGCGCCGGTACAGTCGTTGGAACAGCGCCGATTTTTGTCATCGCTTCACCAATACCGCCAAGGGCACGGACACGCATGCCATTCCAATCTTCCAGTGTAAGGGGCGGATCACCTACGCCGGTAAACTCGTACTGAGGCAGCAGTGAGCTCATCAGCAGCATTGCATCCCAGCGGGCCATATCTTCCGCCACGGCGGGGTGCTTATAATAAGCTTCATGAACTGCAGTTTGAACCTGCAGGTTAGGGAACGGCAGAAATGGCAGGTCGAGACCAGAAAGTGTTGGATTTTTTGCCGGATGGTAAGCTGTGCAGAGTGCGGCCATCTGAAAAGCGCCAAGCTTGATGCCGTCCAGATTCTCTCTCGCCTTGGACAGCGCTTCGCCGTAGTGGATTTTGATGTTGAATTTTCCATCCGTTTTTTCCGCAACATAGTCACGAATTGTTTCGACGCTGCTGGTAAAGGCGCGCTCTTTGCCCCAAACAGATAGATTCCAGTTAACTTCCGGGCCGTCGACTTCGGCGGCCGAGACGCTAAACGTCATCATCGACGCAGCTGAAAACGCGGCAATCGACATAGCTTTACGTTTGATCATTTCGTTATTCCTCCCAATAGAATATTTAGTTTTTATCAATGGCTGTTTTTTGTTTTTTGCCATTTATGGCGTCATTATCACATATTTTGAAGCCCGCGGGCTACTAAAATCTAAATAGCGGCTCAAGGTTACATGGTAAAGGCAATTCCGGACGATATTTTTTCCACTTTTACCTGAGAAATTGTAAACAGTAGGAAAGGCGACTATCTGATCGCCTGTATATCCTTACCGATTGAGTAGAAGATGCCATCCTCACGCCCGTCAGTAATTGTTGTCGCTCATGGCTCCCGTATTTCCGATACTGCACAGGAGGCTGCGGTCCGGCATGCGGCCACACTTGTGCATAGTAATCTATATGAGCTTGTGGATGTATGCTTTCTGTCGCGGGATAAGTCACGGCCGCTTTTGCCAGAGGGCAAAGTTTTCCTTCTGCCCTTTTTCATGAGCAACGGGTACTTTGTCAGAAACCGGATACCGGAACTTTTCGAGCTGGAGAAGGGGCGACGTATTGAAAGCCGCCATCAGCTTTATCTATGCGATCCGTTAGGAACCGATCCCGAACTCGCTGACGTCATTATAACTATGGCACAAGAAATCTGTCGGGATCATAATTATACGCCCAAGAAAGTGCAGCTTTTGCTTGTTGCTCATGGCTCGGAAACGTCATCTGCCTCGGCGGAGGCAACATGTTTGCAGCAACAGGCCGTCACAGGAAGAGATGAATTTGCGGGCGTCTATGTTGCCTTTCTCAGCCAGGCACCGCGTCTTGATGAAGTATTGTCTGCCTGCCTTGACGATGGGTCGGCCCTTATAGTAGTCGGGCTGTTTGCTGCGGACGGTCCGCATGCCATAGAGGATGTTCCGGGTTCAATCGCAAAATGGCAACAACAATCCATGAGCACGATGGCGGTCCATTATGCTGGAGCGGTCGGTTCGAGGCCGGAGATCGCCAACCTGATCCAGCGAAGTATCGCGAGATGTGCTGCGAAGGTTGGTTAAGTTCGTATATCCGATAGAATATCAAAATTACTGTGCAGACAGCCGTTTCACGATCTGATAGAAAATGAACGGAAAGATTGAGCTTTGACTTTAATTTAGGTATTGCACAGTCTGTAATTAAACAATGAGGTCCTTAAAGGATGAATGATCGTAAGCCGTCCAAACCCGTCCGTAAAAACATTTCGGCCACTGTGAAATTCTTCGATGAAGCCAAAGGGTTTGGTTTCGTGTCTCCCGCCGATGGGTCGCCGGACGCCTTTGTCCATATTTCAGTTTTGCAGAATACCTCCTATCAGGAACTGCGGGAAGGTATGCAGATAATATGCGATCTTGCTGACGGGGACCGTGGCCAGCAGGTCGTGGCAATTCATGAACCTGAAGAGGAAGAAGAGATTCCGGTCGGTGTCGATATTGAGATGACGGGCGTAGTAACGACGTACGTGCCAGAGCATAAATATGGCTTTGTAACACCTGAAGGCGGCGGTGAGGATGTCTTTATCCATACAAATATGCTCGAACGCTCTGATGTCGACCTTGAAAACTTCGGGATTGATACGCGGGTAAAATGCGTTGTGCGAATGGGGTTAAAAGGTCCGATCGCTGACTCGCTCGAAGTCCTTTAGAAACGCGAGGTAAGGATGACAAGAACAGAAACACTGCGCGTACAGAGATATTTGCGTGAAAAGTTCGACAATGAAGATTTTAATGTGAAAGAGAGACGACCCTCGGACGGCACGGCCGAAGTATTGCTGGATGATGAATTTATCGGAGTTGTCTATCGTGATGAAGATGAGGGGGAGGTATCCTTCGCTTTCCACATGACCATTCTCGACATGGACTTGCCGTCAACTTCCTGATCCGAAACCGCTGGCCGGATACTTCAATCATTTCTCCGGTGTCAAGGTTACCGTTTTTTAACCATGTCCGGATAGTCTGGTCGTATGCGACATTCTGCTCCGATTATAGGGTTTCTGGCTTTCCTGCTGCTCGTCACCGGAACCAGTGACGCTTCCCAAATGGATTTGATACAGCTTGACGTGGGTGGTGATCCCGGTGCTGCTTTCTCCGGAGATTGCCGAATCGTCTCCGGCAAGTTACCGGTCAAGCGGTATCGAATACAGGGCAGGGTGCCGGCGAAATACTGGCTGCCCGGTGATGCGGTGAGTTGTAGTCTTCAGAAATCGAAAATGGCAGAGCGGCTGGAAGCCAAAATCACGCGGGGAAATTTGATTGAAGTACAGCAGGTTAGCATGCCGCCGCTGCGGTGGATCCTTATCACCAGCTCGGGTCCATGGGGAAATGCGAAGGGAGCGTCGAGCGCGGCCCGACCTCTCTGGCAGTAAAAAGATCCGATCTTAACCTTGCGTTGCGCAATTGCTATGCTCTAGTTGCAACGTGGCATGATCTATTTCAAACTCTGATAACAAAAAAGCATTTATGGCACGCAGCGTACTTTCGAGATCTGCTGAAGGCTCGACCTGGACATGCATGGTAACGATTGGTTTTTCCGCCGTCAGGGACCAGGCATGCATATGATGTACATCGACAATTTCGGGCATATAGGCCGTTAGTTTATCCCGTATAAGGGCCATATCAAGATGATCGGGCGTCCCTTCCAGAAGTATATGCCCTGAACGGCGAACAAGTCCGTACGCACTTTTCAGAATGATAATTGCAACAAGGACGGACAGAATGGGATCTGCCGCCATCCAGCCCGTAAACAGAATAATGACCGCGGCAACGATTGCGGCCACGGATCCCAGTAAGTCGCCCATCACATGGAGAAGTGCGCCCTGCATATTGACGTTGTCCCGATCGCCGCGATGAAGGAGGTAGAAGCCGACAATATTGACAACCAGCCCGCCGATGGCGACCACAAGCATCATCCCGCCAATTACCTCACCGGGGTTTATGAGGCGCCCGATAGCTTCGATTATAATCCAGCCGGCGATAAAGAATAGTGTCAGACCATTTGTGAAGGCGGCCAGAATCTGAAACCGGTGGTATCCATAGCTGCGTTTGCTGTCCGCTGGTTTGGAGGCGAGCCGGAAAGCGAACCAGGCCAGGGCGAGGGCGGCTGTATCGGAGAGCATATGTCCGGAATCGGCGAGTAGAGCAAGCGATCCAGAAAATATGCCGCCAAGTCCCTGCAACAGCATATATCCGCCAGTGAGGCACATGACCCAGAAAATACGGCGTTCGCTATCCTTGGTTACCTTGGGCGTATGATCGTGTGAATGGGTATGCGTGTCGCCGCTCTCGTGTGAGTGTGAATGCGCCATAAAATTCGTCGTTGCCTTATAAGTTATTAGTAGAGTAGACAGCTTTCCCGCGGTCTTTGTCCATAGAAAAAATACACACGATTGATCCAGTATAGCTTGTTCGTCGTAACCATAATAATTGCCGTTATTTGCCGTAATTCAGACATTATTCATGGCTAGCCTCTATTAATTATTTGCAAACTGAGAGTTGAAACTAAGGCTAAAACCCTTAATTTCAAGATCGTGAATGCAATTTCTATTGTTTGCAGGGTTACAACGTACTACTATTAACCATACCCAGTGTGAAACCTTTCGCACTTAAGAAGACGGTTGAGGGGAAGATTATGAAAAATACGATGAAATTCGCAATTGTTGGCGCCGCATCGCTCGTATTAGCAGCATGTGGTGGTAAATTGGAACAGGCGGAAAAGCTAAGCCCCGGCGGGACCGAATTCCAGCAGGCGCTCTACACGGGGTACGTTGACCTCGCGAAGGCTGAATATAACGAAGGCGATTATATTGATTCTGATCGCTTTGCGGAAAAGGCTATGGCGGCAACACGGGGCGAACAAGTCGACCCTTATCACCCTGAAGAATGGCACCTTCCTGCCGATCGCGAACCGGTTCTGGTCGGTGCCCGTGAACGGCTGATGGCCGCTCTCGGTGCGGGTGCTTCCGAAGAACTTCCTTTAGTCGCAGCGCGCGCGCAGACAAGCTTTGACTGCTGGGTCCAGGAGCAGGAAGAAAATCGCCAGCCGAAGGATATCGCAGCATGCCGGGATGCCTTCATCCTCGCCATTGAGGAAATTGAGACTGCAATGGCGCCAGTTGTCGTCGTAGAGAAGAAAGTTGTCGTCATGGAGAAGAAAGAACCCATGATGATGGAGCCGAAGTCCTTTGAAGTGAACTTCGCTTTCGACTCCTCGACACCTCTGCCTGGTTCTGATGATGAAATCAAGGCAGCTTCGGAGTACATGAAGGAATTCAAAGATCCGAAGATCACGATCGCCGGTTATACCGATACAGTCGGTAGCGTTGAGTATAACGATAAACTGGGTGAGCGTCGTGCCGAAGCCGTTGCCTTCATGGGCATGGATATGGGCATGGAGCCGCAACGGATTATCATGCGCTCCTACGGTAAGAAAGACCTGAAAGTCCAGACTGCCGATGGTGTCAGAAACGCCGCAAACCGCCGCGTTGTCATCACGGTCGAAGGCAACTAAATTTGACGATCCGAAGGGACGGGATGCTTGACTGCACCCCGTCCCTTTTTTATGTCTTACTGGGGAACATCATGACCAAAAAAATAATCTGCCTTGCTCTGCTGTCACTTTTCACGCTGGGGCTGGCGGCCTGCGATCCGGAAGTTGGAAGCAAGGAATGGTGCGCAGAAATGAAAGAAAAGCCAAAAGGTGATTGGTCTGCCAATGAAGCTGCGGACTATGCCAAGAATTGTGTTCTGACGTCAGACTAATAGATTTATTTACAGAGGCGGGCCGGCAAACCGGCCCGTTTCATTTTTATATGGCGCGGGAAATGGCTGTCTGCTAAACCCGGGAAACGGTCCCGTAGCTCATCAGGATAGAGCGCAAGATTCCTAATCTTGAGGTAACAGGTTCGAGTCCTGTCGGGATCGCCACCCAGTATAAACGGCGCAGTCGACCACCAATCCCAGCTTAGCCAATGTTTTTTCGAATGGGCGGCAAATCAACGAATTCACCTTGCCGCTTTTCCTGGTTTGCCTTCATTGCCTCAAATATCTCGTCTCGCTGAAGCATGCTGGCATTCCAGATTGCAATATAGTCCAGGCTGTCTTCTACTGTGTGATTTTGTGAATAATTCATCATCCGCTTGCATCCCATTATTGCCAGCGGCGCTTTGCTCGCTATTTCTGCGGCCATCTTCATGACGGCCGCCATCATAGCTTCATGATCCTTATAAACGTTGTTGAAGAGGCCGGCTGTTTTGCCTTCATCTGCGTGCATCCGGCGTCCCGTGTAAGCAAGCTCCCGGGCAAGACCATCTGCGATTAATTTTGTAATCCGAGGGAAAGTGCCAACGTCTGCGGTCATGCCAATATTGGTTTCAAAAATTGTGATAAAGGCATCCTCGGTAGCGAAGCGCATGTCACAGGCGGTGATCAGATCAACGCCGCCACCGATACAGCCGCCCTGAACCGCCGCAAGAACTGGCAGTCGGCATTCCTGCAACACGGTGAAGGTCCCCTGCATATTCTTTACGGCACCGTAAAAATTTGCGCCTGCTTGTATTTCTGCGGCTTTCTTCGCGGCGGGATCGGCAATTTCAGGTTCAACGAAGGACGCAACATCCAGCCCGGATGAAAAATGAGGACCTGTCGAGGACAGGACGATAACGCGTGCCTTTGAGTTTTCGTCGATATCGCGGACAATTTTCGGAAGTTCATTCCAGAAGGCAGGAACCATGCTGTTCCGCTTCTCCGGCCGGTTTAGAATTATATGCGCAATGTTGTTGTCTATTTGAACGTCAAAGCAGCTGTAGGTCATGACGGAACGCCTCTTGCCAGTGTTAGGTCCTTATAATTTTTCCTCATAATAAGGCGATGTAGGCGCAGTTACAAATCTCTTTACACATTTAGATGAATGAGATGAAGTAGATCGTTCCCGCGTCTTACAGAGATTTGAGCACGCGCAAGACCAAGAAAAACAAGCCATTCGGGAGGAATATATGAGTGTTTTGCATTATGACTGGCTCAGTCATCACGCAGCGAGGGTGCCGGATAAAACGGTCTGGGTCGATCTGCACTCTGATCGTGAGTTCACCTATGCCGAGGCAAATGACCGCGCGTTGAGATTGGCGGCTCATCTTCAAAATAACTGCCGCGTAGATAAGGGGGACAGGGTCGGCGTTCTGGCTATGAACTCAACTGATATGTTGGAAATACAGGCGGCCTGCGCCAAGATAGGCGGCATATTTCTGCCTCTTAACTGGCGGCTGACGGTCGCGGAGCTGGACTTCATTATTCAGGACGCCGCGCCGAAAGTACTCATCCATGATACGCAATTCGCAGCCGAATGTTCGGAGCTTCAGGAGAAGGCGGGCGTGCCAATATTGCTTGAGACTAATGGTGGTGGCGGGAATACGGCCTATGAAGCGGCGATTAAGTCTGCTGAACCAACGCCGGTACTTGCTACGGTCACGCATGATAACATCTGGACGATCATGTATACTTCGGGCACAACGGGGCTGCCAAAAGGTGCCATGAATACATATGGAATGGCATTCTATAACGCGGTCAATCTGGGCGTGCCCACGTATTTCACGCCAAACGCCAAGACATTGACTATCCTGCCGCTTTTCCATACCGGCGGGCTAAACTGCTATAGCTCGGTTGCCCTGTATTTCGGTGGAACGACATTGGTCATGCGCGCCTTCGATCCCGGCGAGTGCCTTCGCATCATAAATGATGTGGAAATCGGCTTGACCCATTTCTTCGGCGTACCAGCAAATTACCTGTTTATGAGCCAGCACCCTGATTTTGCGACAACGGATTTTTCCCGTCTCGCCTGTTCTGGCGTTGGCGGCGCTCCGACGCCGGTGCCGCTGCTCGAAACTTACAAGGCAAAGGGATTGGCGTTGCAGCAGGGATACGGCATGACCGAGACAAGCCCTACAGTGACCGTGCAGGATGCAGAAATGGCATTTTCAAGGCCTGGCTCCGCCGGTAAGCTTGCGATGAATGCCGAAGCGCGCATTGTTGACGAGGAGGGTGTGGATGTGCCGGTGGGCGAAACCGGAGAGCTATGGGTGAAGGGTCCAAACATCACTCCCGGATACTGGAACCGGCCGGAAGCCAACGCGGAAACAATAACGGACGGATGGCTGCATACGGGCGATGCCTGCCGTGTGGATAAGGACGGGCATTTCTATGTCGTCGACCGCTGGAAGGATATGTATATATCGGGCGGGGAAAATGTATATCCGGCAGAGATCGAAAGCATCCTCTTCAAGATGCCTGAGATTGCTGATTTGGCTATCATAGGTGTTCCGGATGATAGGTGGGATGAAGTCGGCTGTGCCGTTGTTGTCATCGCTCCGGGCAAATCACTCACGGCGGATGACATCATCCTGTTCTGTCAGGAGAAGCTCGCGCGATATAAAATCCCGAAACATGTGATATTTAAGGATGAACTGCCGCGTAATGCGACAGGGAAGGTCCTGAAGCGTGTGCTTAAAGACGAGATCGGCGATCTTCGCAAGTCTGCCTGACCTGCTTGGAGAAAAATATTCTTCGGGCCGCCGTTATGGTGGGCGGCAACCCGAAGAGCTTTTCACGCGTCAGGCGCCTTCTTTCCCGACGATGGCGATAGAGCAGACATTCTGATGTGGGAAACCGCCGAGATTGTGGGTCATCCCGAAGACCGGCTCTTCTTTTCGCTGACGATCACCGGCGCGTCCCTGCATCTGCAGATACATCTCGTAAATCATCCGAAGGCCGGAGGCGCCAATTGGATGGCCGAAACATTTAAGACCGCCGTCAATCTGGCAGGGGACCTTGCCATCCGCGTCATAGAACCCGTCCATCACGTCATTGACCGCTCTCCCCTCGTCGGAGATATAGAGATCCTCCATCGTCACCAGCTCGGTGATGGAAAAGCAGTCATGAACTTCAAACATGCTGATCTGTTCGCGTGGCTTGGTGATGCCAGCTTCCTTATAGGCACGGTTCGCCGCCGCCCGGGTAGTGACAAAGTGGCTGCCGTCCCAGGAGTTATGCTGTGCTTCCCGACCGTTGGACGCCGACAGCTGCAGTGCTTTCACCGTGATCAGGTCAGTCTTGCCGAGAGATTTCGCAATCTCCGGCGTTGTGACAATCGCACAGGCTGATCCATCACTCACGCCGCAGCAATCAAAGAGGCCAAGCGGCTCCGCGATCATCGGGGCATTCATGACTTTGTCTTCATTAATCTTGTTGCGAAGATGTGCTTTGGGGTTCTTGGATCCGTTATCATGGCTCTTAACCGATATATGAGCCATAGCCCGTTTCATGTCATCTTTGCTAACGCCATGCTTCGCTGAGTAGGCGGAGGCCAGCTGCGCGAAAGATCCGGGTGCGGAGGCGTTCGCCCAGAACATATCGTTGACAGAGCCGCGGTTGCGTTGAGGCAGGCCGCCGTAACCGGTGTCTTTCAGTTTCTCAACGCCAAGGGCGAGGGCAATATCACAGGCACCTGAAGCGACCGCATATACAGCACCACGGAAGGCTTCTGATCCGCTGGCGCAGTAGTTCTCGACACGTGTCACCGGTATGTTCGGCAAACGAAGCGCCATGGAGAGCGGTACGGCGGATTTACCGACATGTTCCTCTTCAATGGCGGTTGCGAGCCAGGCAGCTTCGATCTGGCTTTTTTCAATGCCGGCATCCGCCAGTGCCTCAACATATGCTTCGATCATCAGATCTTCCGCATTGTCGTTCCAGCGCTCGCCGAAACGCGAGCAGCCCATGCCGAGAATGGCAACTTTATCTTTAATTCCCGAGGCCATTGTTATTCTCCTTTGCTTGAAGCGCCCGCAGGGGTCGCTTTCCAGAAATAGCGCCTGAAACCGCGCTTGTTGTCATAATCCTTGATTCGGAACATCATCCGCATGGGCATACCCACTTCAATCTCCATGTCTGGAGAAATATCGGTGAAATCGCTCATCAGGCGACCACCTTCTTCAAACTGCACCATGCCGTAATAAGCAGGCGGGTCGGGCGAATATGTCAGCCGATCGGCGGTGAAAGAGTTCACCTTGGAAACCCGGTCGGCGAAGGGGTAATCCTCTTGCGTGCCAATGGCGCCACAATTTTCATTGACGCACATATTTGATTTCGGGAACTGAGCCGTGCCGCATTGGGAGCATTGTCCGCCCACCATGGCCTGCGCCATGCCTTTATTCCGATAGAGGGTTGTCAGGCCGGTCTTCTTGTCCGTTTCCGCACGAATTCCGCGTTCCATATTGACGAGTTCGTGGAAGGCAAGGAACTTGTTGTAATTGGTTTCTGCGTAGCGGCGGGCGAGATAACCGGAAATCCCTCTGCGCGGGGAGAGCGATTTGATCTCGTCAGTCACCTCGAAAAGAAGTGCATCGCTTCCCTGGCCGAAACTTGCGACAAGGATCTTATCTCCCGGTGCGCTGTTCTGAAGGGCTTGCGCCAGCATCACCATGGAATGCGCCGTTCCGGTCTCGCCGCAGTTTGCCTGCATGTTATCGGCAATCGCGCTTTCCTGAAGACCGGTTTTCTTGGCGATCGCTCCAGCAACGCCCCGGGCGGCGACCGGAAAACAGAAGGTGGTGATATCTTCCGCCTTGACGCCTGCTTCCGTTAACGCTGCGTTAATCGCTTCGGGAACAATCTTGAGGTAACCCTCATCACGTATCCAGCGTTCTTCCCAGCTATAGTCGAAATCTTCGTTTTCGCCGCGGAAGTGATCGACAAAATCGACTGCTTCGGTATGGGCGGAAAGAAGGCGGGCCACAACCTTGCCGGTGCCGACAAGGAACGCCGCCGCGCCGTCACCGGAAGTCAATTCCAGCGGGCTTGCTGCTTTGGTCTTGCGTTTTTCCGACGTCGTAAACAGGATCGGTCCGCTGCCGCCTTTTGCGACCTGCAATGCCACCGATAACCCGGCGCTTCCTGCCCGTTGCGATGAGGCGAAGTCCAGAGTTTGCAGGCTGCTGCTCAAATTGAGCGCATCGGCAACAATGCCGGCATTCTGCCGGTCGACAAAAGGAAAGCTTGTAGAGGCCATATAGACAGCGGATACTTGACCGCGGTCAAAATCGGCAAGACAATCGCGAGCTGCTTCCACCGCCATGGTCACGCTATCCTCATCCCAGTTCGCCATGGCGCGTTCCCCTCTGGCAAGGCCCTTAAGCCCGGGGTTGAACCAGCTATGCGCTTTGGCAATTTCACTACGCTGCAATCGGCTTTGCGGGATGTATCCCCCGTAGGCCAATATTCCTACTTCCATTTGGACAGGCTCCTTTTTATTTTTTCTTATGTGTCACAAGTATTTTTGCGGGAACGGATATCTATCATTCCCGCACCACCTTATGCAGGTAGCGGAGGACAGTGTAAATCGACTGTCCGGTGATTGCCAGTTAATTCAGCCCGGCCTTGCCTCAGCTGTCTTTTTTACTTAACGCGGTGAACGCTCCTATGCTATCAATTAAAGAAAAAAATAAAATCGGGGGTCCCGAATGGCCACTTTCACTTCGAAGATAGCGACCTCGTCCGAGAGCTATGCGGCTAACCGGCAGGATATGCTGGCACTTGTTGACCAGCTTCACGGGCTGAAAGATCGCGCGAAACAGCTGTCGGAACGTCGCCGCGACCGGTTTGATGAGCGGGGGCAATTGACACCGCGCGAGCGCCTGGTTCGGTTGCTGGATCCGGGAATGCCGTTTCTGGAACTGTTTGGTCTTGCCAATTATTGCGTCGATACGACGGACCGGGAAAAAAGTATTCCGGGCGCCAGCTCGCTGACTGGTATCGGCTTTATCAATGGTGTCCGTTGTATGATCTGTGCAAGTGACAGCGGTATCAATGCGGGCGCGATGACGCAGAAGACAGGCGAGAAAATTCGAAGAATTCAGGATATTGCGCTTGAGAAGAAACTCCCTTTCGTACATCTGGTCGAGAGTGCGGGGGCGAACCTCCTTAAATATCAGGTCGAATCCTGGGCGCATGGGGGCGGTACCTTTCAAAGGCTGGCAAAGCTGAGTGCGGCGGGTATTCCGACATTTGTCGTGCTGCATGGGCCCTCCACGGCAGGCGGTGCCTATATGCCGGGAATGAGTGATTATGTGATCGGGATTAAGGGGCGCGGACGGGCCTCCCTCGGCGGTGCGGCCCTGGTGCGCGCGGCGACGGGAGAAATCTCGGATGATGAGGAACTTGCCGGGTCGGAAATGCATGCAACGACCACGGGCCTGGTCGAATATCTTGCCGAAGACGACGCACATGGCCTCCTGATTGCACGGGATATTATCGGACGGCTGGGATGGAACGACAAATGCCCGCGTCCTGCGATAAAATCTTTCAAGGAGCCGATGTATAATCCGGAGGAAATCGCCGGTGCCGTTCCGGTCGATTACAGAAAGCCCTATGATGTGCGCGAAGTCGTTGCCCGCCTAGTTGATGGCTCCGATTTTGAGGATTTCAAGCCGCGCTATGGTTCCACTCTTGTTTGCCTGCAGGCGGAAATTTATGGGCAGGCGTGTGGTATCGTGGGCAATAACGGGCCGATCGATCCGGATGGCGCTGCGAAAGGCGGGCAATTCTTCCAGCTTTGTGATCAGGCCGATATCCCACTCATATTTCTTAACAACATTACCGGCTATATGGTCGGTAAAGAGTATGAACATAAGGGCATGATTAAGCATGGGTCGAAGATGATCCAGGCCGTCTCAAATGTCCGGGTGCCGAAAATCACCCTTTACATTGGCGCGAGTTTCGGGGCTGGTAACTATGGTATGGCGGGTCTTGCCTATGAGCCGGACTTCCTGTTTGCCTGGCCCAATGCCAAGACGGGCGTGATGGGCGGTGAGCAGGCGGCGCTCACCATGGATCAGGTGGCGCGTAGCGGTGCCGAGCGAAAGGGAGTGCCGGTTGATGAAGACGCGCTGGCCGCGCAGAAAAAACGCCTGATTGACCATTTCGACGGTCAGGCAGACGCATTCTACACTTCTGGACGGCTTCTCGATCAGGGGGTTATTGATCCGCGTGACAGTCGCAAGGTGATCGGCTTTGCCCTGCAAACCTGTTGGGAGGCCCGGCATCGGACCTTGCAGCCGAACAGCTTCGGCGTAGGCCGGTTTTAATTGCGGTGATCCATGAAAAAAAAAGAAAATGAAAATAGTCGGGTCCGGTCGTCATGAGAAAATTTAACAGCATATTGGTTGCCAATCGGGGCGAAATTGCCGTCCGGGTCATGAAAACGGCCGGGAGTCTGGGTTATCGCACGATAGCAGTCTACTCAGAAGCGGACGCAGGCGCACTCCATGTTCGCACGGCGGATGAAGCGGTGTTGATCGGACCGGCGCCAGTGCAGCAATCCTATCTGGATGGCACTAAAATTCTTGCTGCGGCGAAAGAAGCGGGCGCGGAAGCAATTCATCCGGGATATGGCTTTCTCTCCGAGAATGCGGAATTCGCCCGCGCCTGTGAGGATGCAGGAATTGTCTTTATCGGTCCGACTGCCGAAGCCATTGATCTGATGGGAAACAAGGCGGCGGCCAAAAGACGGATGATCGCCGCCGAGGTGCCGTGCGTTCCGGGTTATGAGGACGCGGATCAGTCTGATGATGTGTTGACAGAAGCCGCCAAGGATATTGGCTTTCCGATCATGGTAAAAGCGGCGGCGGGCGGCGGTGGGCGCGGCATGCGCCTTGTACATAAAGAGGCGCAGCTCTCTGCAGCGCTCAATTCGGCGCGCTCTGAAGCCCTAAACGCTTTTGGATCAGATGAACTGATCCTGGAAAGGGCGATTGTCGAACCACGGCATGTCGAAGTTCAGGTGTTCGCCGATACGCACGGAAACGTCATTCATCTGGGAGAGCGGGATTGCTCGGTTCAGCGGCGGCATCAAAAAGTCGTGGAAGAAGCCCCTTGCCCCGTCATGACGCCGGAACTTCGCGAGAAGATGGGGATGGCTGCGGTGGAGGCCGCGCGCAGCATCAATTATCGCGGCGCCGGTACGGTTGAATTCCTCTTGGATGCCTCCGGTGATTTTTATTTTCTGGAAATGAATACCCGTCTCCAGGTCGAACATCCGGTAACGGAACTGGTGACAGGGCTCGATCTGGTATCATTGCAGATACAGGTAGCGGAGGGAATGCCGCTCGGGCTGGACCAGTCCGACATAGTGCTTGCGGGCCATGCCATTGAAGTGCGGCTGTATGCGGAAGACACGACACAGGATTTCCTTCCTTGCACGGGACGGATTGAGGCATGGGAGCCAGCGGCTGGCGACGGTATTCGCTTCGATAGCGGCATTGATGCCGGACAGGAAATTTCTCCGTTTTATGATCCGATGATTGCCAAGGTCATTGCCTATGGCGAAAGTCGGGAGGCGGCAAGGCACCGTTTGATAGAAGCACTCAAGGGCACTGTAATTTTCGGCCTGACCACAAACCGCGGGTTCCTGATCGATATTTTGGCCGAGGAGAAATTCGCAAAAGGAGACGCCACAACCGCCTTCATCGGCGAATTGTTTGATGCGGCACGTTTGGCGGCGAAATCGCCGGATACTGCCGAGATGGCGATGGCGGCTGTCCTGCTGTATCAGGTCGAGCGGGATCAGGCGAAAGCTACCGCCGTTTTTACAAGTGATCAGCTTATGGACTGGTCAAGCGGCGGCGCCCTGCTCACTCGCTATATGTTCGCATCGGGCAATGCTGAGAATGACGTGACCGTATCCCCGCTTCGTGGTGGCAGCTACGAGGTTATGGTCGATGCCACAACGTTAAAAGTTGAGGTTATGGGCCGCAGTGAGAACCGCGCGCAGCTGACGGTGGATGGCAAACGCAAGCGCCTTCACTACAATACGCCGTCGGCAGGTGTGGTGGAACTGACTGACGATGGCCGGACTCTCCGGTTCGTTAATAGTCTCGCCTTTCCCAAATCTGCCGCCGTGGCCGCCGGTAGCGGCCATGTAACCGCCCCGATGCACGGCACGTTGCTGGAAGTGTTCGTGAAGGCCGGGGATACGGTAAAGGTCGGAACGCGCCTTGCTGTGCTGGAAGCGATGAAAATGCAGCATGATATCCTGGCGGAGGTTGCCGGAGTTGTAGAAGAGGTCGTGGCCTCAGCGGCAAATCAGGTATCGGTCGGCGATTTACTGTTCGAGATTGAAACCGCCGAGGCGGCAGAATAAGACCAATTTGTTAGGGGAGGGAGCTTATGTTAAAGGAAGCCTATGATTTCAGGGACGTAAGCGAAGCGCTTTATGAGCTCATTACTCCGTTGGGCGAAAAGGATTATGGCCGGGTGACCCTATTCCGGGACTGGACCGTAAATGATGTCATGCAGCATCTGCATTTCTTTAACTATGTGGCAGACTTGACTCTATCGGATGAAGAGGAATTCAAGAGGGTTTACGGAAAACTGAAAGGTCTTCAGGAAAAATCCGGCTCCCTGGTGGTTGCAACAGATGAAATGCTGGACGGGCTCAAGGGAATCAAGCTCCGGGATGCCTGGCGGGACTATTATATGGCAATGGCGGACCGTTTCTATGCGGCGGATCCAAAACAGCGTCTTCAATGGGTCGGACCTAGCATGAGCGCGCGGTCCAGCATTTCGGCGAGGCTGATGGAAACCTGGTCCCATGCGCAGGAAATATATGACCTGCTGGGCGTTGAACGTGTCGAGCAGGATAATATCAAAAGCATTGCTGTTATGGGCATGAATACCTTCGGCTGGACCTTTAAAAACCGGGAAGAGGAAATACCGGAGAGGGTTCCTCATGTGCGGTTGACCGCACCCTCGGGCGCAATCTGGGAATGGAATGCCGATAATGCGGATGATATGATTGAGGGGGAGGCGGCTGAATTCTGCCAGGTTGTGACCCAGACACGCAATATCGCCGATACGAATTTGAAGGTTGAGGGAGATATCGCAACGCGGTGGATGTCCGTCGCCCAATGCTTCGCAGGTCCTGCCCGTAATCCACCAGCTCCGGGAACCCGTCATCCTTGATTGGCACATGATGAGAGAAAATTGATATGGCTGTACATAACAAATATCCGATCCTTTTCTCCCCTCTTGATCTTGGCTTTACAAAAATCAAGAACCGCGCGCTCATGGGGTCCATGCACACGGGCCTTGAAGAAATCGAAAACGGTTTTGAGCGCATGGCGGCCTATTTCGCGGAGCGCGCCCGCGGCGGCGTCGGGATGATTATTACGGGCGGCATTGCACCAAATGCGGAAGGCGGGATGGGCGCAAAGCTCTCCAACGCGGAAGAGGTGGAGCAGCATCGGTTGGTGACGGATGCCGTGCATGCGGCGGACCCGGAGACAAAAATATGCATGCAAATCCTTCATATGGGGCCGCTTGCCCGCAATGACAGTCCCGTTGCACCATCGGCTATCCGCTCGCGTATTGCCAGTAAAACGCCGCGTGAACTGGACGAAGCCGGAATAGAAAAACAGATAGCGGACATGGTGAATTGCGCCGTTTGTGCGCAGAAAGCAGGCTATGACGGCGTGGAGATGATTGGTTCCGCCGGGTATCTGCTCAGCACCTTTCTTGTCGAGAAGACGAACCAGCGAACTGATAAATGGGGCGGCTCCTACGAAAACCGGATGCGGTTCCCGGTTGAGGTCATGCGCCGGATACGGGAGGCCGTGGGCCCGAATTTTATCCTCATATTTCGTATAGCGGCTATGGACATGTTGCAGGGTGGCATGTCACGCGATGAAATTATCGAGCTTGCCAAGAAGATTGAAAACGTCGGTGTCAATATTATCAGCACGCATTTCACCTGGCATGAGGCTGCGGTGCCGACAATTGCCACCATGGTGCCGCGCGCTGCCTTTACCCAGGTGACGGGACGGCTTCGCAAGGAGCTCAATATCCCGATGATCACGAGCAACCGCATCAATATGCCGGAAGTGGCGGAGGAAGTCTTGCGGCGGGGAGACGCTGATATTGTCTCCATGGCTCGGCCGATGCTGGCAGATGCAGACCTCGTCAACAAGGCCTTCGAGGGCCGGGAAGATGAAATTAATACCTGTATCGCCTGTAATCAGGCTTGCCTGGATCATACATTCAATGGAATGGAGGTGAGCTGTCTTGTTAACCCGCGTGCCTGCCATGAAACAATCCTGAATTACGAGCCGACGGAAGCGCAGAAGAAGATTGCAGTTGTCGGCGCGGGACCGGCGGGACTGGCTTATGCGGAGGTTGCGGCCAGGCGCGGTCACAGCGTCACAATCTATGATGCGGCACCGGAGATCGGCGGCCAGTTTAACCTGGCGAAACGTATCCCCGGCAAGGAAGAGTTTTATGAGACTATTCGCTATTTCAACAAGATGATCGAAAAGCGGGGAATAGAGCTGCATCTCAATACCAAGGCGACCACGGATATGCTGGAGCGGGCGGGGTATGACAAAGTCATTGTCGCGACCGGTATTTCGCCGCGTATCCCGGATGTTGAAGGTATTACCCATCCTAAAGTCATCAGCTATATCGATGCTATCACCGGCGTGAAGCCTGTCGGAAAGACGGTGGCCATCATGGGGGCGGGTGGTATCGGTTTCGATGTCGCTGAGAATATAATGCATGCCGGAAAATCTGCGGCTCTTGATGTTGATATCTTCGCCCGGGAATGGGGTATTGATTTTGAAAATCATCCGCGTGGCGGCGTTACGGGTGTGGAGCCTGTGGTTGCGAGGGCGGATCGGGACGTGACGTTATTACAGCGAAAGACCTCTCCGGTCGGACGGGGCCTTGGAAAGACGACCGGCTGGACCCATCGTATTTCTCTTGCACGCCGTGGCGTCAAGATGATCAACGGCGTTGAGTATCTGAAAGTCGATGACGACGGCTTGCATCTCCGAATCAGTGATCAGTATGAAATTCTGGATGTGGACACCATCATCGTTTGCGCGGGCCAGCTTCCTTTGCGAACCCTTTATGACGAATTGATCGAAAGAGGAGTCGACGCAGAGCTTGTTGGTGGTGCTTATGAGGCCATGGAGCTTGACGCCAAGCGCGCGATCAATCAGGCAAGTTATCTGGCTGCTGCGGTTTAGACATTTTCGTTGTGCAATGCTTTGCCGACAGTCTAGTCCGGCGAAATCCCCATCAGTTTTGTGATGACCTTCAGCATGATTTCGTCGGCGCCACCGCCAATTGATGTAAGACGGAAATCCCGGAATTTGCGGGAAATGGAAGATTCCCACATATATCCCTGTCCTCCCCAGTACTGCAGGCAGCTATCCATGACCTCCCGCTGTAGTCGACCGACTTTCAGCTTTGCCATCGACGCGAGTTTGGTTACATCCTCTCCGGATACATAGCGCTCTACTGCGTGATAGGTGAGGGCGCGCAGGGCTTCTACCTCCGTTTGAAGTTCTGCCAGCCGGTAATTGACGACCTGATTGTCCAGGATGGACTTGCCGAAGGCCTTGCGCTCGCGGGTATATTCAATCGTCTCGTTGATCGCCTCTTCCATGACGCGGGGGCCGCGTGCAGCTGCGAAAAGGCGTTCTTCCTGAAATTGCTGCATCTGGTAGATGAAGCCCCGGCCTTCCTCGCCGATGCGGTTTTTCTGGGGAACGCGGACATCATCAAAAAATAATTGCGCCGTATCTGACGACATCATGCCGATTTTGCGGATTTTGTGTTTGGTAATGCCGGGGCTGTCCATCGGGACAATGATCAGGGTCTTGTTCTTATGGACCGGTCCGCCCCCCGTGTTCGCGAGAAGGCATATCCAGTCGGCCTGAAGGCCGTTGGTGATGTACATTTTCGATCCATTAATCACATAGTCATCGCCGTCTTTTCTCGCTGTTGTCTTCAGGCTGGCCACATCAGATCCGGCAGCGGCCTCGGTCACACCGACACAGCCGACCATGTCTCCGGCAATGGCGGGGGCGAGATAATTCCGACGAAGTTCATCCGACCCGTAACGGGCGAGGGCCGGGGTCGACATATTGGTCTGCACACCGATGGCCATGGCGACACCACCACAGGCAATATATCCCAATGCTTCGGAGGAGACGGCCTCATATGAATAATCGAGTCCGCTCCCGCCGAATTCAACGGGCTTGCTGATACCCAAAAACCCCATATCTCCCATCTTCTTGAAAAGTTCATGGGCGGGGAATTGCTCTGCCTCTTCCCATTCATCGACATGAGGGTTGATTTCAGCCTCAATGAATTTCTTCAGACTTTCGGTAAGCTCCCGGTGTTCCTGGGTGAATTGCATTGTTATGTAACTTTCTTATTCCGCAGAATATTAATTTGATCTGCCGACCCTTTTTTGGGATTGCGTTTTGTATGTTATAAAACTAACATTCATGAATGAATGTTACAAACAGTAAATTGCTTGACTGCTCAAGAAGTTCTTTTGTGGGTGGGCAGGAAGATTTTTTTTGACTGAAGTGCATATGGAAAAGGGCGAAGGGCGCCGAAGTCAGGAAGAGCGTCGGGCGGAAACCCGGGCGCGCCTGGTGGATGCAACAATCAAGCTGCTCAATGAAAAGGGCGCTGGACAACTCACTATGGAGGAGGTCGCGCGGGAAGCCGGTTTGACACGTGGCGCCATTCAATATCATTTCGAAAACCCGAAAGCGCTTCTGGTTGAAAGCATATTTGAAATTGCCGAGCGGCTCAGCCATCACCTGGATGCGGAGGCTCTCGTGCGCCTGCCATTAGAGGAGCGAATTGACCGCATCGTCGATAACTACTGGCAGGGTTTTGGCGGCACCAATTATACGGCTTTTATCGAAATAGCGATGCGCGGTCGGCAGGATGCGGAGTTTGAATCGGCGATAACGAGCGCACTGGCGGAAGTTGACAAAAAAAGAGCTATTGTCTGGCAGGCTGTTTTTGCCGATAGTGGGCGCAACAGGGAAGAAATCCAGTCTTGGCGCCGAATGTTGATGATAACATTGCGGGGCTTGGCGCTGACAAAAATGATTTCGGGAGATTGGGAAAAAGTTTCACTGCACATCGATCAGTTTAAGGATATGCTTAAAAGATACCTGACCGAATAAATTCGCGCAGGTGATGCAAAAATAAGAAAGAAAAAGAAGATGCATAAACTACCGGATTGTGAGTTCTTGAAGCTCGATGTTTTAGGTCCGCGTCTTAACTTGACGTTTAACCGCCCTGATCAGCGGAACGCGATCAACAGCAAGATGGGCGCGGAGTTTGCATCAGTTGTCGATTGGCTTGAGAATACGCCGGATGTCAGGGTCGTCGTTTTGCGCGGGGCCGGCGGGCATTTCTGTGCTGGCGGTGATATCAAGGAACGCCGCAATATGGCGGAGGACGTGGTCACTGCAGACAGAGACCCGATCATGGAGCGGAACCAGTCCGCGGGATTGGCATTCCTGAAATTTGAGAACCTTCCGCAAACGACCATTGCGGTTGTCGAAGGATCGGCATTCGGCGGCGGCATGGGCTATGCCTGTCTGGCAGACATTACAATTGTTGCCGAAGGCGCTCGAATGGGAATGCCGGAAACGACGCTGGGGGTCGCGCCGGCGCAGATTGCCCCTTATGTGGTCAAGCGGATCGGGTTTACGCGGGCGCGTCAGCTTGCGCTCACCGCCGAGCGGTTCGATGGCGCGAAGGCATTTGAATATGGTATTGCGCAATATCTCGCGGCAGACAATGAGATTGACCATATGCTGGAAGAGGTTGTTGCGCGGGTACTTAAATGTGGTCCGATGGCAAATGCGGCGACCAAGGCGATCATGCTGAAGGTGGGGTCATTGCCCGACGAAGAGATGATCCGTTTTTCCGCCAGGAAATTCTCTGAACTCAATCGCGGCACGGAAGGCAAGGAAGGGCAGTCGGCGTTCGCCGAAAAACGGAAACCTGCCTGGCAAGTTGCCGGTGATGATGTGAAAGGGTGACGCTCATGACACAGGCAAAAAATATCCGCATCGGTGGGGCCTCGGGTTATTGGGGTGACTCTCAGGAAGCTCCAAGACAGCTAGTGATGAAAGGGGATCTTGACTATCTCGTGTTCGATTATCTCGCGGAAGTCACGATGTCCATTCTGGTGCGCGCGAAAGAAAAATCTCCCGATCAGGGCTATGCCCGTGACTTTGTGGACCTCGCGATGAAGCCACTTCTGCATGAGATCAAATCGCGCGGGATCAAGGTTGTCGCGAACGCGGGCGGAGTCAATGTAGCGGCCTGCGCTGCGGCGCTTGAGAAGGTGGCCAATGAAGCGGGGGTCGATCTCAAGATCGGAACGGTTGATGGCGATAATCTAGCGGATGAGATTGATACTCTGCGACGTGAAGGTGTCACGGAAATGTTTTCAGGCGCGGAGATGCCCGAAGGAATGATCAGCGCTAATGCCTATCTTGGTGCCTTTCCAATTGCTGCCGCGCTGGATAACGGGGCTGATGTTGTCATCACCGGCCGCTGCGTCGACAGCGCCGTGACACTAGGTCCATTGATCCATGAGTTCGGCTGGACTGTTGATGATTATGATAAACTCGCGGCCGGGACATTGGCCGGACATATTCTTGAATGCGGTGCGCAGGCGACCGGGGGTAACTTCACGGATTGGCAGGATGTCGTGGGTGGCTGGGATGACATGGGCTACCCCATTGCCGTATGCCGGGAAGACGGAACATTCGCGATCACAAAACCCGACGGGACCGGCGGACTTGTCTCTCGCCTGACAGTTGGGGAGCAGATCCTGTACGAAATCGGTGATCCTTCGGCATATATCATGCCAGACGTGATTTGCGATTTTTCCAACGCGACCCTGACGGAAACGAAGAAGGACTGGCTGGAAGTGGCGAATGTAAAAGGTCGGCCGCCGACCTCCAGCTATAAAGTCTCCGGCACCTACAAGGACGGCTTTCGCGCAACCGCCTCAACGGTGATTACGGGCTTTGACGCTGTCGAGAAAGGGCGCGCATTTGCGGATGCCCTGATCAAGCGTACAAGGCGGCTTTTCGTGGAGCGAAATCTGGGGGACTATCGGGATACGGCCGTACATATTATCGGGTCTCAGACATTGTGGGGTCAGAATGCAGAGGAAGCCGCCGCCGCTTCAAAGGAAATCGTTACGCAGATTGACGTGCGTCATGATGAGCGCGCGGCGATCGATCTGTTCTCCAAGGAAACAACGGGCGTTGGCCTTTCCATGACAACCGGGCGTTGCTCTGCCGGTTCTGCGGGGCGGCCTAAGATCACGCCGGTTGTCACTCAGTTCGCTTTTCAGATAGATAAAGCGCGTATTGATCCAAAAGTGTACATCAACAATAAACCGGTTAAATATAAAAATCCGGTTCCAGCGGAATTTTCAGCCATGCCGACACCTGCACATGCGCCGCAGGATGCAGTATCCGACAGGGCGCCCGACACGATAGTTGAAGTGCCTTTGATCAAGCTCGCCGCGGGACGAAGCGGGGACAAGGGCAATAACGCAAATGTCGGCATTATCGCCCGCAAAGCGGATTACCTACCATGGATCAAGAAGAGCGCAACGGAGGAGGCGGTCAGGAACTATTTTGGCCATGTTGTCGAGGGCGAGGTCATGCGGTTCGATTTGCCGGGAATGAATGCCGTGAATTTTCTGCTGACGGACTGCCTTGGTGGTGGTGGGACGTCCACGCTGCATCTTGATAATCTTGCGAAGACTTATGCGCAGCAGCTTTTGGCTCTGCCCATCAAGGTTCCGGCTCAATTGGCCGAAGGGCTTAACTAATTAAACTTATAACGAAGGAATAATAAGGAAACAAGATGACCCATCCACTTGAGCCTATGCTCCGGCCTAAATCTGTTGCTGTTATTGGCGCATCGAACACACCGTCGCGTATCGGTGGCCGACCCATTCACGCCATGAAAACGGCGGGCTATAAAGGTGAAATTTACCCCGTAAATCCAAACTACGACACCATTCAGGATTTGCCTGCTTACGCCAGAATTCAGGATGTTCCGAAGGATGTGGATTGTGCGATTATTGCCGTTTCCGCGAAGGTGGCTGTTCAGACGCTGAGGGATTGCGCCGATCATGGCGTGAAAAGTGCGGTTATGTTTACCTCTGGTTTTGCGGAACAGAGTGAGGAAGGCGCGCAGGCGCAGCGCGAAATTTCTGAGATCGCCCGGACAAGTGGCATGCGGATTGTCGGCCCCAACTGCCTTGGTGTCTTCAATATCAGTGCAGGATGGTATGGGACCTTCAGTAATGCCCCAGGAGCTTTGCTGCTGCCGCCTGGTCCGATTGGAATTGTCAGTCAGAGCGGGGCCTACGGGGCGCATGTCTTTACGGTTTCCCAGCTTCGTGGGGTTGGCGCGAACTACTGGGTGACGACAGGCAATGAATCTGATGTCGATGTGGCGGAAGTAATCGAGTATTACGCCCAGAATCCGGAAGTGAAGGTCATTCTTGCCTATGCGGAGGGAATGAAAAATGCTGATCGTGTGTGTAGCGCTCTTGAGAAGGCGCGGGATGCGCAGAAACCTGTGATCTTCATGAAGGTTGGCAAGACCGAGGCGGGAGCGGCGGCGGCGGCGTCGCATACCGCGTCACTCGCCGGGGCGGACGCCGTTTATGATGCGCTTTTCAAACAGTACGGCGTATATCGTGCGGAAACGACCGAGGAATTTGTCGATATAGCCTATGCCTGTCAGTTCGGAAAATATCCAAAAGGCCGCAAGATCGATCTGCAGACCATTTCCGGCGGTGTTGGCGTTCAGATGGCGGATGCATCCGTCAAATACGGGTTGGAAGTCACGCCATTACCTGCTGCGACGCAGAAAAAGCTGAAGGAAATTATACCTTTCGCCGGAGTCAATAATCCGGTGGATTTCACGGCGCAGGCGCTGAATGATCCGAAGCTGATGGAAACCAATATCCGGATGACGATTGAGGAAGCGGATTTCGACAGCCATATTGTCTATCTCGCGGGCGTTCCGGCGTCACCTTTCACGCGGGATGCCTGTTTGCAGATTTTTACCAATGTTCGTCACGACTATCCTGACGAAGTTTTGATGATGAGTCTGATTGGTCCGAAAGAAGTCGTCTCGCCCTACGAAGATCTCAAAATACCTTGCTATGAAGACCCCTCCCTGACTGTGCGAGCAATGGCAGCGCTCAACTATTTCGGAGAGGTGTATGCGCGGGGCCGACCCGATGCGCCTCCAAAGCTGCCGAGTGGTGCATTGCCTGCGCCGACGGAACCGGTTGCCGAGCATGAAGCAAAAAAGATTCTGGGCAGTATCGGTATCCCCGTTACTCGGGAAGAGCTGGTTCAGTCAGCGGATGAGGCGGTCAAGGTCTGGCGGGATATTGGTGGTGCGATCGTCATGAAGATTGCCTCGCCGGATATTCTTCACAAGACAGAAATTGGGGGCGTTCTGCTGAAGCTGAATTCGGAACAGGATGTGGCGGAGGGCTACGCGACTCTCATAGAGCGCGCCAAAAAGGCGAAACCGGAAGCAAAGATTGACGGTGTAATCGTTGCGGAAATGGTTTCGGGCGGCGTGGAAACCGTTATGGGGGTCGTTTGCGACCCGGTTTTTGGTCCGGCGGTCATGTTTGGTCTAGGCGGTGTTTTTGTTGAGGTGCTGAAAGATGTTACCTTCCGCCTTGCGCCCTTCGGTGTGGATGAGGCCTATCGGATGATTGACGAAATTCAGGGCCGGGCAATGCTCGATGGTGTTCGTGGAGCTCCGGCATCGGACTTGAAAGCTCTTGCCGAAGCACTTTCCAAACTCTCCGTCTTCGCGGCCGAGAATGCCGATACCATCGAGACGATTGATGTGAATCCCTTTATCGTTTTGCCGGAAGGAGCGGTGGCCGTAGATGCGCTGATCGTTCCAAAGGGGGGCTCGAAATGAGAGCTTATGAAGGACTGAAGATCGTTGACTTCACGCAGGTTCTGGCCGGCCCTATCAGCACACAGATGTTTTCTCTTCTCGGCGCAGAAGTCGTTAAAATCGAAGCGCCGATCAAAGGGGACCAGCTTCGTACGACACTCACCGATGCGGAGATGGTGGCCAAGCGGCTTTCGCCTGCCTTTTTAACGGTAAACCTTGGCAAGAAAAGTCTGGCCATAGACCTTAAATCAGACAAAGGGCGTGAAATAGCCTACCGGCTGATCGACGATGCAGATGTCGTGGTTGAGAACTTCCGTCCCGGCGTCGCCAAAAAGCTCGGTATTGATTACGAGACGCTGAAAAAGAGAAAGTCCGACCTCGTCTATTGCTCCATCAGTGGTTATGGCCAGGTAGGTCCGAGAAGTGGTGATAAGGCCTATGACTCAGCCATTCAAGCTGCCTCCGGGCTGTTTACACTGAATGGCCATGAGGAGTCAGGTCCGACACGCATCGGTATCATGGTGATTGATATGTTCACCGGAGCCAATGCCGCTTTTGCCATTTCATCGGCTCTATATCGGCGGGAAAAGACCGGCAAGGGTCAATATGTTGATGTTGCAATGTATGACAGCGCCCTAATGATTGCCGCTGCGCAGATGGCGGACTATATGGTGCGTGGAAACATTCCGCCTCTGATCGGCAATGAGTCGCCGACCCGGCAGCCAACGGCCGGGGTCTTCGAGACAAGTGACGGAATTGTCCTTATAGCGACCATCACGCCGGACCAGAATATTGCGATGCTGAAGGCAGCAGGCCTTATTCACATGCTGGAAGATCCGCGTTTTGCGACGTTTGAAGCGCGTCAGGCAAACCTCAAGGCCGGTCTCGAACTGGTAGGGGAGGCGATGCGGACCAAAACAACCGCCGAATGGATAGACATCATGAACAAGGCCGGTGTTGTCGTACAGGCAGTGCGAACCCTTGGTGAGGCGACTTCAGACCCGCAACTTGAACATCGCGGTATTCTGGTCACGGCCGATAACGTCCATGGATTTGATGAGGCATTGCGTCTCGTCGGGGCACCTTTTATTGCCAATGAGGACAGCCCGATGAATGTTGCGACACCTCCGGGGAAAGTCGGTCAGCATACGGAAGAGGTGCTGCGCGGGCTTGGATATGGAGACAGAGAAATTGCTAAAATTCTTGCTTTGAATGAGGGATAGCCAGCGACGGCAGGTTTTCGACCTTTATGGATAAACCGGCTGCGTGATGAGATGGCGATATGTCAAAGTACCTTCGAATCTCGGGCGGGTTTGGTGTCCTCGCGCCCTCTTGAAAAAGGGGTAAAATACTCTTATGGTCCGTCAACATATTGAAAACAATCGGACTGGGACTGCGTGACAGACGAACAGCAAAATCGGGAACCGGTCTTTAATGTACCACCTGTAACGGTGTATCTGGTTGCCGCAATTTTCATCGTTCACCTGTTGCTGACGGTTACCACTTCTGAGACATTCGGCTGGGTTTACGAAAATTTCTCTTTTCGTCCGGTCATCATATCGGCGATTTTGGAGAAGCCGACACCGGCCGACCTTGCGCATATATTTATAACGCTGAGCAGCCATATGTTCCTCCACCATGATTGGAGCCATATGATTCTGAATGCCGGAATGCTTCTGGCGTTCGGGTCCATGGTGGAACGGCAATTTGGGGCGGTGCGGTATCTGTTTCTGTACTGTATCTCTGGCTGGCTCAGTGCTGTGGCGGAATATTTTATCGCCGTGCCCAATATTGATGTCACGCTTTACGGCGCATCGGGAGCTGTGTTCGGAGCGATGGGGGCGACGACTATTATCCTCCTTCCACGTTACGGATTGCGTGGTGTGCTGACCCTGATTGCTGTCTTGCTTGGGCTTAATGTTATCATTGGCGCGACTCCGCTCGGTACGTTGCTGGTCGGGCCGGGTGCGGAGATTGCCTGGATAGCGCATGTCGCAGGATTTGTGACGGGATTCCTGATGGCTCTCCTTTATGTCGGCGGGCGGCCCACACGGCGATAGCGTTCACGCCTTTGTTATTAAATGTGGCTGGCTGCTGAAGCCTATTTCATTATCTTCTTCTCATTGCAAAGACATGGTTTTCAACCCTGCATGGGAGGTATTCAAGATGATGAACCGCTGGATTAATCTTCAAGGCATCGCAATCGCCCTTGTTGTCGCGATCATTTCCGTTGCGATGACACAGACGGCCGCAGCAGAAAAACGCTATTATAGCACTCTGTTCGGAACGGCCGTTGAAGGGTATGACGTCGTTGCCTATTTTACCGAGGGCAAACCGGTTGAGGGGAACAGCGACTACAGTGTTGAATGGAAAGGGGCCGAGTGGCATTTCGCCAATGAAGAACATAAGAAGATGTTCGAGGCTAACCCCGAAAAATACGCGCCGCAATATGGCGGCTATTGCGCCTGGGCGGTAAGTCAGGGCTATACGGCATCGACAGTTCCTGAGGCATGGAAAATCGTGGATGACAAGCTTTACCTGAACTACTCAAAAGGCGTGCAGAGCACGTGGGAGGAAGATATCCCCGGCAACATAAAGCAGGCTAATGGCAATTGGCCGGGAATTGAGAAGGATCTCGAATGAAAAAGCACCTGGCTGCCGGGGGAGCGAGAACCAGGTGCTTTCAAAAGGAGCCGCGTTGCGCGGCTCTCTTATTCCGGGAAACTTAACTCTCCCGCCGCCAGATTGGAAACTCTTCGTCACTGGCAGGTTGATAGGTTACTGTCATCTCGTCAAAGGCTTTTAGCGAGTTCGCGACATCTTGATCACCCCGGAGCTCAAATCCGTTAATGCCACATCGTTGCATATAGAATAGCTGATCGTAAAGCACATCGCCAGTGGCCCGGATCTCTCCTTTGAAGCCATAACGCTCCCGCAAGAGCCTTGCCTGACTGAAGGCCCGGCCATCCGCCATTTTTGGAAATTCCAGCACGACCAGGTCGAGCCGCTCCAGATCGTCTGCAATCAGCGCGGGGTCATCGGTATTGCGCAGCAAGACACCCAGCCGTCCATTGCGTTCAAGAAGCGATTCGCGGGATTTCAGCCATTCTTCAAGTGGAACATAGATATCACCCGTCGGCAGAGAACTGCTCTCCTCCAGCCCGGTGAACGGCATCCATTCATCGTCTTCCGCTTTGCGATCCTTGATATAGTTATCCATAAAGTCGTTCCTTGAACAAGGGCTGCCCGAGCCGACGATAGGTCGTCAGGAAGGTCTCCTCCGGATCTTCGCGGTTCTCGAGGTAGACCGAAAGCACCTTGTCAATGGCATCAACGATTTGGTCCGCCTCAAAAGCCGGGCCAATAATCTTGCCAATCGCCGCATCTTCACGAGCGCTGCCGCCCAATGTCAACTGATAAACTTCCGTTCCCTTCTTGTTAACACCAAGAATTCCGATGTTAGCGACATGATGATGCCCACAGGCATTTATGCAACCCGAGATATTGATGCTGACATCTCCAAGGTCGTTCACATAGTCATGGTCGTCAAACCGCTCCGTAATGGCTTGAGAAATCGGAATGGACCGCGCAGTTGCCAGCGCGCAGTAGTCCAGCCCCGGGCAGGAAATGATATCCGTTACGTGATTGTAGTTCGGCGTCGCAAGATCAAGCGCTACCAGTTCTTCCCATAGCGCCGGCAGGTCTTTCAGCTTCACATCGGAGAGCACGAGATTTTGCCGATGAGTAGTGCGAATTTGCCCAAGGCTGTATTTATCCGCCAGGTCGGCAATCGCGTCCATCTGATCGGCTGTTACATCGCCGGGAGGTTGATGGGCTGTTTTCAGGGACAGGTATACAATCCGGTAGCCCGGCTGCTTGTGCAGCTCGATATTCTTATCGGCCCAGCGCGCGAAATCCGGGTTGCTCAGCAGAAGGTTCTCATAGTCCCCGTCTTGATCCGGCAGGCTTTCATATTCGGGGTCCTTGAAGAACCCTTTTATCCAGGCAAAATCCTCATCGCGGATAAAGAGCCCGCTGGTTTTGATCTTTTCCCACTCGGCCTCGACCAGTTCACGGAACTTTTCTTCTCCGGTTTCATGAACGAGTATCTTGATGCGGGCTTTATAAAGGTTGTCGCGCCTGCCCAGCTGATTATAGACCCGCAAGATGGCCTCAAGATAAGTCAGCATATCCTGTTTCGGGAGGAAGGGGCGAATTGTCTTTCCGATCATCGGCGTTCGGCCTAGGCCACCGCCGACGAGTACTTCAAACCCGGTTTCCCCGTTGTCATTCTTGATCAGCCGCAGGCCAATGTCATGCACGGCGACCGCTGCCCGGTCATGAATTGCGCCGCTGACGGCAATCTTGAACTTGCGTGGCAGAAAATTGAATTCGGGATGGAAGGTAGACCATTGGCGAATCAGTTCGCAATAGGGGCGGGGATCCTCAACCTCATCGCGGGCAACGCCTGCAAGCGGATCGGACGTCGTGTTGCGTATGCAGTTTCCGCTCGTCTGGATGGCGTGCATTTCCACTTTCGCCAAGTCGTCCAGAATATCCGGAACATCTTCGAGCTTTGGCCAGTTATATTGGATATTCTGTCGGGTGCTGAAATGGCCATAGCCCTTGTCGTATTTACGGGCAATATGGGCGAGTGTACGCATCTGGTCCGATGATAGCAGCCCATAGGGAATAGCAACCCGGAGCATGTAAGCATGAAGCTGCAGATACAGGCCGTTACGGAGACGTTGGTGCTTGAACTCTTCCTCGGAAAGGTCGCCCTTCACCCGTCGCTCGACCTGGCCGCGAAACTGGGCAACGCGTTCCAGCAGGAGCTGATGGTCCTGCTCTGAATATTGATACATTGGATACCTTGCCTTTAGGCGGCTTTGCGGCTCGCCCGGACTGCGTCTTGAGGCAGGCGGATCGTCGGACCGCTCGCGCGAATTTGCTCGCGCTTCGTCGAGGCGACATAGCCAGCTTCAGTTTCAAGGACGTCAATCGCGTAAGGGGCGACGACATGATTTTCAAGCTCCGATTGCTCAGCCGCCAGCTTCAGTGCTTCAAGCTCTGCGTCCGTTCCTGCAGTCGCCAGCCGTATATCGGGAGTCCAAGAAGGACTGCCGTTTTCAAGTGTAAGATACGCGACCAGACCTTCTTTCAACAGGGATGCCGTATAAACCTGCAATGCCATTGTTGTTCTCCTTATAAAGGGCTCAACATACAACAAGACGCGAGCCAATATCCTTATTTCTTATAAATGTAGATATTTATTTTAATATCGCAAGAAAAATGTGATTTAAAATTAAATCACATTAAAAATATGTTATATAGGGGTTGCCAGTCCTGATGGGCGCCGCATGTGGATGCCACATTCCGTTTTCGCTTTTCCTGCCCATCTACCGGATCTGGGGTCTGCGCCTTCAGCGACACGGCTGGTGCAGGGCATGCAGCCGATGGATTTGAACCCGTCCGCTACAAGCGGATGCGGCGGTAGGTTTTTTGCCAGAAATGCCTGCTTGATATCTTCCCCCGTCCAGTCGGCAAGGGGATTGATCTTGATAAAATCCGTATCCGCTTCGATCGTCTGAAGCCCGGACCGGGTCGCCGCTTGGAAGTTCTTGCGGCCGGTAATCCAGGCTCTAAATCCCAGATTTCCCATTTTATCCATGGCCTTATCAAGCGGCTCCACTTTGCGGATTTGACAGCATTTGTCCGGGTCTTCATTGAAAAGCATGTCGTCAGGATCAAGCCGCAATAGTACGCCGTTATCAGGGCTGATGATCCGTACATCCTCCAGTCCGAAATGATCCGTCAGTGTTTTCTGATAGCGCAATGTTTCTCCGAACAGCCGACGTGTATCGAGAAAAATTACCGGGATTGTCGGATCAACTTCGGCGACCATGTCGAGCAGGACGGCGGATTCCGCGCCGAAGGAGGACGAGAGCATTATCTTTCCGCCGAGGTCGTTGGCGACCAGCGCATCAAGCAATGCGGCGCCGGAAAGGTGACCATAGAGGCCGCGGAGCCGGGCGGCTTCCGATTCGGGGTAAAACTGGGCGCTGGAATCTGTCATTCTCTATCCAATCAATTTGTATTCCCACCATAGTTATGAGGTAAATTATTAAATATCAACTACAATTGTGTAAAAATATTTATACAATAAATATATGTAAAATAAAAAGGGCTTGCTCTTATTGTGATTGATTGCCGATGAAATAGCCGCCAGACTAGGGGCAGGAGGGAAGAATGCGTGGTCTGGGACTAGTTATTGCAGGCGTCGTGATTGGACTATGTGCCATAGCTCAGGCAGAAACGCCCCAATCTGGTCTTGTCATGCAAAAACTTGACGGCGACCGGATAGTGACGATTAAGGATTCCCGGATTGCGCTTCATGGGGTGCGGCTCGTTGATGAACACGCCGATCCTTCTCTTTACAAGGATGCCCGCCAATTTATTCTCAAATCCCTCAACGGCTTGCCTTTTGTATTAAAAGCGGAAGAATTTCGAAAGTCCGGGTCGCTTGATAATCGGTATGGTGATCTGCAAGGCCGCATCATTACATCTGACGGTGTGTGGCTTGAGGAAGCCCTGATTGCCGAGGGGTATGGTTGGTGGAGCGGGGCTCCCGGCTATCCGTTGGCCTCTCGGCAGCGCCTGATTAAGGCAGAAAAGAAGGCAGCGGAGCGGAAAGTCGGGCTCTGGCGTCAGTTCGCTGTACTGGACGCAAACCATCCCCCAAAGCAATATTGGAACGGACAATTCATTATTGCGAAGGGGGTCGTTCTCGACGTTTATAAGGGGGGCAGTACTACCTATCTTAACTTCGGGGAGGATTGGAGAACTGACTTTACGGCGGCCATATCTTCGAGTGCATGGAAAAAAATAGAGCGCGGGGACTGGAAGTTGGCGGACCTGAAGAGTAAATCAATTACGGTAAGGGGTCTCGTTCGGTTCTATAACGGCCCATATATGGAGCTGGAATTTCCGGAGCAGCTCGAAATAGAGGAAGCCGCAGGTGAAGGATAGCAACAGGTGAAGAAAAGCACATCACATAAACGCTGGCGAAAGGCCCGGCTCTTCATTGTCCCGGTGGTCGCACTTGGATTGATAGCCCCAACCAGTACACCGGCCAATGCCAACCTGTTGGATAATCTCTTCTCCGTTTTCGAGCCGCAAGATGACCAGAAAATCGGAGCGGAGCAGCATGAGCGTGTTGTTGCACAATATGGTGGTGAATATATTCATGAAGGGTTGAACGAATATATTCTCGATATTGGCCTGCGCCTTGCCTTTGTCTCGGAAATGCGGGATTTGCCTTGGCGATTCACTATTCTGAACTCACCTGTCGTCAACGCCTTTGCGCTTCCGGGCGGATATGTATATATCACGCGCGGTCTGCTGGCCCTTGCCACCAATGAAGCTGAGGTTGCTGGCGTACTCGCCCATGAAATCGGGCATGTCACGGCCCGCCATGGCGCGGCGCGCCAGTCCCGCGCAACGGGGATAGGTCTGCTGGGGGCGCTTGCAGGTGTATTGACCGGCAGTTCGATTGTTCAGGAGCTCGGGCAGCAGTTGGGCGGTCTCTATGTTGCATCCTATTCCCGGGAGCAGGAGTATGAGGCCGATCAACTCGGTGTCAGATATCTTGGAAAAGCAGGTTATCCGCGGGAGGCAATGGCGGATTTTCTGGTCCGTATGCAGGCTCAGACCGAATATATGGCGGCTCTCACAGGAAATTCCGGCGGCGGCAGCTTTGACTTCTTTGCCTCCCACCCCCAAACAGGAGATCGTATTGAACGGGCGGCAACATCGGCCACCCAAAATGCCGACGACCTGGACCGCCAGTTTGAGAAGGAGCGCTATTTAGCGGCCATTAACGGCATGCTGTATGGCGATGACCCAAAAGAAGGCATCATTCGCGGCAGAGAGTTTCTGCATCCTGTCCTTAAGTTCAAATTCATGGCGCCGGAAGGATTTCAGCTTATCAACTCTGCCCAGGCAGTCTATGCGGTTGACGGGAAGGGAAGCCAAATGGTTTTTGATCTCGGCAAACAGGCAAACACTGGGCAGTCAATGGCAAATTATTTGCAGCGGGAATGGCTCGCGAAGCTGACTGTTCCCAGTGTTAATTCTATCGAGGTTGGGGGTGCCCCGGCGGCTGTAACCCGGCTTGCACTTGATCGTAATGGAACGACTATATACCTGACGGCAGCGGCGATTGATTTTGATGATGGACGTGTCGCACGATTTGTCTATCAGAGCACCGTGTCGGACAGCAGTCTTCAGGATAGATTTACCCAGAGCTTCCAAAGCTTCCGATCGATCGATGACGCGGAAGCGGCGGCCATCAAACCGGCACAAATAGAGATTGAGGCGGTTACAAGCGATGAGAGCCTTTCTTCTATCTTGTCCGGAATGGCGGATGTGTCGAAAGACAAGAAAGCATTATTCATTCTTCTCAACCCGGCGTTTGAGGACGGGGTGCCGCCTGCGGGTCAGCAATATAAAAATATCAAGTTTGGCAGTTAAGAAATCTGAAATCAGGTTGGGACGCTAATCTGGTCGACGGTCTTGCCGTCCAGATTGAAGCAAGCGGCTTCCAATGTGCCGCCAAAACCCGAACCGCCGTCGAGCGTAATTGTATAGGGCGTCACGGTAACGCCGCCATGATGCCTTTCAAAACCGCGAATGACTTTGCGAAAACCGGCATAGGGCGTGTTGATATCTTTGAAATGGCTGTGACCCCACCAGAAGTTGTCATTTTGCTCGACGACGGGCAGATCAGGGTCGATGCCGGCATGAACAAACAGGAGTTCCCCTCCCTCCGTAAAGGCGGCGCGGCGGAGCGCGATCAGGATATCGTTGTGGCCCGGATGCTCCCGGATTTTCTCGCGAAGGCGGTTCGTCCATTTTGTCGTGGCCAGTATACCTTCACGGACATAGCGTCGGGTTTCTTCTTCTGATTCGCCATATGCCTCAAGGGTGTAGCCGATATCATTCGCAATCATCCAATTAAATACGTCGGTTGGCTGCGGCGCGAGCTGCAACTGGAGGAGGCTGCGCAGAATTTCTTCCTGCGCACCACGCAGAAAGACAATATCCTCCGGTATCATGCCGGGCATACAGAGGCGATTGATACGAAAGGAGAGAAGCTCATCAAATACAGCCTTGATGTCCGAGCCGCGACCCAAATAGTTTCCAAGATATACAAGACGATCGCCATGTTCCCATCGGCGGGAAATTTCATCATGAACAGTTACAAGCGCCGCTGCTTCCCCATGGATTGAGGCAATAGCCCAGACACGTCTGGCGGCGCTCAGGCTGCCAAATTTCTCTTTGTAACTATTTGATTTCATAGTGCTCACAATGAAACCTTGTGGAGTTGTTGGCAAGTCTCCCGAAAGATTTTCGTCAAATTATTATAAAAAAAGCCCGGAATTTCTTCCGGGCCTTGATTTATTCTTCATTTACGAAAGTCAGGCGACTTTCAAAACCTTCTGTACTTTCTCGGTGGCGGCGTCCGCCTCGATCTGTTCGACAACGGCAAGCTCACGTGAGAGCCTTACCAGGGCAGCTTCATAAATCTGCCGCTCGCTGTAAGACTGATCCGGCTGATCGTCATTCCGATGCAGGTCACGAACGACTTCCGCAATCTGTACCGGGTCACCGGAGTTGATCTTTGCTTCATATTCCTGAGCCCGGCGGCTCCACATGGTCCGCTTGATGCGAGCGCGGCCCTTTAGGGTATCGAGTGCCGACTTCATCTTCTTGGGGGAAGACAAGGCGCGCATGCCGACGTTCTTGGCTTGCTTGACAGGTACACGAAGGGTCATTTTCTCATGGGCAAAATCGACCACATACAACGTCAGGGACATGCCTGAAATTTCCTGCTCTTCTATGCTGACAACCTGTCCAACACCATGAGTTGGATAGACCACATGATCAAGCGGTGCGAAATCCATTTCTTTTGTCATTTAAGTCCTTCTCATCAACCGCGGGAATTCCCGAATTCCTGTGATGGCGCAAAAAAAAGCAGCTGCGTTAACAGCGCTGCAGATCTTTACGGAATCCATCATAAAAATAGGCCAAGCTATATTTGGCGCAAACGGCAATACATGCAGTTTGCACACTACCCCTACTATAACAAACCTAAAGCATGGAGTAACCATAGCACAATTTTAGGCTAAAAGCTAATAATGTTATCTAAATTCTGAGAGTTTTACGTATTTCCGCGGTGTGTTGACGGAAATTACCCTTGCCCGCCAGGTTTTGGGCTGAACTCGGTCTCATATTTATTAGGCTTACCCTGCCATTCTTCAGCATCTTCAGGCTGTTCGCCTTTTACCGTAATATTCGGCCATATTTCAGAATACTCACGGTTAAGCTCCAAGAATTTTTCAGCGTCTTCTTCTGTATCAGGAAGAATTGCCTCTGCCGGGCACTCAGGTTCACACACACCGCAGTCGATACATTCATCGGGATGTATTACCAGCATGTTTTCGCCTTCGTAGAAACAGTCGACCGGACACACCTCCACGCAGTCCATAAATTTGCAGCGGATGCAACTTTCGGTAACAACGTAGGTCATTTATTTTCTCCGGTCAGTTCGTGGAAGCAACAAAAACACAAGACATGGAAGTCTTTCCCTAACGGATTATCGCTAATAACAGGGAAAAACAACCCTAAAAACATCACGGGCAGGAAAAATTAGTCTTCTGTAATACCAAGGCGGGCCATAACCCTTTTGCGCGCGGTGCCGCTGTCTCGGTCACTTACATAGATCAGTCCGGAAATGCGGCGGACAAGGTTGGCCTCGTATTTACTGAGAACGCCATCAGCATAGGCAACTTCCCATAACATCTCGATCATTTGCACTCTCGTCTCGACGGGAAAGCTGTCTTTTACCGCACGGGTAAAGTAAAAAAGCTGGTCCGATTCCGATTGTGCCTCTTCAGCGTGAGCAACAAGTTCACGGGCCTCGGCGTCAGATGTCTTGTAATGTCGCGTTATCACATCGACGATTGCATCGCGTTCGACATCCTTGAAATCATCATCGGACAGGGCGGCCTCAATCAAGAGCGCAGCCGTTGCGATACGCGCCTCATCCTGTGTTCTGGGCTTAGCCGTATTATCTTCGGACAGCAAAGATTTTAGAAAAGAGATCATATAATTGCCCTGAAATAATTTTTTCCTGCACCCTCAGATCCGGCCGTGGCATTGTTTGAATTTTTTTCCCGAACCACAAGGGCAGGGCGCATTGCGTCGGACCTTGCCCCAATTCTCATTATTGTCCCCGTCCGTATTGATATCTGGGGCTTCAAGTTCGTTTTCACCGGTTGTTGGATCAAGATGGGTTGCCGTCATTTCCTGCTCGTTCGGCTCGGGACGCTTTAACTGCTCCGCCGGATTTTGCAGTTGGACATGCGAAAGATAGGTCGTCACCGTTGCCCGTAGCTGGTTTAGCATCATTTCAAACATATTGAAGGCTTCGCTCTTATATTCATTGAGCGGGTCTTTCTGGGCATATGCACGCAGTGAAACACCCTGGCGCAACTGATCGAGCTGGAGAAGATGTTCCTTCCATGCCTGATCGAGTATTTGCAGCAGGACACTTTTCTCGACCATGCGCATAACTTCAGAACCGTAGCGGACTGCCTTTTCCGCCATCTTGCGATTGGCGTGATCTTTCAGGCGGTCACGGATCTCCTCATCGGCAATCCCTTCTTCATCCGCCCATTCATCCACGGGCAGTTCAAGAGCCAGTGTCCGGGCCGCTTCCAGTTTCAGCCCTTCCACATCCCATTGCTCCGGATAGGCCTTGGGGGGAATGTGGGTCGCAACCATATCGTCAATCACTTCATTGCGCATGGTCGTGACTGTCTCCGACACATCCTGCGTGTCCATTAATTCAATCCGTTGTTCATAAATGACCTTGCGCTGGTCATTCATGACATCATCGAATTTCAGGAGATTCTTACGGATGTCATAGTTCCGCGCCTCGACCTTTTGCTGCGCCTTCTCCAGTGCCTTGTTAATCCAAGGATGGACAATTGCCTCTCCTTCCTCCAGGCCAAGTTTACGGAGCATGCCATCCATCCGCTCGGACCCGAAAATGCGCATCAGGTCATCCTGAAGCGAGAGGAAGAAGCGTGAAGTGCCGGGGTCTCCCTGCCGTCCGGCGCGGCCGCGAAGCTGGTTGTCAATACGCCGGGATTCATGCCGCTCTGTCCCGATGACGAAGAGTCCGCCTGCTGCAAGCACCTGTTTGCGCTGTTCGGCTATCTCGGCTTTGATTTCGGCAGTTACCTTGGCGATTTCTGCCTCATCCGTCATATCTCCAGTTTTGGCGGCGATCATCATCTCTTCGTTGCCGCCAAGCTTGATGTCCGTTCCGCGTCCTGCCATGTTCGTGGCAATCGTAACGGCGCTGACGCGGCCCGCCTGGCTGATAATTTCAGCTTCCTGTTCGTGATAGCGGGCGTTCAGGACTTTATGTGGGATCTTCTTCTGATTTAGAAGACCTGACAGCATTTCGGATTTTTCTATGGAGACAGTACCAACAAGGACAGGCTGGCCCCGTTTCAGGCAATCCTCAATCGTTATGACAATGGCGTTATACTTTTCTTCGGCTGTGCGGTAAACTTCGTCATCCGCATCCAGCCGCGCGACGGGCACGTTTGTGGGGATTTCAATGACTTCCAGCCCATAAATTTCATGAAATTCATCCGCTTCCGTCGCGGCTGTGCCGGTCATGCCGGAAAGCTTGTCATACAGGCGGAAATAGTTCTGAAAGGTAATGGAGGCCAGTGTCTGGTTTTCCGGCTGGATCGTGACCTTTTCTTTGGCTTCAAGAGCTTGATGAAGTCCTTCTGAGTAGCGGCGCCCTTCCATCATACGACCGGTGAATTCGTCAATAATGATGACTTTGTCGTTCTTGACAATGTAGTCCTTGTCTTTCTCGAAAAGTTTATGTGCGCGAAGCGCCTGATTGAGGTGATGAACAATCGCGACATTCTCCACGTCATAGAGATTGTCGCCCTTTAGAAGGCCGGCCTCATCCAGCACCTTTTCAATATCTTCGGCACCATCCTCCGAAAAGCCGACTGTCTTTGTTTTTTCATCTACCTCGTAGTCGTCTTCCTTGAGGTTCGGGATCAAAGCATCAATGGCCAGATAAAGTTCCGACGAATCTTCCGCCGGCCCGGAAATAATGAGGGGCGTTCGTGCTTCATCGATCAGGATGCTGTCCACCTCGTCGACGATGGCATAATGAAACCCTCGCTGCACCATCGCCGATTTTTCGTATTTCATATTATCGCGGAGATAATCGAAGCCGAATTCGTTGTTTGTGCCATATGTAATGTCGGCCTGATAGGCAGCGGCACGCTCCTGTTCATCGATGCCATGAATAATGCAGCCGACCGTTAGTCCCAACATGGAGAATACCTGTCCCATCCATTGTGAATCTCGCTGGGCCAGATAGTCGTTTACGGTAACAATATGCACACCATTGCCGGTCAGGGCATTAAGATAGGCAGGGAGGGTGGAGACAAGGGTCTTACCTTCACCGGTTTTCATCTCGGTGATTTTTCCCTGATGCAGGACGATGCCGCCGAGCAACTGGACATCATAATGTCGTTCCCCAAGAGCGCGGGAAGCTGCCTCACGGACACAGGCGAAGGCTTCGGGCAGGAGATCGTCGAGTGTAGATCCCGCCGCGAGGCGATCCTTGAATTCCTGGGTTTTCGCCAGTAGTTCGCTGTCGGACAATGGCTTGATCTTGTCCTCAAACGCATTGATTTCGTCAACTTTGGTTCGAACAAGTTTAAGTGCCCTGTCATTCGGCGACCCGAACAACTTCTTGGCAAAGGAACCGAACATATCTGACTAAACTCCAGTCATGGGTTGCTTTTTTCTGGGTGCGCAGTTTCGTGCGCGGAGGTTATGTCTTAAATAGTCTCACTTCGAGGGCAAAACCAGCATTATAAATATTCAGACAGATAAGGGGCAAGTGCAATCATGTCAATCAATCCGGCGAGGAAGGAGCAAAAAGCCGTTGGATTTAATGGCAAAAAGATAGAAAAAATCGGTTCAGAGGGAACAAAGGTTGTTATGAGTTGAAATATTACTATATTCGCTTGAAATCTCCGCTCGCGGGAACTTTTAAGCTTGCTCCCAAACGCATAAAATAGAAATCAGGGTCCTAGTATTATGAAATCACTACATTTTTTCGCTCTGGCTGTCGTTGCCGTGCTTTGTCTGGTTATCGGATATTACGTTGGCACGCAAAGTGACGCGATCCCGGGCATGGATATGGTCGCTTCGGATGAGGTGAAGACAGAGGAGGCCATGCCAGCCAAAGAGCCAGACAGTGACGTTCTCGCAACTGTGAACGGCGAAAACATTACTGAGGCGGACATTGCGTTTCTATACAGTTCTCTGCCACAACAATACCGTCAGGCACCATTAGCCATGATCAAGGAGCAACTGCTGCAGCAATTGATCAGCATGGAAGTGATCTCTCAGGCGGCCGCGAAAGAGAATCTGAGCGATAACCCGGAATATAAGGACCGTCTTGACGCGGTGCAGACGCAGCTAATGCAGGAGTTCTACATCAAGGCCAAGATTGATGAGCTGGTCACAGATGAGTTGCTAAAGGAAGAGTACGATAAGATCGTCGCTGGCTTCACGCCTGAAGAACAGCTCCATGCACGGCATATTCTTCTCAAGACGGAAGAAGAAGCCAACGATGTCATCAAGCTTCTGGATGAAGGCGGTGATTTTGCTGAGCTTGCCAAAGAATACTCGACCGGCCCATCAGGTCCAAACGGTGGTGACCTTGGGTTTTTTGCAAAGGGCAGCATGGTGCCGGAATTTGCGGACGCGGCCTTTAACCTCAAGAATGGCGAATATACGAAAGCGCCTGTAGAGAGCCAGTTCGGCTTTCATGTCATCAAGGCTGAGGACCGGCGCAATACCGAACCGCCGACCTTCGAAGAGAAGAAGCCTGAACTCCAGTCCAAGGTAAGCAACTTGGTGATCGACAAGCTGATTGAAGAATTGAAGGCGGATGCCTCAATTATTCTGATGACGCCGACTGAAGATGAGAAGGCGGCGGAGAAATCGCAGGAAAATTCCGTAACGGGAGATGGCAAAAAAGAGTAAGCGGCCTTTGCGGCGTCCAAAAAGAAGGCCCGGAATTTCCGGGCCTTCTTTATCTGATCGGGAGGGTCAACTGTTAGTCGCTGGAAGCCAAGGAATTTCAGCAATTTCGACACCTTCTTCGCTCAATTCCCGGCTTTCCTCCGCCGTCGCCTCGCCGTAAATGCCATGATTTTCAATTTCGCCATAGTGAATTTTACGCGCTTCCTCGGCAAACCGTGTTCCCACATAGTCACAGTTTTCTTCAACAGATTTGCGGAGCTGCCGAAGCGCCGACATGACCATAGCAGCTTGGTTGGCTTCTTGTTTGGCGGTGTTGTCACGCTCCGAACTTTTCGTTGTTCCCTTGCGCGAGACGGACGGTGCCATTGGCGCCTTGCCCACGGCCGTTGATCCGCAAACGGCGCAGATCACATCGCCCGCGTCCGCCTGTTCATCAAAGGCGGCGCTGTTTTTAAACCATGCTTCAAATACATGGGCATTTTCACATTTAAGATCGTATTTAATCATCTGCAAAAATAACGGCAAACAGTTGAAAATATCTCTTATTAAGAAATAATCGTTTTCCAGTTAAACACAAGTCCTTAATCGATGGAAGCAAGATAAGATATGCGCCCCGTATCACCATGGATTGAAAAACATGCGAACCTCATCCCGAAAGGTCAGCCGGTTATTGACGTGGCATGCGGCGGTGGGCGGCATAGTCTGTTCCTACTGGAACAGGGGCATGAAGTGCTTGCGGTGGATATTGATACCTCGGCAATCGCGTCCTTTGAAGGACGGCGCGGTCTTACCATAATCAAGTCGGACCTAGAGGGGGCGGCATGGCCCTTCCCACTCGAAAGCGCAGGCGCGATTGTGGTCGTGAATTATCTCTGGCGTCCTCTTTTTCCATATATGTATGAGACGCTCAGACCCGGGAGCATTCTGCTCTATGATACCTTTGCGCTAGGGAATGAAAAATACGGGCGCCCGAGGAACCCGGATTTTCTATTGGCGCCGGGAGAACTTATCGAGCGGCTGGAAGGGGCCTTCGACGTTATTGATTGTTTCGACGGTTATACGGAAGAGCCGGTACCGGCCTGCCGTCAATCCGTTGCCGCAAGAAAACGCTTCTGATCAGGAAACATCACTCAGCCGCATCGGAAACTGCTTCTGGCGTCTGCAACGTGAAGTCCACAATATTGCTTAAATTAGGCACCTGGCGGCGGCGTTTTTGTACCTCCTCCAGATCAATCTTTGCAGTGACGAAGCCGGGCTCCTCACCGCCATCGGCGAGAACCTCCCCCCAGGGATCGACAATCAGCGAATGGCCATAGGTGCGTCTTTTCTCCGAATGCTGTCCGCACTGAGCGGGGGCAATAACAAAGGCACCGTTTTCAATTGCGCGCGCCCTTAACAGAACATGCCAATGCGCTTTGCCCGTCGTCGCTGTAAAGGCTGCCGGAACCGTCAGGAACTTTGCACCATTTAACGCCAATTGCTGATAGAGATGGGCAAACCGCACATCATAGCAGACAGAGAGTCCAACTGTTCCCCATGTGGTTTCTGCGATTTGCGCAGTGTTTCCGGGCGCATAGGCGCGGCTTTCCTTATGGCTTTCCCCGGTACTGAGTTCAACGTCGAACATATGGATCTTGTCGTACTGGGCGGCAATACCGCCATCGGGGCGGATCAGGAAGGACCGGTTGGCGAGACGCTCATCATCCGGCTTTTTGACAACAAGCGAACCCGCCAGAATCCAGGTGCCGGTTTCTTCCGCCAATGCACGGAAGGATTTCAATGTAACGTCATTTTCCTGAAACTGTGCCTTGGCGCGTGCTTCCGCCTTGTTAGGCTCCAGCATGTTCGTTACTTCCGGTGTTGCAATAAAGTCAGCACCAGCGCTCGCCGCTTCCCGGATCAGCGTGGTTGCGACATCCAGGTTTCCCCGCACATCACCTGTGCTCGTCATCTGTATGCAGGCAGCGGTGAATGAAGACATGTTATTCTCCTTTCGGGATCAATTGATTCCCAAAATGTGATCTAGTTTTCCCTTTGCATCGAGCATATGGATTTGGTCGCTGTCTCCAATATGGTCGCCATCGACAAATATCTGCGGAACGGTATAGGCACCATTGGCGCGTCGCGTCATTTCCTCACGGAGTTCTCCGTCTACAGTCACGTCAATTTCCTTGTAATCGACTCCCTTGTTGTTCAGCAGCTTTTTTGCCCGTGAACAAAAGGGACAGAACATCGTCGTGTATATTTCTATTTTCTTCATCGAGTGCATCTTCCCTTATAGGATACATACCGAACTGGATAAATTATATAATGGTGTTGACCGCTCTGACAACGCGACTGAAGGTGAGGACGTCTACATTCTGTGCCCCGCCATCTATCAGGCACTTGCTGCAGGCCTCTACCGTAGCGCCGGTCGTCAATACATCGTCGATCAATAATACCCGAGCCCCTTCAAGAAGCATAGCGCGCGTTGGGTTTACGTCGAACGCCCCGCGAACGTTTCGGAATCTGGCCCTTGCACTCAATCCTCCCTGCGTTCTGGTATGATACTTTCTTATGAGGAGGTCGAGTATAGCTGGTTTATGGCTTAGCTTCGACAGTTCCCGGGCAAGCATCGCCGATTGGTTGAAGCGTCGTCGGATCAGTCTTTGCCGGTGCAAGGGAACAGGACAAATAATATCACAATCATTAATTAGATCCATCCCAGCACGATGCATCCACTGTGCGAAGGTCGGCGCCCGGTTCGTCTGATCCGAATGTTTATAGCCGAGAATCATGTCCCGGCTTGCCTCATCATATTTGAGGACGGCACGGGCCTTTGAATATGCCGGGGCTCGTTTAAGGCAGGCGGCACAGATCATGTCATCTCCCGCATTATACTCAAATGGATATCCGCAGATGTTGCAGAACGGAGCCGATATATATGTCATTTCAGGCCAGCAGCGGCCACACAGATTGCCAGGGCTATCGATGGGTTCAGCACAGTTGACGCAGCCCGGCGGGAAGACGGCATCCAGAGCCGTTTTTTGTATGTGATTAATGAGCAGGCGGGCTGAGATAGTCATGCTGGCGAACTATACGGCAAACATGTTTGAAAACATATCGATAAATAAACTTTGGGTGACGGTACATGCGCTCTGTAATTGTGTCCTAATCGGGAAAATGCCATAAGGTCAAAATGAGAAAACCAACCTCGCTAATAGATTCCGGCCATATTCTGTTTGATCGCAGAGTGGTTGCGGATCATCGCCGCCGTGCCGCCCTAAGCGATTGGCCGCGATATCGCTTCCTGTTTGACGAGGTTGCCGCACGGCTGTCGGAGAGACTTCTGGATATCAATCACGATTTTAAGCTGGCTCTCGATCTTGGGGGAAGAGGGGGAGGGTTCGCGGAGCAGGTGATTTCCCTCAAGAAAGCGCAGCAGGTAATCCGCACCGATATATGCGCGGAAATGTTGCGCGACGGTAAAGATTCTGCTGTTGTAGTTGATGAAGAATTTTTGCCATTTAAGCCTGCAACATTTGATCTTGTGGGGAGCGTTCTTGCCCTGCACTGGACAAACGACCTCCCCGGCTCGCTCGCACAGATAAGAAGTATACTCAAGCCAAACGGGCTGTTCTTGGGGGCTCTGTTTGGCATTGACAGCCTGCAGGAGCTAAAATCCTGCCTTTTTGAGGCGGAATCGGACATTAAGGGCGGTGTTAGCCCGCGTGTCTCACCTTTTACGGAAATTCGGGATGCTGGCGCGCTGCTTCAAAGGGCAGGGTTGGCGTTGCCGGTGACAGATACGGAGATGATCACGCTGAAATACGAGCATCCATTTGCTCTCATGCATGAATTGCGCGGAATGGGGGAGGCAAATGCTCTCATGGCGCGGCAGAAAAATTTCACAGGCCGTAAAGTCCTGATGCGGGCAGCGGAACTATACTTGGAGCGATATGCCGATGAAAATGGCCGCGTGCCCGCGACATTCCAGATAATCTATATGACGGGCTGGTCCCCGCATGACAGCCAGCAAAAACCGCTACGGCGTGGCAGCGCGCATCATAACATGAGCGATATTCTTAAAACTGACGATTAGAAAGTGCAAATCTAGCCCCGCTTTGATTGTATTTTTCGGTGCAATTGTTGGCGTGAGGGTAGAATTTTATAAATTCAGCCAACAGAAGCCATAAAGCAGAATAATGATGAAAACTCGGTACTTACTAGATATTAATCCGCAAAAAATGCAGAAAACTAAGGATTTATAACCATATTCGAGGATAAAAGTAGTTGATCTGGAGCGCTTTTTGGTTTGTAATTTCTAATGTAGACTTGCTGAATGTCGAGGCATCTGGTGCCTGCCTTGGGTTTCAAACTCAAAAATTTGAGGTATAGTTTACATAGGCCGGTCTTTGGATGAGGAGAAAGTCCAAATACCGGCCTTTTTTATGTCAGAACAGGCGCTCTCACAGATGCTTTTGTTCTATAGAAGATCCCTGAGCATGGCGATCAGAGGGATATCCGCCGGAGGCATTGCAAAATCCCCCAGTCTTGGCGCACGCGCCCATTTGAGTGTTTGGCCCTCAATCGGGCGCGGTGTGCCACTCCAACGTCTGCAGACATAGAGCGGCATCAATAGATGGAACTCCTCGTATGTGTGGCTCGCGAAGGTAAAGGGAGCAAGGCAGGCCTCTGTCACATCAATGGCGAGTTCCTCTTTCAGCTCCCGGATGAGGGCTGTTTCGGGAGTTTCCCCGGTTTCGACTTTACCGCCAGGAAATTCCCACAATCCGGCCATGCTTTTGCCATTGGGGCGCTGGGCGATCAGGACACGGTTATCATCATCAACCAGTGCAACGGCCGCAACGAGAATGGTCGGAAAGGACATCACAGGGCTCTCAACTTCGGTAATCGGCATTGATCTCGATATAACCATGTGTCAGATCACAGGTCCAGGCAAATGCCGATCCACTTCCAATAGCGACATCTACCTCAATCAGGATCTCCTTTCCCTGCATATGCGGTATGATATCCGCTTCACGGTATGAGGGGGAGCGAGCGCCACTTTCGGCAATCAGAATGCCACCCATCCGGAGGCTCATTTTGTCTCGGTCCGCCTTTTCGCCTGATTTTCCGACCGCCATGACAACCCGGCCCCAGTTGGCATCCTCTCCGGCAATTGCCGTTTTCACGAGCGGGGAGTTGGCAATGGCCAGTGCAATGACTTTCGCAGACGCATCGCTTGTCGCGCCGCTCACCTTTACGGTTATGAACTTGCTGGCGCCTTCCCCATCGCGTGCGACCTGCTGCGCAAGATCTTTCATGATCTCCAGAAGCGCGCGTTTGAAATCATCGAGGGTCGGGTCCGTTGATTGCGTCGGGGCCTCGTTTCCTGCGGCTCCTGTTGCGAAAAGAAGAACTGTATCGCTGGTGGATGTATCGGAGTCCACGGTAACGCAATTAAAGCTCTTCTCATTTGCCTCTTGCAGTAATGCCTGCAATATGTCGGCAGGGATCGCGGCATCGGTGAACAGGAAGGCGAGCATGGTCGCCATGTCTGGCGCGATCATCCCGGATCCCTTTGCAAATCCCGCGAGCGACACTTCCTTCCCCCCGATGGTCGCCTTTGCGACGGCTCCTTTGGCGAAGGTGTCGGTGGTCATGATGGTTTTTGCTGCAGCTTCGCCGGCTGTAGGAGACAGGTCCCCCGCCAGCCGCGGAAGAATATTCGTGATTTTCTCCGTCGGAAGAGGCTCGCCAATTACACCGGTCGACGCAATATAAATCTGTTCCGGTGCCGTACTGAGAAGGTCAGCGGCGGCGGCGGCCGTATCTTCCACGGCTTTGCGGCCAGCAGAGCCGGTAAAGACATTTGCGATCCCGGCATTGACGACAAGTCCCCGCGCGGTACCGGACGGCAGGATGTCGCGGTCCCAGTCAACCGGGGCACCCGGCATGGCGTTCTTAGTGAATACCCCGGCAACCGTCGTCTTGTCAGAGAATTCTGCCAGCATGACGTCATCGCGGCCTTTATAGCGCATGCCGGAATTGCCGGTGGCAAATCGCACCCCCTTGATTTCCGGGAAAGCAGGAAACGCGGCAGGGGCGAGCGGTGACGGCTTAAGGGACATGACGGTTCTCTTTACATCTAAAAAATTACCCAATAAGGCAACTTTATTGGTGCGGTCAATTCGGATTCAATAAGATTATGCAGGATTTACGGCGGCAAGGAGATAATTGATGCTGAGATCCTTGCTGATATGCCATCGATCTTCGAACGGATTATAGGTCGCACCTGCAACATCTTTGACCGCCAGGCCATTGTTTCGGGCAAGGCGGGCGACTTCCGACGGTTTCAAGAATTTTTTCCAGCTATGAGTGCCTTTGGGCAGCCAGCGAAGGACATACTCCGCGCCGACAATGGCAAAGGCAAAGCTTTTCGCCGTGCGATTCAGCGTCGCGACAAACATAATTCCGCCGGGTTTGAGCATAGCAGCGCAGGCTTCGACAAAGCCGTCGATGTCCGCGACATGCTCAATCACTTCCATGTTCAGGATTATGTCGAATTTTTCTCCCGTTGCGGCAAGTTCTTCAGCCGTCGTATGGCGATAGTCGATATTGAGACCAGATTTCTCAGCATGAAGGGAGGCAATCTGGATATTTTTCCGGGAGGCATCTGCCGCAATAACATGTGCCCCCAGTCGGGCCATAGGTTCAGACAGCAATCCGCCGCCACAGCCAATATCCAGAACTTTCAGCCCAGCGAAAGGTTTGAGTTTCACCACGGCATCGTCCGTTTGCAGCCCGAAATGAGAGATAACCGTATCGCGGACATAGCCAATTCGAATCGGATTGAACTTATGCAGGGGCTTGAACTTGCCGTTCTCATCCCACCATTCTTCGGCCATCGCTTCGAAATTTGCTATCTCGACCGGATCTACGGATTTCGCCGTCGTTGCGTCGTTCATAATTGCCTCTTTATCAGACGCCATAAAAAAGTCAGCCTTATTGTATTAAATTCGCCGTGGAGCTTGCCCCACAGGCATCCTTAAGTATATGTATACGCTCCTTTGTAGCCAAAGGGCAAATGTGACAACAAACATCATTTTTTGGACCCTTGCCAAGGGGCGGGGGGAGAGGTAATGCGGCCATGGCGCGGCTGGTGATGAAATTTGGGGGAACCTCGGTCGGCACGGTAGAGCGGATCAAGAACGTCGCCCTGAAAGTGAAGCGGGAAGTTGATGCTGGTCATGAGGTGGCGGTGGTCGTCTCCGCGATGTCCGGCGATACGAACCGGCTTGTTGATCTTGTATCGGATGTCTCTGTTTTGCACGATGCACGGGAATATGACGTCGTTGTATCGAGTGGTGAGCAGGTGACCATTGGTCTCCTGTCGCTTGCGCTTCAGGGCCTCGGTGTATCCGCGCGATCCTGGCTGGGCTGGCAGATTCCGGTTCAGACGAATGCTGTTCACGGCGCGGCGCGGATAGAGAACATAGACTGCACGGAAATCATCAAGCGGTTTGAGGATCAGCAGGTGGCCGTCTGTGCCGGATTTCAGGGAATTGGGTCGGACAATCGGATCACGACACTGGGCCGCGGCGGTTCCGATACATCCGCTGTGGCACTCGCAGCAGCACTAAAGGCGGACAGGTGTGATATCTATACGGATGTTGACGGAATTTATACCGCCGATCCGCGGATCGCGACAAAAGCCGCTAAACTTGATAAAATTACGTATGAGGAAATGCTGGAACTGGCGTCCCTTGGTGCCAAGGTTCTTCAAACACGGTCCGTCGAAATGGCGATGAAACACCGGGTGAAATTGCAGGTACTCTCTAGTTTCGAAGATTTACCAGGAACATTGGTTGTAGATGAGGAAGATATCGTGGAACAGCAGGTTGTGAGTGGCGTTACCTACACCCGTGATGAAGCCAAGGTGACATTGCAACAGGTGGCGGATCGCCCGGGAATGGCGGCGCTTGTGTTCGGTGCATTGGCAGATGCGAATATCAATGTTGATATGATCGTCCAGAACGTCTCGGAAGACGGCAAGGCGACGGACCTTACCTTTACCGTCGGTCGCAAGGAAATGAATCAGGCGCTTGCGGTTCTGGATCAATTGAAAGACAAGGCTGCCTGTCGGGCGATTGTCCCCGATCCGAATGTCGTGAAGGTGTCGATAGTCGGAATGGGGATGCGCAGTCATTCCGGTGTCGCCAAGACAATGTTCTCCGCGCTGGCCGAAAAGGGTATTAATATTCAGGTGATTTCAACCTCGGAAATTAAAGTCAGCGTGTTGCTGGCGGAAGAGTATACGGAACTTGCAGTACGAACCCTTCATACTGCCTTTGGACTGGATGCGGCGTAAGATGGACAAGAAGATGACGAACGGGCCTGAAACGATCGAGATGGCCTGGAAGCGCGGGTGCGATTTCCTCGGCACCAAATACGCGATTTTGGGCGGGGCGATGTCCTGGGTGTCGGAACGTAATCTCGTTGCTGCAATTTCCAATGCTGGCGGGTTCGGTGTTATCGCCTGCGGGGCAATGACGCCGGAATTGCTTGATGCGGAAATCAAGGGAACGCAGGCGCTCACAGACAAGCCGTTCGGTGTGAATCTGATCACCATGCATCCTGATCTCGACAAGCTTGTTGACATCTGCCTTGCCAATAATGTCGGACATGTCGTGCTTGCGGGTGGTGTGCCGTCCAAGGAAACCATCTTCAAAATCAAGGAAGGCGGCGCCAAGACTATTTGTTTCGCGCCGATATTGGCGCTGGCCAAGAAGCTGATCCGTACAGGTGCAGATGCTCTGATTATTGAGGGCATGGAAGCCGGTGGACATATCGGGCCGGTGGCAACCAGTGTACTGGCGCAGGAGATCCTGCCGCATGTTACGGAAGTGCCTGTTTTTGTGGCGGGCGGCATTGGCCGTGGCGAAGCAATTACCAATTATCTGCGGATGGGCGCTTCCGGCTGTCAACTTGGCACGGTTTTCGTGTGCGCGCATGAATCCATCGCCCATCCCGATTTCAAGAAAGCCTTTATCCGTGCAAGCGCGCGCGACGCGGTCACAACGGTTCAGGTCGATCCGATGTTTCCGGTTATCCCCGTTCGGGCTCTTAACAATGAAGGCGGGAAGAAATTCATCGAAACGCAACACGCAGTGATTGCGAAATACAAATCCGGTGAACTGGATCTTGAGGCTGCACAGCTTGAAATTGAGCATTTTTGGGCAGGTGCGTTGCGTCGGGCTGTGATCGAGGGCGATGTTGAGTATGGCTCCGTCATGGCCGGTCAAAGTGTTGGCATGGTCAAGAAGGAACAGGCAACGACAGAGATCGTCGAGGAACTGGTTGCGCAGGCCCGTGCCGCGCTTGAGGGTTCTGAGGTGGAGAGGAATACCTCGTAAATGAGTGGCCTCGGCATCAGCGCGCCCAGATTGCTTCTACGCAAGCTCCACCAGGTTATGGCGGGGCATGGTGATGCGGAACAGCGCCTGAATGAGATTGTACGTCTAATCGCCGGCAATATGATTGCCGAGGTCTGTTCGTGCTATCTCAGGCGGGCCGGTGACGTACTGGAGCTATATGCCACGGAAGGTCTTAAAAAGAATTCTGTTCATCAGACCCGCTTGCGTCTCGGCGAAGGTCTGGTTGGTGACATTGCCGCCCGCGCCCGTCCGCTTAATCTCTCGGACGCACAGTCTCATCCGCAATTCGCCTATCGCCCGGAAACGGGTGAAGAGGAATATCATTCGCTGCTTGGTACACCAATTCTGCGTGGAGGACGGGTGATCGGGGTGCTGGTCGTTCAGAACCGCACCCGCCGCGTCTACACGGATGAGGAAGTCGAAGCCCTGCAGACCGTTGCGATGGTTGTCGCGGAACTTGTCAGTTCTGAAGAGATGGTGGCGGCAACAGAGTTTTCCGATACGGCCGGAAATGCGACATTGCCGCATCACGTCAGCGGAAAAGTGCTCGCGGAAGGGCTGGCGGCTGGCTATGCCTTGCTGCATGAGCCCAGAATTGAGGTGCTGCGTACTATTTCCGAAGATCGGGCAAAAGAGCTGAACCGGCTGAACTCCGCTGTTAGTGCCTTGCAGAGTTCCGTTGATAAGTTGTTGCTGGCGACAAATACGATGCTGACGGATGAGTCAAAGGACATCTTTGAGGCATACAAGATGTTTGCCCATGACAAGGGCTGGCTAAAAAAACTGCATGATGCGGTTGCGACTGGTCTTACAGTGGAAGCTGCAATCAAGCGGGTGCAGGATGATACGCGGGCGCGGATGAAGGAAATCAATGATCCGTATCTGCGGGAACGGCTCTCAGAGCTTGATGATCTCGCCAATCGCTTATATCTGCATCTTGACGGACGGGTACAGATAGACCGTCGTAACCTTACAATGGATACGGTGGTGATTGCAGCCAATATGGGGGCGGCTGAGCTGCTTGACTATGACCGTCGGCATCTGAAAGCAGTCGTATTGGAGGCCGGTACGCGGGCCAGCCATGTTGCAATCGTTGCCCGGGCTCTCGGCGTGCCGGTCGTTGGTCAATGTGCCAGCATTCGCGAGAATGTGGAGCAAGGGGACTTCGTCCTAGTGGATGCGGAGCATGGTCAGGTGTTTCTGCGCCCCGGCGAGGACGTTCAGGAAGCCTTCTCAAGAAGCCAGAACCAACGGGCACAGCGTCAGGCAAAATATGCGGCGCTCCGCGATAAGCCGAATATCTCAAAAGACAACGTACCGCTTAGCCTGAACGTCAATGCGGGTTTGTTGCTCGACATTGACCATTTTCCGGAATTTGGTGCGGACGGCATAGGTCTTTTCAGAACAGAGCTGCAATTCATGGTGCGCTCCCAGATGCCGAAAGTTGACGAGCAAACTACATTGTATGCACGCGTGCTCGACAAGATGGAGGGAAAGCCGGTCATCTTTCGGACGCTGGATATCGGCGGCGACAAGATGCTACCCTATCTGAAAACAAAGACGGAGGAAAACCCGGCATTGGGGTGGCGGGCCATTCGGATCGGTCTTGACAGACCGGCGTTGCTCCGCAGTCAGCTGCGGGCGTTGGTTCGCGCTGCGGCTGGGCGGGATCTGTCCCTGATGTTTCCCATGATCGCGGAGGTGCCGGAGTTTCTGGAAGCAAAGACAATTCTGAACAAGGAGATTGACCGGGCTAAGCAGAAACCGGGCGGTGCACCCTTAAATGTGAAAGTAGGTACGATGATCGAAGTGCCCTCGATCGTTTGGCAGTTGCCGCAGCTTTTGACAGAAGTTGATTTTATCTCGGTCGGATCGAACGACCTGATGCAGTTCTTTTTTGCGGTTGATCGGGGAAATCCGAAAATCAGTGAACGGTATGATACCTTGAGCCCGACGCTACTGACACTGTTCCGCAATATTGCCGAGCAATGCGAAAAGGCGAATAAGCCCTTTTCCATTTGCGGGGATATTGCAGGGCGGCCATTGGAGGCGATGGCGCTCCTTGGGTTGGGGTATCGAAACTTTTCCATGTCTTCCGAAGCATTGGGACGGGTAAAGGAAATGGTGCTCAGTACAGACATAGGCAAACTGGAAAACTATGTCCGCAGTCTCTGCAATTCAAGGGACCATTCCGTGCGCGATCAACTACGGTCATTTGCCCGGGATCATTCGATCATCATATAAGAGATTGAAGTTTGCTGAATTTTGCCGATAATGGCGGCAAAGCTGTTGTGACGAAATAGAAAACTGTATGTTTGGCGTTCGATTATGGCGAGAGACAGCAAACGACGCGATGTCGTGACACAACCTAACCTGTTCAGCAGAAATGCGTCAAAGGGCAATAGGGTGTCATTTCAAAAAACGGAGGAAGTTATTGAACCGCAAGAGGAAGCCCCTCTGACCGTTGGTGCACAGCTACGGGAAGCCAGGGAAGCAAGAGGGCTGTCACTGCACCAGGTGGCAGATATTCTGCGCCTACGTGCTAGTCAGGTCCATGCGCTTGAAGAGGGAAACTTCAACAGTCTTCCCGGGCAAACATTTGTAACCGGCTTTCTGCGCTCCTATGCCAATTTGCTTGATCTTGACGCGGTCGCTATTGTTGAGCTTTACAAGCATGAGGAAGGTGATGGGCTGCGTGTCCCCTCACTTGCCTTTCCTGAGCCATCTACCGGCGGACGTATGCCGGGAGCGGGTATTTTGCTCGGAACGCTGGTTTTTGCCCTGATCCTGTTGGCAGGGTGGTTTTTTTATCAGGAAAGCGAAAGCCTTGACTTTGAGCGGGTGGCAGAACTGCCAGAACATCTGGCGAGCAAAATCCGGGATCTGGATATGATCGCTACCGAAGCGTCGGATCCCTCTGACAAAGCGGCTACTGCGGATGAAACACCGAAGAACATGGCGGAAATTTTGCAGACATCGCCGACTACGGAAACTCCGGAGATCACGCAAGAGAGTACAACCGTCGAGACGGGAAAAAGCAGTCTTGTGACGGAAAACTCTGTCGATACAGTGCCTCAGTCAGAAACGAGTTCCGAAGCAAATTTCGAACCGGAAACCAGAGTAGAATCCAGCGCGACCGTCGCAACAACGCCATCTCAGGACACTGCGGATACCGATGGTGCCACAACTGATACGACGGCAAACGTCGCCACTTCAGATACTGAGTCCGAAAACACCACTGATGCTGTTGAATCTTTACCCACGGCTGAAAACGTAGAGAGCGAAACGGAGACAGCTGCAACGTCAGCGGAAGCGGCTGATCCGAATGAAGGCACTGAAGTTCAGGCGACATCGCCTCAGCAGACCGAGGTTGCGGCAGCCTATCCGCAGGATACATTGCAGGCAGCAACATCCGGCGAGCCCGCGACGGCCACGGAGGGAACGCCGGAGAGCCCTATGCCACGAACATTCGGTGTCGAAAATACGGATGCCCGCATCGTGCTTCGCGCAACGGAAGAAAGCTGGGTTGAAGTAAAGGCCAAGGATGATAGCCCTGTTTTATCGCAAGTCCTTAACCCCGGTGACACCTATATGGCACCGAATACGCCGGACCTTAAGTTGACAACCGGTAATGCCGGTGGGCTTGAAATCCGGGTGGATGGCAAGGAAATCAGATCGCTTGGCGGAACGGGGACTATTTTAAGAGAGATACCGTTGGCGGCGGACAGCCTGCTTGAAAATAACGGATTGCAATAGCTGCAATGATCGGCGAATAGAGACTGAAACAATGGAATAACTTGTATTTTCCATCGTAAAAAGCCATTTTAGGCGAATATAGCGACTGCGGCATTTTTTGCCGCCATTTTACAAAGTATGATCCCATGAGCATCAGACCTTACCGAGAGATTATCCGTCGGAAATCGCGACAGATTTTTGTTGGCGATGTGCCGGTCGGCGGTGACGCGCCCATAACAGTGCAATCGATGACCAATACACTGACATCGGACGCCAAGGCGACGATTGCGCAGATCTATGCGCTGGAAGAGGCTGGTGCGGATATGGTTCGGGTCTCCTGCCCGGATGAGGCGAGCACGGCGGCGCTTAAGGAGATTGTGCGCGAGACACGTGTTCCCATCATCGCAGATATCCATTTCCATTATAAACGCGGTATCGAAGCGGCGGAGGCGGGGGCGTCCTGCCTCCGGATCAATCCGGGCAACATCGGCTCCCCTGATCGTGTGCGGGATGTGGTGAAGGCGGCTGTTGATCATAATTGTTCCATGCGGATCGGTGTGAATGCGGGAAGCCTTGAGCGCGAGCTGTTGGAGAAATATGGCGAGCCCTGCCCGGAAGCGATGGTGGAATCCGCCATGAACCACGCCCGTATTCTTGAAGATAATGATTTCTTCAACTTCAAGATCAGTGTGAAGGCCTCTGATGTCTTCCTGTCCGTTGCCGCCTATCAAGGGTTGTCGGAGGTTTGCGACTATCCACTGCATCTTGGCATTACGGAAGCAGGCGGGCTGTCTTCCGGAACGGTCAAATCCTCTATTGGCCTCGGTATGTTGCTCTGGTCGGGGATTGGCGACACCATCAGGGTTTCTCTCTCCGCCGATCCAGTGGAGGAGATCAAGGCTGGCTATGAAATTCTGAAGAGCCTTGGGCTACGTCGGCGGGGTGTGACGATTATTTCCTGCCCGTCCTGCGCGCGGCAAGCCTTTCCTGTGATCAAGACGGTGGAATTGCTGGAACAGCGGCTGGCCCATATCCAAACACCGCTGACCTTGTCGATCATCGGCTGTGTCGTCAACGGCCCCGGAGAAGCACGGGAGACCGATATTGGCCTTACCGGCGGCGGCAAGGACAATCACATGGTTTACTTGAGCGGCGTTACGGATCATAAAGTAGCGACCGGAGATATGGTGGATCATATTGTCGAGTTGGTCGAAGCGAAAGCTGCTGAACTGGAAGCTTTGAATGCTGATGGTGATGCGACTGAATCCCACGCTGTCCAGCGTATCGCCTGATCCTACCTCGGAAGTATTTACTAAACGGAGAAAAGACGTGTCACTACCCCAGCCAGTCCGCGGCACCCATGACCTGTTGCCTGAGGATTTTGCGCGTCACGTCCACGTGATTGGCACTGCGCGGGATGTTGCGGCGCGGTTTGGCTATGCGGAGATGGCAACCCCGATTTTCGAATTTACCGAGGTTTTCGCGCGAACAATGGGCGAAAGTTCCGATGTTGTCTCGAAGGAGATGTATTCCTTCGAAAGCCGGAGTGGAGAGAGTATGACCCTCCGGCCGGAATACACCGCCGGGATTTGCCGCGCCTTTATCAGCAACGGCCTGCAACAGAATGTGCCGTTCAAGGTGTTTGCCGCCGGTCCGATGTTCCGCTATGAGCGCCCGCAGAAAGGACGGCAGCGACAGTTCCATCAGATTGATGTGGAGTGCATTGGCGCGCCAGAGGCCAAGGCAGACATCGAGGTGATCGCTATCGGCGCGTCAATACTGAAGAAACTTGACGTATTGAAAGATTGCACACTCGAGATCAATACACTTGGTGACCTTGAAAGCAGGCAGGCTTACCGTGCCGCACTTGTCGAGTATTTCAGCGATCACAAAGCAAGCCTGTCAAAGGACAGCCTGGACCGGCTGGACCGTAATCCCCTTCGTATTCTTGACAGCAAGGACAAAGGAGATCGGGTTTTGGTCGAGAAGGCGCCCTTGTTCAACGACTATCTTAACAGCTTCTCATCTGATTTCTTTGATGAGGTACTCGAAGGATTGTCCCTGCTCGGGATTGATCACACTCTCAATCGGCGTCTCGTGCGTGGCCTTGATTACTATACCCACACCGCCTTCGAATTCGTGACAACGGCGTTAGGCGCGCAAGGGGCGGTGATTGCGGGCGGGCGGTATGACGGACTGATCGAAACATTGGGCGGTAAGCCAACGCCGGGGATCGGTTGGGCTGGCGGGATCGAGCGCCTTGCCATGCTGGTTGAAAATGTCCCGATGGCCATCCGTCCCACAGCGATCATTCCGGTAGGGAAGGCAGCGGAAGCTGTGGCGGCAAAACTCGCGTATCAACTGCGGCAGGATGGTCTAAATATCGAGATGGCCTTCAAAGGCAATGTTGGAAAGCGCATGAAGCGGGCAAATAAACTGAACGCCCGGGCGGCAGTTCTGATCGGGGAGGATGAACTTGCCCGCAATGTTTGTACTCTTCGCGATCTCGATCAGGGTGAGCAGCGCGAAGTCGAACTCTCCAATATATCTGCGGCGCTCGGCGCTCTCGTTTAAGGTTAGAAAATGCTCCCTGAAGACAAGCTCAAAATGATCCAGTCCCGCTCGGAAGAACTGGAAGCCGCCATGTCCGGTGAAATGGGCGAGGTTGCGCCGGATGATTTCGTCCGCATGAGCCGGGAGTATGCCGAAATCAAACCCCTTGTGGAAGCCATCCAGAAATTCCAGCAAACACGAGATGAGTTGGCCGGGATAAATGAAATGCTGGACAGTCCGGACACCGATGCGGAAATGAAAGAAATGGCTGAGCTGGAGCTAGAGGAGTTGAGGGCCCTGCTTCCCGATCTGGAGCATTCCATCAAGATCCAGCTTTTGCCCAAAGATGATGCCGACGAGAAAAACGCCATTCTTGAAATTCGCGCAGGAACAGGCGGCGAGGAAGCGGCGCTTTTCGCAAGTGACCTTTACCGGATGTATCAACGATATGCTGAAAGTCAGGGCTGGACATGCGAGACCATGTCAATGTCGGAATCGGATCTGGGCGGTATCAAGGAAGTGATTGTGAAAGTCACTGGGCGCAACGTATTCGCCAATCTCAAGTTTGAATCCGGTGTGCATCGTGTTCAGCGGGTGCCGGAAACCGAAACAGGAGGGCGTATTCACACATCCGCGGCGACCGTCGCGGTGCTGCCCGAAGCGGAAGAAGTTGATGTTCAAATCGCGGATAGTGATATTCGCGTCGATATTTTTCGCGCGTCCGGCCCGGGCGGTCAGTCGGTGAACACAACGGATTCAGCGGTGCGCATTACGCATATCCCGACCGGTATTGTTGTGCAGCAGCAGGATGAAAAGTCCCAGCACAAGAACAAGGCCAAAGCCATGAGCGTGCTGCGCTCCCGCATCTATGAGGCGGAACGGGCGGCAAAGGCAGCGGAACGGTCCGCTGCGCGTAAGGGACAAGTAGGGTCGGGAGACCGGTCGGAGCGGATTCGTACTTATAATTTCCCTCAAGGGCGACTGACGGATCACCGGATTAATCTGACGCTCTATAAACTGGATAAGGTCCTTGCGGGCGAGGCGCTGGATGAAGTCATTGATGCCCTGATCTCGGAGGATCAGGCTGCGCTGCTTGCTGAGATTGAAGGCGGCGTCTGAGCTCATGATCGAGAATGCGCGTCGCGCGATAGAGGAGGCCGCTGACGTTTTGAGCGCGGCTGATGTGACTAACGCAAAGCGGGAAGCAACCTTACTGCTCGCTCATGTACTCGGTGAAGATGCTGGGTTTTTGCATCGGGAGCCAGAGCGTCTCCTGACAGCGCAGCAGAAAGAGAAATTTGAGCGTTTTGTTGACCGACGTTCAGCGCGTGAGCCGCTTTCTCATCTGACCGGGCATCGGGAATTCTGGAGCCTGGATTTTCTTGTAACATCGGATGTGCTGGACCCACGGGCGGACAGTGAAACACTTATTGAGGCCGCCCTGGGGCGTTGCAAAGATGTGTTGCAACCGCTCCGCCTCCTAGATCTCGGAACAGGGAGCGGTTGTCTCCTGTTGTCGCTTTTAAGCGAGTTGCCCGAGGCGAGCGGAGTTGGTATCGATAAAAGCGAAGCGGCAATTGCCATCGCCCGCGAGAATGCGCATCACCTTGGAATGAGCGGGCGGGCGGAGTTTGCTCTTGGAAACTGGGGAAGAGAGAGGGATGAAAAGTTCGATCTCGTTATCAGCAACCCTCCCTATATTCCGAGTGGGGATATTGCAGGGCTGCAACCAGAAGTCCGCGATTATGAACCGCAACTGGCGCTGGCTGGTGGCTCGGATGGACTTGATTGCTATCGGGAGATTCTTCTTGATATTCATAATATTCTCCGACCGGGCGGCCTCCTTGTATTTGAGGTGGGAGCAGGGCAGGCGCCGGAACTCGGTCGGATGATGCAGGATGCAGGTATTTCCCGAGTGGAATATCACCGGGATCTTGCGTCAATTGAGCGCTGCGTATCCGGTTTTCTTGCAGGTTAGTGCGATTTTTTAAAAAAAACGTTGGATTATTAGAGAAACAGAGGGTAGGGTTTATCCAGATCATATGTGAACAACAAGACCTGAGCCTAAGGTCCATGATCAATATTTAATTCAAAATCAGGCCTGAGCTTCCTGGATGATGGAACATCTTGGAAATGCGAGTGGGACTTAACTTAAGCGCCCGAATTGAATCATCTTTACACTGATGTGAAATTTGAACTCTAGATTGACGGAATCATTGTGATTATGAGAGTAAGTAGTAACAGGCGTCCCCGTGGCGGACGGGCGAATTCTGGGGGTAATCGGCCAGGTTCAGGCAACAATCGCCGACCAGGCGGCGGTAACCGTAATTATGACAGCAATGGTCCCGATGGTAAAATCCGGGGTACCGCGCAACAGGTTTATGATAAATATGTCGCGCATGGAACGGATGCCCAGACGTCAGGCGATCGTGTTGCCGCTGAAAATTATTTCCAGCACGCTGAGCATTACTTCAGAATAATTGCCGCCAACACCGCAGCGCCTAAGGAAAAGTCGGCTTCGGACAATTCAGAGAATGCTGATAGCGCTGAGAATGTGGGTAATCCGGGGAGCTCAGGTAGCGCTGAGAATTCTGCGGCCCCTTCAGAGATTGAAAGCAGCAAGCCGGCACAGCGCAAACCAAGAAGCCGGACCCGGGATGAGGCGTCTTCCGGAGGTGAAGAAAACGCGAACCCCGATGCCAATAATTCCGCTGTTGATTTGAGTGCCGCAGAACAACCGATTGTGGATATGTCGGCTGAGGGGTCTGCACCGGCGCCATCTCCTGTTGCGGATAGTGAAGGGGAGGAGACTAAGCCGAAACGCAAGGTGAGCCGTACAAGGACCCTGCGTCGTCGGACATCAAGCCGGAATGCCGATGAAAGTGACATTGAAGAAGCTAACACAACAGAATAAGTTCGACTGCTTTGCGGCATTTGGCAAATTGAAAGAAGAAAAAGGGAAGCGATATTCAGCTTCCCTTTTGTTTTTGGCATGCGAATTTTGTCACATTTATGGAGCCATTACCTGCTTGAAATCAATCGCAGATCGCCCACATATATATCAGAAATGAAGCCGTTGGCGGGCTTGCAATATGATTGCCTCTAAGGGGTCATAGGAAGTCGTGCAAAGAAGCAGCGGTCTATGTGTCGAGGACGAGCATGGATATCGAAAAATATACAGATAGGTCGAAGGGGTTTATCCAGTCGGCCCAAACATTGGCGTTACGTGAAAATCACCAGAGACTAACGCCGGAACATCTCCTGAAAGTACTTCTTGACGACAAAGAAGGGCTGGCAAGTGGCCTGATCGCCAAGGCTGGTGGTGATGCTGCTATGGCGCGCCAAGGCGTGAATGAGGCTATCGAAAGAATGCCGCAGGTTACAGGCAGCGGTGCTGGACAGGTCAATCTGACCTCTGAATTGGCACGGCTGTTCGCCTCCGCCGAAAAACTGGCGGATAAGGCTGGCGACAGTTTTGTGACGGCGGAGCGGTTGTTGCTGGCCCTGGCCCTGGAAAAAGGAACAGAATCCGCCAAAATCCTGAATAGTGCCAAGGTCACGGCAAACAGCCTGAATGAGGCGATTAATGATTTGCGTAAAGGCCGCACGGCGGATAGCAGTGGTGCTGAGGCCGGCTATGATGCTCTTAAAAAATACGCACGCGATCTGACGGAAGCCGCCCGGAAAGGCAAGCTAGACCCGGTGATTGGCCGGGACGAAGAAATTCGCCGGACCATACAGGTACTGTCACGCCGCACCAAGAATAACCCGGTCCTGATCGGGGAGCCGGGTGTCGGTAAAACGGCCATCATCGAAGGTCTGGCACTCCGGATTGTGAACGGCGACGTGCCCGAAAGTCTGAAAGACAAGAAGCTGATGAGCCTTGATCTTGGACAGCTGATTGCGGGTGCCAAATACCGCGGTGAATTTGAGGAGCGATTGAAAGCAGTCCTGTCGGAAATTTCATCTACGGGCGGCGAGATCGTACTTTTTATTGACGAGTTGCATACGCTGGTCGGAGCCGGCGCGGCGGAAGGGTCGATGGATGCCTCCAACCTTTTAAAACCTGCGCTTGCGCGAGGTGAGCTTCATTGTGTCGGCGCGACGACCCTTGATGAATACCGGAAATATATTGAGAAGGACGCGGCGCTGGCGCGGCGTTTTCAGTCCGTCTTTGTCTCCGAGCCGACGGTCGAGGATACCATCTCGATCCTGCGTGGACTGAAGGAAAAATACGAAGTCCACCATGGTGTGCAGATCTCTGATAGTGCACTGGTCGCAGCGGCCACTCTGTCGAACCGTTACATCACGGACCGGTTCCTGCCGGACAAGGCAATCGACCTGATGGACGAGGCCGCAAGCCGACGCCGTATGGAAGTTGACAGTAAGCCCGAAGAGGTGGACGAGCTCGATCGCAAGATTCTGCAGATGAAAATCGAGAGCTCCGCCCTTGAGAAGGAAACGGACAAAGCGTCAAAGGAACGACTTGAAAAACTCAAAACAGAGCTGGTGGAACTGGAAAAGCAATCTGCTGACCTCACGGAAAGCTGGCAGATGGAGAAGGAAAAGCTCAATCGTGCCCAGCATGTGAAAGAACAGCTGGATGCGGCGCGAAACGAACTGGCGACGGTTCAGCGTCAGGGCAATCTGCAGCGCGCCGGTGAACTGGCGTATGGTGCAATTCCGGAGCTTGAAAAGCAACTGGCCGAAGCGGAAGAGGCGGAAGGCTCTTCCATCGGACGGGATAGCGTGAAGGAAGAGGACATTGCGGGCGTTGTCTCGCGGTGGACCGGTATCCCGGTCGACAAGATGCTGTCCGGGGAGCGTGAGAAATTGCTCAACATGGAGAATGAACTCCGCAAGCGCGTTGTCGGTCAGGAGGAGGCGCTTGTCGCGGTCTCCAATGCTGTTCGACGCTCCCGTGCGGGTCTGCAGGATCCGAACCAGCCGATTGGCTCGTTCCTGTTTCTGGGGCCGACCGGGGTTGGTAAAACAGAATTGACCAAGGCGCTGGCCGGGTTCTTGTTCGATGACGAACATGCACTTTTGCGTATCGATATGTCTGAATATATGGAGAAACACAGTGTTGCCCGCCTTATCGGGGCGCCTCCCGGATATGTCGGCTATGATCAGGGCGGTGTCATCACCGAAGCCGTTCGCCGCCGTCCCTATCAGGTCATCCTGTTTGACGAGGTTGAAAAAGCCCATCCGGACGTCTTCAACATCCTGCTGCAGGTTCTGGATGATGGTCGCCTGACGGACGGTCAGGGCCGGACGGTGGACTTCAAGAACACCCTCATTGTGCTGACGTCCAATCTCGGCAGTGAGCATATGGCGAGCGGTGACGATGTGGATGACGAACTGGTCCGCCATAACGTCATGGAAACAGTGCGTGCCGCATTCCGGCCGGAGTTTCTGAACCGTCTGGATGAGCAGATTGTATTCCATCGGCTGAGCCGGGAGAATATGAACGCCATTGTTGATATTCAGTTGGCGCATCTGCAGAAACTGCTGTCCGAGCGGCGGATTGAACTGGAACTTGATCCTTCAGCCTATGAATGGATCGCAAATCGCGGCTATGATCCGGTGTATGGCGCCCGTCCGTTGAAGCGAGTGATCCAGCGGTATCTGCAAAACCCGCTGGCCACGCAGATCCTGGAAGGAACCATTTCCGATGGGGCCACAGTCAAAATTTCAGGAAGTGAGGATGGCCTCCTGATAAATGATGAACTGGCGGATGCTGCTTGATCGCGTTGTCAGATGATAAAGCGAACGGCTGCCAATTATTGGCAGCCGTTTTTCATTCAGGTGGATGCTTGATAGGGTTGGATAATCTTCAGGCTGATGGCAAGGATGCTCGCGATGATCATGCCGGCAATGGAGAGGAGGAAGGGAAGCTGGAGGAATATATCCATTAATCCCTCGCCAATGATGGAAACGATGCCGCCTGCAAACGTAAAGAGAGAGATGGATATTCCCATTACCCAGCCTTGCTTTTCCTCAGGCACCGCATCTGAAAATATTGACAGGCAGTTCGTATAGGCGACGCCGTAGCCCATTACAAATGGCAACAGGCTGGCGACCGCGAAATACTCATTGCCGCTTAACAGGAATAACCCTTGAAACAGAGCCATTACTAAAAGGGCACCACCTACAATTCTTTCCGGCGTAAATCGATCGGAGAGGGGTTTGATTAGATATCCGCTCCCGATTGCCATCCCCACGCCGATGACCAGCATGGCGACACTGTTTCCCAAAGTCGTAAATTCGAACTTTCGGAACAGATAGACTGTTGCATAGATATAAAACAGCGTCATTGAGAGGACGCAAGCGAAGAAGACAATTGAAATATTGCGAATGGCGCGTGTTTTGACGGCTTCCGCCAGTTCCGAGAAGGCAGACAGGGGGTTAAGCGCGAAATCGCCCTCTGTTTTCCGGACATCCTCAAAATACTTCAGTAGCAACGCCAGATTCAGGAAAAGACAGGCGGTAATTATATAAACAGGGACGGTGACGTTTAATGCGGACGAGATCGATTGATCGGAGAAGATACCACCAACGAACGGTCCAAACGCAAGTCCCGCCGCAAGAGCCGCAACGAGACGCCCGAGGTTCTCAGTACGGTTTTCATCCGTGCTTATGTCAATAATTGCTGCCTGTGATACGGATTGGCTACCGGCTGTAAATCCGGCAACAATGCGACCCAGCACGAGTAAGGTAATGCTTTGCATATATATCCCGATGAGGGTCAGGACATAGCCGAGCGCAGAACCGATCAAACAGATCACAAGCGCTTTTTTCCGGCCCACTTTATCAGAGTAGCTGGCGATCATTGTCGCGCCGAGAAACCAGCAAAAGAAGAAACTGCCTGTGATAAGTCCGAAATAGAAATTTCGCATTGCCGCCGATGTTGCAGTCGGCAAAAAGCCATTTGTCGGGTCGATAATTAAGGTTGTCAGGGCGGGAATCAGGATTCCCTGTCCGGCGACATCAAGCAAAACGACAAAATACAGCGTGAAAAGCGCCTTCTTATCCAAACAGCCCCTCCCCAGAATACATCGTCAGAGTTAATGCTGCGGCGGGGATGCTCTTCGTTATTCGAGGTTCACGCTCGCAAGCTTTGTTTCCAGTTCAACCCCGGCAACTTCTTTGCGGATGCCGTCTGTATGCGCCTGAAACGCGGCAAGCATTTTACCACCAAGTTTACGGCCTGCAGGTAATTTAACCGAGAGTGGGTTGATCTGCTTGCTGTTTCTGTGCACTTCATAATGCAGGTGCGGGCCCGTAGAGCGGCCGGTAGTCCCGACATAGCCGATAATCTGGCCCTGCTTGACACGTGCGCCCTTGCGGATGCCTTTTCCGAAACTTTTCATATGGGCATAGGCCGTTTTATATTCGCTGTTATGGCGGATGCGGACATAATTGCCGTAGCCACCGTTGCGCGCAGCCATTTCGACAGTCCCATTACCTGCCGCCATAATCGGTGTTCCGCTCCGGGCGCCAAAATCAACACCGCGATGCATCTTTGTATAGCCGAGCGTCGGATGCTTGCGCTTGCCGAAACCGGAGGTAAGGCGCGCGCCGTCAATGGGTGTGCGCATCAGAGTCTTTTTGATGCTTTGCCCTTGCGCATTGTAATAATCAGTGAATCCGTCATCGCTTGTCCTGAACCGGTATGCGGAATACTCTTTGCCGCTTAATGTCATTGAGGCCCAGAGAATGGCGCCGTCTTTCAGAACTCGTCCATCTTCGTCGGCAAACCGCTCGAAATAAACCTCGAAGCTATCGCCGGGCTGGATTTCGCGCTGGAAATCAACGTCGTAGCTAAAAATACGGATCAGGTCGACAATGGTTTTTGTCGGGATGCCAGCCTGTGCGGCAGATAAAAAGAGAGAACTTTGGATGATACCGCCCGCTCTCACCGTTTTTCTGTCTAGCTCCAGAATGGTTTCCTGGGCGGTGAAGCCTTCACCCGGCGTGCGGACGGCAGCAAGCCGGCGGTCAACGTCTTCCTTCAGCGATACACGAATGAGCCCCGGCGTTGCCGCGCCACCTTCCTGATCGGCTTCGGTGTTTCCGAAATAGAGCGTCACATCCTGTCCGATTTTAAGGCTGCGGGGGTCAAAGATTTCATTGAGAGCTGCAATGGCCTCATGGCTTTCCGTACGATCGGCACCGGCCCGAGTCAAAACCGCCATTAATGTATCGCCTTTGCTGACGGAGACAGTTTTGATCAATTCACTCAGGCTGTCCGATGTCGAGGGTGCATAGGCGGCGACTGTCACTTCAGCATTATTTTCGAGAACTTCAGCGGTATCAATATCAACTTCGATATCCTGTTCAACGGAAGCGGTGGCCTCCTGTACAATAGATGGCGTGCTCTGTTCCTGCCCTGCACTGGCGATCTGGTCAGGGTGTTCGTCCGATCCGGAGAGAAATGTGGACACCAGCAAGCCGCCTGCGGCGCCTCCGGCGATCATTGTAATGACAGGTATCAGCAATAATTTGCTAAACAATCCTGATTTGGCGCCTGGTTTCATTGTCTTCAGCACTCGTTGAACCACAAAAAATAATATGTTGATTTAAAACTCGTTAACCATAATGACGCGTCGAAAGATGCTGTCAGATTGCAATTTTGTCAAGTATTCCTCAATTTTTCCTTAAGTTATGCGAATGCTACGATTCTGCATATTGTAGGAAAAATTTCCGCATTGTCGGAATATGGTTTGTTCCTTTTGATGATTACGTTCATATGAATGGTAGTTGGCCGCGTTTGGAAACCCGGAGATCACGCTTTCTATAGAAAATTTACGGCATAAACATGGCACAGTAAAAAAACCTATATTAAGTAGTTGACGTTGATGGTTGGTGGATTTATAACCCGCGT